>JBJTNQ010000051.1:0-10829 GCA_046074105.1 Sphingobacteriaceae bacterium | reverse complement strand
TGCCCCGTCCCATTCGCAACCGTGTCCGCTGCCGTGGGTTCTAAATCCGGGATGTCTTCGCTCTGCCGTGGTTAAACCCCAAGGGGCGGTGAAACCCGCAGAATCGGTCAGCTGGTTCCAGGCTTTGGCATAAGTGCTTTTATCGGCCGGCAGGTTAAAATACCAGGGAATAAAACCAATTGCTTCTCTGGCATTGGCAAAGCCTCCTTTTTCTTTTACTACTTCGAAAAATAATGACGAAGGGTTCCATAGCCTGGTCTCCACGATCTGTTTCAGCTCTGCCGCCTTCTGTTCATACTTTACTACAAGCGCTTGATCATTTTGCAAACGGGCCATTTCGGCCAGGGCCTTTGCACTTCCAAACATATAGCTATTAATGGTCGGCCTGATGTTCTTTTCTTTTCTGCCGCCGCTAATAGATTCTTCCATGGCGTCTTTTACATCGTATTGCCAGAAAGACTGGTCTGCCAATTGACGTTCTTTCTCCCATTTCTGATAATCGAGATCTAAGGCCTGCAGGTTAGCGCTCACAAAATTCTTATCTGCATTTACTTTATAAAGATCTAAATAGGTCCAGGCCAGCCAGTTGCTAAAGTTGTGCAGGTGCGGGCTTTTTTCTTTCGAATCTACATTTAACCAGAAATTAGCGTATTGTTTAGCCATTTCCTGATTGTTGAACCAACGGGCTTCATTGAGCTGATGCCCTACCGCACTGCTGATGGCATTGTATTTCCCGCCATGTTTCATGGGGGTAATGAACTCTGTAAAAATGAATCCGTCGGGTGTAGCTTTCAGGTGTTTCCGGAGGGTCCACCAGCGGTAATAATAGATCTTCTGAATGGCAGAATCAGGACAGTTGAACAAGGGGATCTCTTTAGACAGGAACGCATAGGTTTCTGCATTGCTAACCGTATTTTTCACATCCTCACTATCCAGCGAATTAAAATAATCCACGTCCTGTTTCATCAATTCTGATTTCAGAACCAGGCGGTTTTGCTGTGCCAATGTTTGTAAGGCAAATAGTCCGCTAAAAAAAACTCCAAATAAAATTTTACGCATCATTCTTCAAATAACCAATCAATGTCTTTGCCGCTGCCATCTAAGCCGGCATTATAAATTTTTAATGGTTCATTATCGGCTATAAAGCCTAAAACCACTGCTGCACCTTTTGCTAAACTCAAAGTATGCACTCCTTTATTGAAAGAGAAACTATGCACATTCATTATAGCCGACGAACTAATCTTCAGGCCATTGGCAATCTTAATTTCGGCCTGACCAAAATCGTTGGCACTGGCATCATTTTCCAAAGTAGGCGCCACCAGGTTCTGGGGCGATTTATTTTTAAAATAGGCAACCAGCACTTTTACCGACTGTTCAGTTTCAAACTTCAGGCTGGTTCCCTGATTGATCTGCTTTTGCTTATAGAGCCGAATGGCTTTTAAACCTGCCAACTGCGGAGCCAGTGACTGAATGCGCTGGGTATCATCGGCAAACAACTTTGCTCCGGGTGCGAGTAAATAGCTTTCGGCACTGCTAAGTAATTTGACTGGTTCACTTTTTAAGGGCCTGATAGCCGCTAAACCCTCCGAATTGTTGGATCTTAATGCTCCCAGGTGTTTTTTAAAATCGGCCAGTTCTTTTTGGTAAACCGGCAACATTTCTTTCCAATGAATAAAAGTAGCATCTACCCCTCTCATGGGAATTTTACGCTGTTTGGTTTGCATACTATTGGCATACCAATACGTACTATCGGTAAGCCGGGTAAGTTGGGCAAAGGCATTTACGCTGCTTTCCAGCAAAGGAACGGCCTGCTCCAGATCATTCAGGTCATTACTGTATTTGTATCGTAAAATATGCAGGGCAGCACGTACTTTTTGAGCATAAAAACGGGCCATGGCATCGTAAGCATACATATCGTTCTTTAAGCGCTTAAACTCTTCTTTATTCTTAACAACATCCTCCATTTTGATGGAGTTAATAGCGGCCAGGGCTTTTTTGCCATGTTCTTCTACTTCGTTCGCAATTTGTAGCGGGGTTTCGCCAACATGGGGCTGCTTTTTCCATTCTTTTTCGGCATACTCAATGATCATCTCGCCTTCGGGTGCTTCCGATTCGTATAACAAGGTGAATAAGCCGTATCTGAAAGGATTGATGAACTGGGTCATCAGCATACCTAAGGTGAGGGTCTGACGATTGCCATCGGTAATGCCATACCGTCTTAACAACTTTGGCGAGATCTCTCCGGTTTCTTCATAAGCGGTCAGGATATTTGCAGACGATTGCTGATCGAGGCCATATGTTTCTCCGAGCTTGCTGCTCCAATAGGCCAGCTCTTCTGCCTTAGAGCGGTCTGCTTTCCAGGCATATCTTGCCCAGGCCTTATACCACATCCAATCGCGGTCTAACTGTAATAATCTCTTGTCTGTTTTATCGGCCGTGTAAGGCCAATCCCAATAAGATGCCTGTGGATATAAATGCAGCCCGTTAGCTTCATAGACCGAGTGCATGGCTTGCACAGATTTCTGAATAAAATCGGGAGAAGCGTATCTAAAAGGCTCCAAGTTGGCTAGAATATGTACGTTCTCTATTTGAACGGTTCCAATACGGCTTAAACTCCGGTGCAGATCGGCCCAGGAGCCACGGGGGGTATAGGTAGTTAAAGCCTCACCGTTATACTTAGCCATGGTATATAAATTCTTGTAAATAGGCAGTGCCGCTTTCATTACGGCTGGGGCATCGGTATCGTGTGCTCTTAAAACAACCGGGGGCTCTTCGGTCTTACCTAGCACTTTCAATCCATCTTTTACGCCCGGCAAAATGGTTTTAGTAAACCAATCTATATCCATTTGCCCGGTACCTTCCATGGCCTCGCCAAGGGTGATCAATAAACCTACATTGGGGTACTTAGCCACAAAGGCTGCAATAGATTTTTGGGTGTAGTCTGCAATGATCGGGATGATGGGACGGTTGCGGTCCTGAGTGGCCAGTCCATGCTGATCGGCAAAAGGCTTTGGAATAATAATATTGTAGAACATTTGTATTACCCAGATCCCTCTTTTATCAGCCTCGGTAGTAATGAACCGGTAGATCTCTTCGTTCTTCTTAAAGGTTTCTTCGCTTACCTCTAAGGCTTCCGGATATTCTTTCAATTTTACCAGTGAAGAAAAAGGGTGCCCATTCCACAGATAAAGTGAATTGTACCTGTTCTCCAGCATCATATCCAGGTATTTGATCCAAAGCTGCTTATCGTATAACCAGGGGAAATTTTCTGGAGTATAAGGATATTCATATGTACCTCGATCTGGCAGTAAGGTAGGTTTCTGAATACCCACACAAGTACCCCTTAACACCATTTGCGGCTGATCGGTCGTATCGATACGGTCAGGGATTTTACCTTCGCTTTTTACCTGCTCTGCCAAAGCCAAACAAGCATACAACAGACCCGTATCATCATGAGCGCTAATGAAAATGTTTTCATCCTTTTTCAGGATGTTAAAGCCTTCTTTGGCCAGTTTCAGATCATACTGATCGCTGATCTTAATTTGAATGGCTTTTTTGGAGGCTGATTTGGCGAGCACTTTATACTCATACTGCTTTAACGTGTTCACTAAGCTATCGATACCAAAATTAACCCTTGGGCTAAGTTTAGCAGGTTTAGCAATACTGACTTTTGAAACAGATGGAATAGGTTTAGACCAGGCACTGAAGCTTAAAAGAATTAAAAAAATTGGCAAGAAAAAACAGTTTACTTGTCTTAGCTTTATCATCTGTATATTAGGTTTATTATTCTTATTTGAGAAGAAATAAGATTGTTTTTGGGTGTTTCTCAAATGTAAATATTTTATCAATGAAAGTGATTTTCAAATATAAAATTTTTACAATATTTGTATTAATACGTAACCAAGCATTTTACTTAAATACTAAAGCAAAATCTATCCTGTTAAGCATTAATAAACAGCTATTTAAACATAAGAAATTTACACCATTTTTTATCTAAAACCTAAACAGTATATGAATATTTCCCGTCTTGCCAAAGCGCTGAGCGTTCTGCTTTTTATTCAGCTATGTTTTGCTATTTCCGGTTTCGGACAGGTGAAAATGGCTTCTATTTTTACTGACAACATGGTGCTGCAGCGAGAAGCTCAAGTACCAGTATGGGGCTGGAGCGCTGCAGGCAAAAATATCTCGGTTCAAACTTCATGGAACAACCAGACCTATAAGGCTACAGCCGATAGCGAAGGTAAATGGAAAGTCGTTGTGGCTACACCCAAAGCAGGCGGACCCTATGAACTTACGGTAACAGGCGGAGAAAAACTAAAACTAAAAAATATCCTCATTGGCGAGGTGTGGATCCTGGGCGGGCAGTCTAACATGGAAATGCCCATGAAAGGTTTCAAATCGCAGCCGGTTTTAGGTTCTAACGATGCCATTGTTCATTCTGCAAATCCTAAGCTCAGATTGTATACTGTTCCTCGCTCAACTAAGTTTGAAGTTCAGAAAGACAGTAAAACCTCTTTTTGGAAAGAGGCTGGTGCCGAGTCGGTAGCTAATTTCAGTGCTACCGGTTATTTCTTCGGTAAGTTACTTCAAGAGCAATTAAACATCCCGGTAGGCTTAATTAATGTTAATTATGGCGGCTCTAATGCCGAAGCCTGGATGAGTAGAAAAGACGTAGAAGCGTTTGGTGGTATTGATCTGCCCCTGGCCGCCGATTCGGCAAAAGTAAATAACCGTACTGCCACGGCCTTGTATAATGGCATGCTGGCTCCCATTATAGGTTTCGGAATAAAAGGTGTGCTATTTTACCAGGGAGAATCTAATTATGAGAGACCAGACCAGTATGAAACCTTATTCCCAGCTTTGGTAAAAGAATGGAGAAGCGAATGGAATCAGGGAGATTTTTCTTTCTATTATGCCCAAATAGCTCCTTATGATTATGCGCAGTTACCTCCTTACCGCATAGGCGGAAAATTCAACTCTGCCTATTTGAGAGATGCCCAGCGTAAAGCCTTAAAAAAGATCCCGAATTCAGGTATGGTAAGCCTGATGGATATTGGCGAACAAAAAAACATTCACCCTGCCCATAAAAAAGAAGGCGGCGAACGATTTGCCCTGATGGCCCTGGCCAAAACTTACGGGCTAAAAGGTTTTGGGTATGAATCGCCGGAATACGACACGCTGGAAATTAGCGATAATACCATTAAGCTTAAATTTAAAAATGCCAACAACGGTTTTACTACTTTTGGCAAAGACCTCGTAAACTTTGAAATTGCAGGTGCCGATAAAAACTTTGTGCCGGCTCAGGCCTCCATTAACGGCAGTTCTGTTTGGGTGTCTTCTCCATTGGTAAAAGCGCCGGTGGCTGTACGCTATGCATTCAAAGATTTTGTTGTTGGCGAGTTGTTCAGCACAGAAGGCTTTCCGGTATCTTCTTTCAGGACCGACGATTTTTAATTCATGAAACGCCTGGTCTTTTTACTTTTACTCCTTCCACTGATGGCCAGATCGCAAGATCTAGCTTTAGAACCGTACCATGTACAATGGAACAGTCAAAGTAAAAATGCATCCGAGTCTATGCCGCTGGGCGGCGGAGATATTGGATTAAATGTTTGGGTAGAAGATGGGGACCTGTTATTTTACATTTCCAGAAGCGGCAGTTTTGATGAGAATAATTCCTTATTAAAAACCGGCAGGATCCGCATACATTTTCCTCAAAACAAACTGAAAGATAATTTCAGGCAAACCCTTAACCTAAGGGAGGGAAATATTCGAATTTCGGGTGCCGATGCCGGACTAAAAACTGACATCTTACTTTGGGTTGATGTTTTTAAACCGATCATTCATATCGATATTGAACACACGGAAGCAGCTGAAATGGCTGTTTCATTCGAAAATTGGCGATTTGAGGACCGTCTGCTGAAAGGCAAGGAGAACAATCAGAATTCCTGGAAATGGGCACCCAAAGGAGAGGTTAAAACAAGGCAGGATAAGATCGGCTTTCAAACCGGAGGGCTGTCTTTCTTTCACCAAAACCAAGAGCAAACCGTATTCGATGCTACAGTTGTACAGCAGGGTTTAGAAAGTATAAAAGCAAAGCTAAACAACCCTTTATCTGAACGGATCTTCGGAGGAATTTTACAGGGTACGGATCTCATTACAAACGGAATAAAAAAAGGGGTTTATGCCAATACTCCCTTTGAAGCTTACCAATTAAAAAGCAGCAAAACAGCAAAGCAGCAAAAACTGATCATTGCCCTGTTTAACAGTCAGCAGCAAAGTGCCGAAACAGGCTTGAAAAATACTCAGGAACTCGCTTTATCAGCCCGTAAAACAGCCAAAACCGACCTTAAAAAAACACAGGAATGGTGGGCACAGTTCTGGGGTAGAAGCTTTATCCAAATTAATGATAAGCCCGGTTCAGAAAATTGGCAGGTGGGCAGAAACTACCAACTGTTCAGGTATATGCTGGGCTGCAATGCTTACGGCAATTATCCAACTAAATTTAACGGCGGCCTATTTACCTTCGATCCGGTTTACACCGATTCTACCCTCACTTTTTCGCCCGACTTCAGAAATTGGGGCGGCGGCACCCATACCGCACAAAACCAACGGCTGGTCTACTGGCCAATGCTCAAATCTGGCGATGCCGAGCTGATGAAGCCTCAGTTTGATTTTTATCTTCAAAATCTGAACAATGCCGAACTTCGGACCAAAGTATACTGGAATCATGCCGGGGCAAGTTTTACAGAACAGATAGAGAATTTCGGGCTGCCCAACCCGGCAGAATATGGCTGGAAAAGACCCGATAACTTTGATCAGGGAGTAGAGTATAATGCCTGGTTAGAATATGAGTGGGATACCGTTCTGGAATTCTGCCAAATGATCTTAGATGCCCGCAGCTACCAGGGTACCGATATCAAACCCTATCTGCCGCTCATTAAAAGCAGTTTGCTCTTCTTCGATCAGCACTATCAATACCAGGCTAAAAGATCGGGAATTAAAGCCTTAGATGGGAATGGCAAATTGGTAATATACCCCGGTTCTGCTGCCGAAACCTACAAAATGGCCTACAATCCTAGCTCTACCATCGCCGGTTTAAAGTCGGTACTTAACAGCCTTTTAGCTTTACCCAATGAGCTGCTGCCAACAGCAGAAAAACAAAACTGGACCGCTATGTTGCAACGCATACCCGATATCAGTTACCGGACTTTTGGCAATAAAACCACCATTGCTCCGGCCCAAAGCTGGCAGAGAATAAATAATATCGAAGCTCCGCAATTATACCCGGTATTTCCCTGGAAACAATTCGGCCTAGAAAAACCCGGTTTAGATACGGCCATCAATACCTACTGGTACGATACCGATGTGCTAAAGTTCAGAGATTTTAAAGGCTGGAAACAAGACAATATTTTCGCAGCCCGATTGGGATTACCTCATGAAGCCATGAAATATACGTTCGCCAAACTGAAAGATTCGGGCAGGAGATTTCCGGCATTCTGGGGGCCCGGATTCGACTGGACACCGGACCATAACTGGGGCGGTTCCGGGATGATCGGCTTACAGGAAATGTTACTTCAGGAACTTGGCGATAAGATCTTACTTTTCCCGGCCTGGCCTAAAAACATCAATGTGCATTTTAAACTGCAGGCCCCGCAGCAAACCACCATCGAAGCGGAGCTAAAGAATGAAAAAGTGAACATTATCCGGGTAATACCCGAATCGAGAAAAAAGGACATCATCGTTAAGCTTCAATAATGGAAAGAATTTTTGCAGAATATCTTATAGAAACCCCTTATCCGGTAGAACAGGCCGCTGCGGTATTGGCAGGCGAGCAATCGTCGGGTACTTTTGTGGCGGTACCCGGAGAAACCGAAGCTTTAAAACAACGTTTTGCTGCCAGAGTAGAAAATATTCAATTATTAGACCTGGTAGATGAGCCCTCCATTCCGGGAAAACATATTCCAGGTAAAAAATACCAGCAGGCTAGAGTAAAAGTAAGCTGGTCTGTAGAGAACTTTGGCCATAACCTGCCGGTACTCATCAGCACCTTACAGGGTAACCTTTATGAGATCACCCAATTTACCGGCTTAAAATTAATGGACCTGGAAGTGCCCGATTCTTTTCAGCAGCACTTTAAAGGCCCTCGTTTTGGCATTAAAGGTTCCAAATCATCCTGCGGCGTAGCCGACAGGCCCATGATCGGTACCATTATTAAACCCAGCATTGGCATGGGGGTAGAGGAGACCGCCGCTTTGGTAAAAACACTTATTGAGGCCGGTATCGATTTTATTAAAGACGACGAATTAATGGGATCTGCAGCCAATTCGCTATTTGATGACCGGGTAAAAGCCATTATGAAAGTGATTCGGAACCATGCCGACCAGAGCGGAAAAAAGGTAATGTATGCATTCAACATCAGCGATGAAATAGATGAGATGCAAAGAAAGTACGATCTCATTTGCCAGGAACAGGGAAACTGTGCCATGATCAGTATCAACAGTGTAGGCTTAAGTGCAACCAAGAAAATATGCGACCGGGGCGAATTGGTTATTCACGGCCATAGAAACGGCTGGGGCATGTTAAACCGGCACCCCCTGCTGGGCATTGAATTTCCGGCCTACCAAAAAATATGGCGCTTAGCCGGGGTAGACCAATTGCATGTAAACGGCATTCAAAATAAGTTTTGGGAATCGGACGATTCGGTGGTTACCTCCATTCAATCTTGCCTTAAACCTTTTTTAGGCGGTTACGAGATCCTACCGGTTGTTTCCTCCGGGCAATGGGGAGGCCAGGCACCCGAAACCTACCGAAGAACACAGACCACCGATTTGCTATACATGGCCGGAGGCGGCATTCTAGCACATCCTATGGGCCCTAAATCGGGCGTAAATGCTTTACAGCAAGCCTGGAAAGCGGCCGTAGATGGATTAAGCATAGCCGAAGCCGCCCTTCAATATCCGGAATTTGCCGCCTCGGTTCAAAAATTTGGTAAATAAATGAAAGAAGGGCAAAAACTACTGCTGGCTTTTTATGGCGATGATTTTACAGGCTCTACCGATGCCCTGGAATTTCTTACGCTGGCAGGAGTTAAAACCGTACTTTTCTTACAAACACCCGAACCCAAAGACCTGAAACGTTTTAGCGGACTGCAGGCCATTGGTCTGGCAGGCAAAAGCAGATCCATGTCGCCGGCAGAAATGGAGACCGAACTTTTTCCTGCTTTTGAGCATCTGCAGAAATTTAAACCTGCGCAGGTACATTACAAGGTCTGCTCTACTTTCGATTCGGCTCCCCATGTGGGCAATATAGGCAAGGCCATAGCCATTGGCAGCCAAGTATTTGCACAAAAAACCGTATTCGTATCGCCTGCAGCCCCGCATTTAGGCAGATACTGTGTATTTGGAAATCTTTTTGCCCGAATGGGCACCGCCGGGGCCGGAGATATCTACCGTATAGACCGGCACCCCTCCATGAGCAAACATCCGGTTACACCGGCAGAAGAAGCCGACCTGCGCCTCCACCTGGCCAGGCAAACCGAAAAGTCTATCGGCCTGGTTCCATTAACCACTGTAGAAGAAGGCCAAGAAGCCGTACTATCGGCAGTAAAAAATCATGCCGAAACAGACATACTGTTTTTAGATGCCTTTAATTATAGCCATATACAAACCATTGGGCATGTTTTTCATGAATTAGGAAAAGAAAAAACACTGTTCACGGTAGGCTCATCGGGCATAGAAATGGCCTTAGGTATGGCCTGGAAAGACAGCGGGATCATGAAAGATCAGATCCAATTCCTGCATCCCGGTAAAGCTTCGCCTTTATTGGTATTTTCGGGCAGCTGTTCGCCGGTTACCGAAAAACAAATTAATCATGCCCTCGAAAATGGATTTGCAGGCATCCCCCTGCCGCCGGAAGCCCTCAGCCAAAAGCAAGAACAGGCAATCATCCAAAGCATCAGCCAGCAAATCGTACTGATTATGGACAAAGGCCAGAGCGTCATTCTGCATACCAGCCTGGGCAGCAGCGACCCTCGTATTCAAGCGGCAGAGCAATTATTAAGCAGCAGCGGAATTGCCCCACAAGATATACAGAAACAAAGCAGCAAGCAGTTTGGCAAAGTAATGGGTCAGATCGCCAAAACCGTATTAAAGAACCATCAGGTGCAGAGAATCCTTTTTGCCGGAGGCGACACCTCCAGCTATGCGGCATCAGAACTGGGCATTATGGCACTCGAAATGATCGCACCATTAGCTCCTGGCGCCCCACTGTGTAAAGCCCTGGCCCAGAGCGAAGAGGTAAACGGATTAGAATTGAATTTTAAGGGCGGCCAGGTAGGCACACCCGACTATTTTATAAAAGTATTAAACGGAGAAAAAATATGACGAAAGCAAAAACCCTGGGCCTGGTACATACCTCGGCTACCTTAGTTCCCTTATTTCAGCAATTAAGCAGCGAATATTTAAAAGGCGTAGAAACCTTTAATATTGTAGACGACAGTCTGATAAAAGATGTAATTAAGAAAGGACAGTTAATGCCCAATACCGCAGCCCGGGTGGTTAACCATGTAAAAGCAGCCGAAGCAGCAGGGGCAGACGTTATTTTAGTAACCTGTTCGTCTATAGGTGCGGCCATAGAAACCGCAGCCACTTTGGCCAGCGTGCCGGTTATCAGGGTAGACCAGGCCATGGCCGACCAAGCCATACAAACCAGCAATAAGATTGGCGTTATTGCCACCCTGCCTACCACCCTGGCTCCTACCAGCGATCTGGTAAAACGCCGTGCAGAACTGGCCGGAAAAGAAGTAAGCATCACCGCTAAACTTTGCGAAG
>JBJTNQ010000050.1:0-12481 GCA_046074105.1 Sphingobacteriaceae bacterium | reverse complement strand
AATGATTTACTATATAAAAACCATACGCAGAGCATAGCGGGGGTAACAGGAAAAGATCCCGAAGGCCCGTTTAACGAATTTAATACTGCAACTATAGATGCACAGGGATTCGGTGATTTTAGAAATATTAACGATACCAATTTTGGGGTTGCCCAAAAAGTGCATTTGGGTTTAGAAAGTGCCGCTACCTATTTTGCTTCTAATTATAGCAGAATGGGTTATGATGGCGCATCGGGTCCCATTCATGCCTATGTTTATAGTTATAAAATAGGTGGAGCTTTTTATGATCGTGAAGAAAGTTTGTTTTTTCCTTATGATGATGGATTGTATCAATCCGAGATCAAGGTACAACCTGAATTGCAAACGGTTTACCACGAGTATGCCCACGCTTTTACCGTTAGCGAATCTGGATTAATTGGTGGATCTACAGAATCGGGAATGTTGAACGAAGCCCTAAGTGACATATGGTCTTATACTGTGGCCGATTACTATCTTAAAAAACACCCAACAGATGATGTAGACCCATCGATTTATAATTCTTTGTTTGGAAACACCTGGATAACCACTTCCGGAAACCAGGAATTCCAGGATTGGTATAAAAGCCAAAAGGGCTATAGTGTAAACAGAATATCAAAAGATCCCAATTCAGACAATCACCCCGATTTTTATAATGGGCAATATTGGGACCCGCTAAATAAGGACCCGCATTTTAATTCTACAGTAATATCTTATTGGTATTATTTATTATCTGTTGGAGGAAATGTAAATCCCGAAAATGATCCCGGTACTACCATTAGTATAGCCGGAATTGGCGTTGAAAAAGCAGCTAAAATAATCTACCTGGTTACAACTAATTTATTAAACGCTAATACCAAATATGAAGGATTTGCGCTTAGGACCACCTTGGCAGCCAAACTCATTTTTGGAGAAGATTCACCAGAACTTAACTCAACCTTGGCGGCTTGGGCAGCCGTAGGTTTGGGAGATTTAAATTTTGGTTCACCGGTAGGATGTATTCCACCGGCCGATTACAATCCTAAAATGTTTATCCAAAGTTTTGAACTAGCCAATGTAAAAACCGACAAGCCCAATGATTTTATTGGTGGATACCGTGATTATAGCTTTTTAAACATCGAGGGAAAATCTAATTATAGCTATGATTTCAAAATTAAATCGTTTAGCAAGCCCTATGTACCCAATCTATATTGGTCTGTTTGGATTGATATTGATGGAAACTCAACTTTTGATGCAAACGAAAAAATAGCCAGCGGCTGGCCCTCTGCTCCCGCAACAATTACGCTGCCCACCTTATTAAAGGGCCCAAAATCAATTATGAGGATTGTTTTAAGTGCCGATCAAAATGCAAGCCCATGCTTTAACCCACTAAATGACAAAGAGCCGAAATATATGGAGGATTATGGAATTACTATTGAAGAGTATTGTCCAATTGTGAAATGGACCAACCCAGATTTCACAAACGCCCACCCTAAGTTTAATGGGCTAATATTTAATAACATTACCCTTACCGCCTGCGGTGGTACAGAGGTGTTTAATGAAAACCCTGCAAGTCAGCAAATATTGCTTGATGAGACCTCAAAAACCATCATTGGAGGAAAAGACTATTCGCTTACTTTTAATTTTAAACCTTCGGGCGATAGTGAAGTTCACCTTAACCCCAAGGGCACCGATAAACCCAACACATTTTTAACAGATTGTATTACCCAGCCGCCCTATGGTTTTAGTTTGGGCGATTTTGATGATGATCCGAATAAAGATGAAAGCGGTTCGGGTGGATCAAGCGACCTAACCGCTAAGTGTTCTTCAGTATCTGAAGATATTTTTGAGTTTACTGTTTGTCCACAACGTTTTAGAAGGATGGTTTGGATAGATTTTAACAGAAATGGTCAATTTGAAAAGAATGAACAATACGAAACCCTGTTTGATGCAACCAGCAAAACCTTTTACGTCAATTTTACCATACCTAATTGGGTCACTACCTTAAAAGGAAAAACCCGAATTCGTATTTATGCCTATTTAGGAAACGGAGCATTATTTGGTGGAAATGCTTGTGGAGATGGAATTAACGGTATGCCAGAAAAGATCTTTAAAGGCGAGCCCGTTATCTCAAAAACAGCTATAGATATTGATATCAATTTAGATAAACAGATTTACCAGTTAGACATGAAAGCTGCCCCAGATCAACCGGCAGATCAAGTAGAAATGCAGCCTGTAAGTTTAAGCCTTTACCCTAATCCGGCAAGCAATTTGGTAGACCTATCCATAAAAGGAACCACTACCGACAATTTCACCTTAGAATTATACGATTCAAGCGGAAATCGGCTGTTAGTGAAACAGCCCTGGGATGGCCGTTCTTTAGATATCTCCCGGTATCCGGACGGGCTTTATTTAATTACCCTAAAAAGAGACCGCGAAGTATATACCCAGAAACTATTGATTCAAAGATAAAATCCAACAAAAAGGCCCCGATCGGGGCCTTTTTTAATTCAATTTATAAGGGGCAATAAGATGAAATTCGGGAATTTTCACCTCAAGGAGCTGATTATCCATCAGGCGCCGCATTTGGTAGGTACCCTTCATGCTGCCCATATCAGTTTTTAAATTACAGCCCGAAACATATTCATGGCTATCGCCCGGCTCAATAACCGGCTGTTCACCCACCACACCTTCGCCCTCCACTTCCCGAACCGAACCGCTGGAATCAAAAATATGCCAATGGCGACGCATTAGCTGAACGGTATAATCGCCCAGGTTTTCAATCCTGATCCGATAAGCGAACATGAAATGGTCGTTTTCCGGATTAGAATATTCGGATTGATAAAAGGTTTCTACCGAAACCTTAACGCCCTCTGTAATTTTAGTAACCATTTCTTTAAGATTAGGCTAAAACACCATCAAAATGCGTGCTAATTTCATCTAAAACAGCTTCAATATCGGAAATATGCTCTAAAGAAACCAATTTCATGCGGTATTCTTTAAAGTCGGGAATTCCCTTAAAATAATTCGAATAATGTCTACGCATTTCAAAAATGCCCGTTTTTTCACCTTTCCATTCAATAGATTTTTGCAAATGAGTGCGGCAAACCGATACCCGTTCTTCGATAGTTGGTCCGGCTAAATGTTCGCCGGTAGCAAAGAAGTGTTTTACCTCTCTAAAAATCCAGGGATAGCCGATGGCTGCCCGGCCAATCATAATGCCATCAATTTCGTATTCCAGGCGCCAGTCGGCCGCTTTTTCTACGCTATCCACATCTCCATTACCAAAAATCGGGATCTGTATTCTTGGGTTACGCTTAATTTCTCTAATCAAAGTCCAGTCCGCCTGGCCCTTATACATTTGCGCCCGGGTGCGCCCATGAATGGTGAGTGCTTTAATGCCTACATCCTGTAAGCGTTCTGCCACTTCGTATACATTCTTGGTATTATCGTCCCAGCCCAAACGGGTTTTAACCGTAACTGGTAAATGGGTGCTTTCCACCACCGCTTTGGTCATGGCCACCATTTTGTCAATATCCTGTAAAAGGCTAGCCCCGGCACCGCGGCAGGCCACATTTTTAACCGGGCAACCGTAATTAATGTCAATCAGATCGGGGTTGGCCTGCGTAGCAATTTCTGTAGCCTCACGCATACTTTCTATCAGACTTCCAAAAATCTGGATTCCGATAGGGCGCTCGTATTCAAAAACATCTAATTTCTTGCGACTTTTGGCCGCATCGCGAATTAAACCCTCCGAAGAAATAAACTCGGTATACATCATGTCCACACCGTTTTGCTTACATACAAAGCGGAAAGGCGGATCACTTACATCCTCCATAGGGGCCAGCAAAAGCGGGAACTCCCCTAAATCTATATTTCCAATCTTAACCGACATTAGCTAATTTCAATTCGCTACTTTTGTTTTTCATTACAAAATTAAGAAATATCAGCAGATCATGTCTGAAAACTCCGGCAATATCCGAAAACCATTTTTTTCATTCCTTTATCTGGTATTTCTCATGTTTTTGGGAACCCTTGTTTTTAGCTTATTGGGTTTTCTTATTGGCATTCTCATTTACGGTTCTGCACAAGGAGTTGGTTTTTTAAAAACCCTTCAAATTGTTTCTTCTATTGGCACATTTTTAATTCCAGCATGGGTGTATGCCCGTTCCGAGAATCCGAACGCCCTACAATTTTTTACCCTGAACAAAGCACCCAATTTTGTGCTGCTTTTTTTAACCGTGGCGGTAATGTTTAGCTCTTCGGCCTCCATGGAATGGATCATTGAGTGGAACCGGGGTCTTCACCTACCGGGATTTCTAAACAATCTGGAAAACTGGATGCGCCAGCAGGAAAGCCAAATGCAAGAACTGATCAAAAAGCTCTCTTTCATGCAAACCAAGGCCGACTTTGCTTTAAACCTGGTGATGCTTGCCCTGTTACCCGCCATTGGAGAAGAGCTGATATTTAGAGGATGTATTCAAAAAATAAGCACCCGCTTCACAAAAAATCATCATTTAGGAATATGGATAACGGCCATCATTTTTAGTGCCATACACTTACAGTTTTACGGATTTTTTCCACGCATGCTGCTGGGTGCCCTTTTTGGCTATCTGTTGGTTTGGAGCAATAACTTATGGTTTCCCATTATAGCACACTTTATTAACAATAGCCTGGTAGTAATAGGTATTTATTGGGGGCTTAAACAGGGAGAAACACTCGAATCGTTAGAAAAAATAGAAAAACAACCCAACTACGTTTATTTTTTCAGCGTATTTTTAACCGGGTCTATACTTTGGTTATTTTATCAATATAGTAGTCAAAAAAGCATAAAACACTAATGGCCGCAAACTGGATTAAAGTATATACCACATCCGATTTTTTTAAAGCAGAGTTGGTGAAACAGGTATTAATAGAAAACGAAATGGAAGCCATTTTGATGAATAAAAAAGATTCTTCCTATCAATTTGGTGAAATACAAATATTGGTCCCCGAGCTTCAATTTGCTCAGGCCATAGAATTAATCACACAAAACAACCTCTAAATATGAAAACCAGAGCCATAACGGCCTTTTTCTTTGCTGCAGCCATGCTTGCTTCGGTATTAATGGGCGAATATGTATTTAGCGCCTTTTACCTGCTCTTAAGTGCCGCCGCCCTGTTTGAGTTTTATGGCCTGGTTAAATCTGAAAAAGCCCGGCCGCAAACCCTTGTCGGAATTTTTCTAGGCTTGCTAACTTTCACCCTAGTATCTGCCATTTTTATGTTCCATGCCGATCTTAAATATTTAAGCCTGATTATTCCGTTTGGGCTATTAATCTATTTTGCAGAACTATACCGTAAACACCCTCACCCTTTCCAAAATATCGCTTTTACCTTTTTGGGATGGTTATATGTAACCTTACCCTTTTGCTTTTACTTTGCTTTAGCCTATACAGATGGCACCTATAATTTCCAATATCCATTGGGCGTATTGCTTTTAATATGGTCTAACGATACCGGCGCCTATCTTTTTGGTGTAAAATTTGGTAAAAACAAACTTTTTGAAAGACACTCGCCTAAAAAATCGTGGGAAGGATTCTTGGGTGGAATATTGCTTAGCCTGGCAGCCGCCTGGATTATTAGTATATTTTTTACTAGTCTAGATCTTATCCACTGGCTGGGTTTGGCTACCATATGCAGTATTGTGGGCACTTTTGGCGACTTAAGCGAATCTATGTTGAAGCGCAGTTTAAACACCAAAGATTCCGGCAACCTCCTTCCCGGTCATGGAGGCTTGTTAGATCGTTTCGACAGTCTTTTTTTTGCTGCCCCACTCATCTATTTTTACTTATTATTTGTTTAAGAGATTAAACAACACCTATGGACACCGAAAACGATAAGCTTCTTGAGCCAGAAATAAAACCCGACCGATCGGTGCTTTATTTTGCTTTGGCCATGTTCATCATCGTTTTGGTAATGGCCATACTTTCCACTTACCAGGAAAATATCAGAAAGATAGTTAAACCCACCAGCCGGACCGCGGTAATAATAGAAAAAAAAGAATCTCCAAAGCATCTGAATAAGACCCGTGATATGGATGATGTGGAGATCAAGGCATCTTTAACTAAATTTATAGAAGCCTTCTATGTCGATCAAAAGAAAGGGTACTTTGATCCGCCAAGCTATTTTTCTCCCATAACCGAAACTTATTTTAACTACCATAACCTCACCTTTAAGGGATTAAAACAGGTTCACGATGCCCGCCTGGCCGATTTAAAAAATCTGGAATTAACTTGGCTGGTACACACCCTGGAGTTTGAGCGCAAAGACGACAGTTTGTCGGTTAATTTCTGGACCCGTCAGCGCTATTTTAAACCCTCTAAAAGCGCCCAGGAATCTGCCGAAATAAAGGTAGAAATGGTGTTGGATAAAGAAGGGAAGATCAAATCTTTAAAAGAAACAGAAGTTAAAAATCTAGAATCGGTGGTGATAAAAACCACCACACCAACAGAGCCGGTTAAAGCAGCCAAAACACCCCCAACCGTAGAAACCAAACCCAAAGAACCGGCCGAACTTACGGTATTTAATTCGGGCTTATTAGATACGCCACCCGAATTTAAGGGAGGAAACAAGAAGTGGCTCAAATACCTTAATCGGAATTTAAAATATCCCGCCAGGGCTCAGGAACAACATGTTCAGGGAAGGGTATTTGTTAGTTTTATTATAGAGCCTAACGGTTCTTTAAGCAATTTTAAATTGATAAGGGGCATTGGCTCTGGTTGCGATGAAGAGGCGATGAGGGTTTTAAAAAACTCGCCCGACTGGAAACCCGGTATTTTAGACGGAAAGCCGGTTCGGACCAGCTATGTGCTGCCCGTTATTTTTCAGTTGGCTGATTAATAGCAATTGGCGCAGCAATCTGGCTTAAAAGATCAATGGCCTGGCTTAGGGCAAAAACCCCATCAAAGGCAATTCTAAGGGTATCTTTTACTTCTTTAAGGTTACAAGCCCGCGGATGGGTCTGCACAAATTGCAATACCCTGCCAAAAGCATCCGATTCGAAATAAGGCGACTGTTTATTGCTTACAAAATATCCCCGCAATACATTTTTCTTTAACGATATTTTTTCCAGCCCGATCGCCTTTCCAAGCCACTGCATTCGCAGGGTATCAAATAAGCCCTTTACCACTTCTGGAATTGGTCCAAAACGATCGATCAGCTGTTTTTCAAATTGAATTAATTGATCTTCGGTCTCCAGCTTAGATAATTCGCTGTATAAATTATAACGTTCGCCCAGGCTGGTCACATATTCGTTCGGAATTAACACCTCCTGGTCGGTATCTATCTGTGTAAACCCAACAAAAGCCAGTTTTTGCTCATTTTCAAAAAGGCCCTTAAACTCGTCTTCTTTCAGCTCCTGAATGGCTTCATCCAGAATTTTGTGATACATCTCAAAGCCAATCTCGGCAATAAAACCGCTTTGTTCGGCACCTAAAAGGTTTCCGCTTCCGCGGATGTCTAGATCACGCATGGCCACATTAAAACCGCTGCCCAGTTCTGAGAATTCCTCGATGGCGCTTAATCGCTTGCGGGCTTCTCCGGTAAGGGTAGATAAAGGCGGGCTCAACAAATAGCAAAAAGCCTTTTTGTTCGATCGGCCTACTCGGCCACGCATTTGATGCAGATCGCTTAGGCCGAACATGTGCGCATGGTTAATGATAATGGTATTGGCATTCGGAATGTCTAAGCCGGCCTCAATAATGGTGGTGGCCACCAGCACATCGCACTCCGCATTCACAAACTTCAGCATTACATCTTCCAGGTCGTCGCCCTCCAGTTGCCCATGGGCAATACCAATGCGGGCAGCAGGCACCAACTTCTGGATCAGTCCGCCCAATTGTGGCAAATCCTGCACCCGGTTATGAATAAAGAACACCTGCCCACCCCGTGCCAACTCAAACTCAACCGCCTCTTTAATCAGTTTCTCATTAAAAACATGCAATTCGGTTAAAACAGCCTGCCGGTTAGGCGGTGGTGTGCTAATAATGCTTAGGTCGCGGGCACCCATTAAAGAAAAATGAAGCGTTCTCGGAATAGGGGTGGCTGTAAGGGTCAGGGTATCTACATTTACCCGGAACTGCTTGAGTTTCTCTTTTACTCCAACACCAAATTTCTGTTCCTCATCAATAATTAAAAGCCCCAGATCTTTAAATTGTACATCTTTACTTACCAGCCGGTGGGTACCAATAATAATATCTACTTTACCCTCCTTTAAACGCTGCAAAGTATCCTTGATCTGCCCGTTGGTTTTAAAACGATTAATGTAATCGATGGTGCAAGGAAAGTCGGCTAAACGGGAACTAAACGTTTTAAAATGTTGAAGTGCCAGAATGGTGGTTGGAACCAAAACGGCCACTTGCTTACCATCGGCTACCGCTTTGAACGCCGCCCGAATGGCTACCTCGGTTTTACCAAAACCCACATCGCCGCAAATTAAACGGTCCATGGGGTGAGGGGCCTCCATGTCTTTTTTTAGATCGGCGGTGGCTTTTTCTTGATCCGGGGTGTCTTCGTAAATAAAAGAAGCCTCCAGTTCGGTTTGCAGATACGTATCCGGATTAAAAGCATTTCCTTTTTGCGCCTTGCGTTGAGCATAGAGTTTAATCAGGTCGCGGGCAATATCTTTAACCTTCTTTTTGGTCGATCGCTTCAGCTTTTCCCAAGTATCGGTACCCAGTTTATTCATCTTTGGGGTGGCACCTTCTTTCCCTGAGAACTTAGCAATCCGGTTTAAGGAATTGATATTTACATATAAGAGGTCGTTATCAGCATATACTAAGCGAATCATTTCTTGGGTTTTGCCGTTCACCTCTACTTTTTCCAATCCGGCATATTTTCCCACACCATGGTCAATATGGGTAATATAATCTCCGGGTTTTAGGTCGCGAAGGTCTTTCAGGGTAATGGCCTGCGATTTTACATAGCCTTTTTTGAGCTTGTATTTATAGTAGCGGTCAAAAATCTGGTGGTCTGTATAGCAGGCCAGCTGCTGGTCGCGGTCTAAAAAACCCTCCCGCAAGGAAAGATGAATGGGGGTAAACTGAACGCTCTTATCAATATCGTCGAAAATGCTGTAAAGCCTTTCTGCCTGTTTGGTAGAGTCGGTAAAAATGTAGTTCTCCACCTTTTCCGATTCGTTCTTTTTAAGATTGTGTATCAGTAAGCTAAAATCTTTATTAAAGGAAGGCTGCGGACTCGTGTTGGCCTGAATGGTTTCGGTGGGCGTGTAAAAGAATTGCTTACCAAACTCAATTACTGCAAAATCATGCAACTGGTCGGCCAGCATTTTTTCGTCAATAAACTGGTATTTTGGATCTACCCACTCAGGATTTTGTTTTTTATCTGCCTCCGAAATAGCTTTCCACAGTTCTTTGCTTTTCTGATAACCCTTGCCCACTACATCCAGCGTAAGCTGTACATCTTTAAACCAGATCTGACTATCCGGGTCGATGTATTCCAGCAGAGAAATTTTGCTGTCGCTTAAAAATCGGGCCTGCACATTGGGCACAATGGTTATGCTTTCAAACTGATCTACCGAAAGCTGGTCTTCAATTTCAAAATCGCGGATGCTTTCAATAAAATTATCCCAAAACTCTACCCGATAGGGTCTTTGATGTGAAAAAGAAAAAATATCTACAATGCCTCCGCGAACGGCAAACTGGCCGGGTGCATAAACAAAATCAACCCGCTCAAAATCATAGCCACTTAAAAAGTCGGCCATAAAATCAATATCCAATTTGTTGCCCTTGGCAATTTCAAGCGTATTCTTTTCCAGGGCCTGCCGGTCAATTACCTTTTCTCCCAAAGCCTCCGGATAGGTTACAATCAGTTTGCCATACTCCGAAGCGTTTTTTAGTTCGTTTAGCACTTCGGCACGCTGTAGTACCATGCTGCTATCTGGCTGAGTAAAATCGAATGCTTTGCGAAAGGATGCAGGGAAAAACAGGACCTCTTTTTCGAGGATGTTTTCCAGGTCGCTGAGAAAATAAGCGGCTTCTTCCCGGTCGGGCAGCACGAAAACAGCGGGTTTATGCTGCAAAAAATACAAAGCTATCGCCAGCATCGCATCACTCGATCCGACGAGACCCTTTAGATGGACCCTTGGATTTTTCCCCGAATTTAACGCTTGCGCCAATTGGGTGGTCCTTGGATCATCTTTATACCGATGAATAATTTCCCTGATGTTCACCAATCCTGTTTTCGATGCAAATATACATGCGCTAACTCATTTTTAAGAAACAAGGTGCCCGATTTACTGTTTAAATAATGAATGAGGGTATACAGATGAAAAATGCAATTAAATACGGATTAATGATTGGGGTGTTAAGCGCACTTTGGATCATGCTTATGCACCTTTTGGGTGTTTACAATAACAATACGGGCGGACCCCGCGATATTACCTGGATGGAATACCTTTCGGTTTTCATTCCCTTTAGCGGCTTATACTGGGGCCTTAAAGAATACCGCAAAACCCATTTTAAACACAAAATGAGCTTTTTTCAGGGCTTAATGCAGGGTTTTAAAATTTTGCTGGTTGGTGGGGTTTTATACATGGCCACCCTGAGCATCTATTTGAAATATATAGATTCTACCCCGCTTAAAATAGATTATTTGCAGCGGCTTTCGGCAGTGGGTACGGTGGGTATTTTATTAGATTTAGTGGTATCTTTAATGCTGATGACCAGACCGCGAAATTTATAAATGATTAAAAAATGGCCACCCCTGGAATTGCCGGTGTGGATAGGTGCATTGCTTCTTTTAGCTCTGGCCCGCCCCGGTGAACACCACTTTAGTTTGTGCCCGCTAGCTAATATGGGCATCAGCTGGTGCCTCGGTTGCGGATTGGGCAGAGCCATTACTTATTTATTTCATGGAGATCTTTATCATTCCTGGAAACAGCATTGGTTTGCAGTTCCGGCGCTGGGAATTTTAGTGTTTCGTATCATCGGACTAAGCCGCCAATTTCTTTTATCTTTAAACCAATAAAAACCCGATATGCACAAACAAGTATTTATGCAATTTCGTGGCCTTACGCCCGAAGAACTTCAATTTCTGGAACAATTAACCGGTGGGCTAACTGAACAGCAAGGCAAAGATTTTGTGATGTTGTATGCCAATAAGCGCAGAGATCCACAGGACATTTTATTGTTCACCTTGTTGGGATTTTTGGGCATTGCCGGTGTTCAGCGGTTTTTAACCGGCCAAATCGGAATGGGAGTGTTGTATGTTTTTACTGCAGGCCTTTGCTTCATTGGCACCTTGGTCGATCTAATTAACCACCGATCTATTGCACAAGATTATAACCGTAAGGTTGCTTTAGAATCAGCCCAAATGGCTAAAATGATGAGTTAACTCTGATGAAATTAAAAGAAATAACCCGTTTTTTAGAAGAAATAGCTCCGCTTGCCTACCAGGAAGATTATGATAATTCCGGTTTGCTGGTTGGAGACCCAAACGCCGATATTACCGCTGCCCTCATCTCTTTAGATTGCACCGAAACGGTGCTTGATGAGGCTATTCGCAAGGGTTGTAACCTGATCGTTTCTCACCATCCAATTGTTTTCAAAGGGCTGAAAAAGTTTAACGGAAAAAATTATGTGGAACGAGTGGTGATGAAGGCCATAAAGCACGATATTGCTTTGTATGCCATTCACACTAATCTGGACAATGTAATGCACGGGGTGAACCGGGCTTTGGGCGAAAAACTGGGCCTAACCCAGCTGCAAATATTAGCCCCTAAAACGGGGATACTTAAAAAGCTGATTACCTATGTACCGCAAAGCCACGCTGATGCGGTAAGGGCGGCACTTTTTGCTGCCGGAGCGGGCCATATTGGCGATTATGATGAATGCAGTTTTAATATAGACGGTTTCGGAACTTTTAAAGCTGGTGAAGGGGCCGATCCTTTTGTGGGAAAAATAGGCGAGCAGCATCGCGAAAGCGAAACCAAAATAGAAATAGTATACACCTACGATATTGAAAATCAAATTCTTGAGGCCTTGTTCCAGGCACACCCCTATGAAGAGGTTGCCCACGACCTTTATGTGCTTAGCAATGCCCACCCGCAAATAGGTTCGGGCATGTTGGGGTATTTGGCGCAGGAGCAAAGCGAACTCGATTTTTTGAAAATGGTAAAAGCCCAACTCGGCGTACCGGTTATCCGGCATACCGCTTTAAAAGGTAAAAAAGTAAAAAAGGTGGCCATTTGCGGTGGTTCGGGTAGCTTTTTGCTGCCATGGGCCATAAGGGCGGGAGCAGATCTGTTCATTACTGCCGATTATAAATACCATGAATTTTTTGATGCTGATTCGCAAATTGTGATTGCCGATGTGGGCCATTATGAAAGCGAACAGTTTACGCAAACGCTTTTGTTTGAAACTATTACCAAAAAATTTCCTAAATTTGCACTCCATTTAACAGAACAGCATACAAACCCCATCAATTAT
>JBJTNQ010000049.1:0-9878 GCA_046074105.1 Sphingobacteriaceae bacterium | reverse complement strand
TTTTTTTAACGTGGTTGCAATCAACGCAAATCGATCCACTTTTTTGCAAAAGCAAAAGTATAACATTTTTTATAATCTTAAATATTTGAGGTTAATTTGTCGGTAGTTTGACAATTGCATCTTGAAAAAGAAAATTCTATTTATCATTAATCCTATTTCTGGCGGTAAGCCTAAAGATGAGCTGCCTAATTTAATAGAACGGCATTTGGATGAAAGCAAGTTTGAGTATAGCATTGCTTTTACCGAACGGGTGGGCCATGCTCGCGAACTGGCTTTAGATGCAGTTAAGACCAATATCAAAATTGTGGTGGCCGTGGGCGGCGATGGTACCATTAATGAGATTGCCTCGGTGTTAGCAGACAGTTCTAGTTTTTTAGGCATTATCCCGATGGGTTCGGGCAATGGTCTGGCCACCTCATTGGGCATTCCTTTTAAGGTAGATCGGGCTATTGAGGTGTTAAACAATCTTCAGTACAGTGTTATTGACTCGGCCACTTTAAACGGTCATCCTATATTTAATGTAAGCGGTATTGGTTTTGATGCGCAAATTAGTGCCCGGTTTGCCCGCGATAAAACCCGCGGTTTGTGGGGCTATGTGCGCAATACTTTTGCAGAAATTATGCACTATCAGCCGGAATGGTATACCATTACCATTGATGGCGAGGTTTATGGCCGCAGGGCCTTTATGATCAGTTTGGCTAATTCTACTCAATATGGTAATAATGCACATATTTCTCCGGAGGCTTCTTTAACCGATGGCTTATTGGATATTTGTGTGGTGAAACCTTTTCCTTTATATATGTTTCCAGCTTTGGCCTACCGTTTATTTAGTAAAACGGCTCATTTGTCTAAGTATATAGAAATTTTTAAGGCCAAAGAGGCAACCATAGAGCGTGATAAGGCGGGGCCGGTTCATTTGGATGGTGAACCTGTTGAATTGGGAACCTTATTGCATGTGGTGATGAAGCCTGCCAGTTTGAATGTAATTTATTAGCCATGTCTAAAAAAAACAAAAATTGGAGTGGTATTATGTACTCTACCGATCCGGACTTTAATATTGCGCCAGAACAGGATGATACTGCAGAAACTTTGCCTCCGGCACAACAAGATTTACGTGTACAACTAGACCGTAAACAACGTGGCGGAAAATCGGTTACGCTGATTACTGGATTTATTGGACAGTTGGCTGACCTGGATACGCTGGGTAAAAAGCTGAAGCAAAAATGTGGGGTAGGTGGTTCTGTAAAGGATGGCGAGATATTGATTCAAGGAGATTTTCGCGATAAAATCATCCAGTTATTGCTTTCTGAAGGATACAAAGTGAAAAAAATTGGCGGATAATCTTCCGATCATCCTATTGGTTTAATTATCTGATAATCAATTTATTAAATCTTAGTGTTTCGCGTACAATTACTCTCCTCTAATACTATTTTTGTTTCTAAAACGTTATAGTTCTTCCTAATTTTGCTTCTCTAACCTATTAAAAACAGAAGCTGCGTGATATGAACATTCAACCTGTGAAAACGCCAGATTTAAGTTATCTTAATTTACAAGATGCTGCTATCAAATACTATCAATTAAGCCCTGCCGAATTAGTTGAGCATGCGCTTAAAAATAAAGAAGGCCAGCTGGCCGATTCGGGGGCTTTAGCTGCCGATACCGGCGAGTTTACCGGGCGTTCTCCTAAAGATCGTTTCATTGTGGCCGATAAGCTTACGGAGCATAACGTTTGGTGGGGCGATATTAATATTAAATTCAGCCCCGAAAAATTCGATTCACTTTTCTTAAAGGTTAGCCAACACCTTTCGGCAAAGCCTATTTATGTACGTGATGCTTACGCCTGTGCCGATCCTGAGTTTAAGTTAGGTATTCGGGTAATTACCGAAACGGCTTACCAAAATCTATTTGCCAACAACTTGTTTCTTCGTCCTGAGCCTCATACGCTGGACGAGAAGCCGGAATGGAGCATTTTAGCTGCACCAAGCTTTAAAGCCGATGCAGCTATAGATGGTACCCGCCAGCATAATTTTTGCATCATCAACTTTACCAGAAAGATTATTTTAATTGGCGGAACCGGGTATACCGGAGAAATAAAGAAGAGTATTTTCTCTGTATTGAATTTTCTGCTGCCACATGAGCACAAGGTATTATCTATGCATTGCTCTGCTAACCAGGGCCCTGCCGGCGATACGGCTATTTTCTTTGGTTTATCGGGCACTGGTAAAACCACTCTGTCTGCCGATCCAGCCCGCGATCTGATAGGTGATGATGAGCATGGCTGGAGTGCCAATTCGGTATTCAACTTTGAGGGTGGATGTTATGCCAAATGTGTGGATCTGAGCGAAGAAAAAGAACCCGAGATCTATCATGCGATCAAATTTGGATCGTTGTTGGAGAACATCAATTTTTTTGAAGGAACCCGTAAGGTAGATTATTCGAATATCGAAAAAACTGAAAATACACGTGTGGCTTATCCTATAAATTATATAAACCATGCTAAAATACCTTCTGTAGGCCCAAAGCCTAAGAACATTTTTTTTCTGACTGCCGATGCCTTTGGCGTTTTGCCACCCATTGCCAAATTAAATGCCGGTCAGGCGATGTACCATTTTATATCTGGCTATACCGCCAAGGTAGCAGGAACTGAAGCCGGTGTTAACGAACCACAAACTACTTTCTCTGCCTGTTTCGGAAAAGCCTTTTTGCCCCTACATCCTACCACCTATGCAGAATTATTAGGCGATAAATTAAAGAAAGACCAGGTTAATGTTTGGTTAGTTAATACCGGGTGGACCGGTGGCCCCTATGGAGTTGGGCACCGCATGAATTTAAAATATACCCGGGCCATGATTTCTGCTGCCTTAAATGGCGATTTTGATCGGGTTGAATTTGTGGAACATCCGGTTTTTGGTTTAATGATGCCTAAAACTTGTGCACAAGTGCCTGATGATCTGTTAGATCCCAGAAACACTTGGTCTGATAAGCAGGCTTATGACCGAAAAGCAGCCGATCTGGCTCAGGCCTTTGTTGCCAACTTTACTCAATTTGCAGATTTTGCCAATGAGGAAATCTTGGCTGCTGCTCCAAAGATTCTCTTATCGGTTTAAATTTTATTTTTTTGCAATTCCCGAAAAAAATAGTTTTTATTGTATAAGATTGTACACAAGATGATTTTAAGTAACAAAATCATTGTTAAATTTTTTTTTAGCTGAAAAATCATATTTTTACGATCCTTTAAAAAAACAACAAAATCAATTAATCAATAATTTTAATCAAAACCAAAAACTAAATTTTAAAAAAATGGCAAACGCAACCAAAGCAGCAACTGCTAAAAAAGAGAACTCTGGTTCAAGCATTTTTGCAAGTTTATCTATTGTAGTATGTATCCTTGTTGGCCTTCTATTATGGAAATTTGTAATGGGTAATGCTGCAAATTTCGAAGGCGGAGACCCTGAAAATGGTCACCCACTACCTGGTAACTATTTTGGAATGGTTTATAAAGGCGGTTTTGTAGTACCGGTTTTAATGGGCTTATTCTTAATGGTTGTTGTATTCTCATTCGAACGTTATTTCGTAATCAACAAATCTGCAGGAAAAGGTAATGTAGATGCTTTCGTAAAGAAAGTACAATCACTTTTAAGTGCTGGTAATATTGATGCAGCTATCTCAGAATGCGATAAGCAAGAAGGATCTGTAGCAAACGTGATCAAATCTGGTTTAAAGAAATACCAGGAAATGGAAAGCGAAAGAAATATGGATACTGAGCAAAAATGTTTAGCTATTCAGAAAGATATTGAAGAAGCTACTGCATTAGAAATGCCAATGTTAGAGCAAAACTTAACCGTTATTGCCACTTTAGTATCAATTGGTACTTTAATGGGTCTGTTAGGTACAGTAACCGGTATGATCAAAGCCTTCTCGGCTATTGCAACCGCGGGTGCACCAGATCAGTCACAATTAGCAAATGGTATTTCTGAAGCCTTGATCAATACCGCAACCGGTATCTCTACTTCAGCATTAGCTATTATCATGTACAATGTGTTTACTTCTAAAATCGATAAATTAACTTATTCTATCGATGAGGCTGGTTTCTCAATTGTACAGACTTACGCTAGTACACATAAATAATAGTTTTTGATTTTAATCCGATCCCGAACCTAAATGGTTCGGGATTTATTAATTCACTAACTAATTGTACTGTTCAACAGCAAATTCATAAGTAATGCCAAAAGTAAAAGTTCCTAGAAAAAGCACGGCAATTGACATGACAGCCATGTGTGATGTGGCGTTTTTGTTGCTTACCTTCTTTATCTTAACAGCAACAGCCCGTCAGCCAGAAGCACTTCCTGTTGATACCCCGGCTTCGACTGTAAAAATTAAATTACCGGAAACAGATGTTGCAACGGTAACCATTGGCCAGGGAAAAGTTTTCTTTGGAGTAAAAGGTCAGCAGATCCGTATCAACATGTTGGACCGTATTGCCAAAAGATATAATCTGCAGTTTACCGAACAGGAAAAAGTTCGTTTCTCAGTAGTAGAATCATTTGGTGTGCCTGTTGCCAATTTAAAGCAATTCATTGCTTTAACTCAAGATGAACGTAATCAGCCAGGTCTTCAGCAGGGAATTCCTTCCGATTCTACCGATAATCAATTGCACGAGTGGATTTTAGCAGCCCGTTATGCTACTAAAGAGCTTAACAATAAAGATCTTCGTTTAAGTATCAAAGGTGATTCTAAGGAAGAATATCCAACTATTAAAAAAGTAATTGATATTCTTCAGAAGCAAAAGATCAATAAATTCAGCTTGATCACTTCACTGAGAAAAGAAGAAAAGTAAATCGTAAACATTACATAAATATTAAACGATGGCAGAATTAGACACCTCCGGCGGGGGTAGTAAAAAAGGCGGAAAAGTTAGAAGTAAGAAGCAATCTACCCGTGTAGATTTAACTGCAATGGTTGATTTGGCCTTCTTATTGATCACTTTCTTCATGCTAACCACTACCCTGTCAAAACCACAGGCCATGGATTTAGCCATGCCTGATAAAGACGATAAAAATCCGGAATCTAAATTAGAGATTGCAGATAATCGTACCATGACCATTTTATTGGGAGCTAATAACCGCATAGAATGGTATATGGGTTTAGTAGATAATCCTAAAACTCCAACTGTAGATAACTTTGGTAAAAACGGTATTCGTAAATCGATTATCGAAAAAATTAAAGAGGTTAGAGGAATTACCGGAGACCCTAAAAAAGGTCTTATCGTTTTGATTAAACCCAGCGATAAGTCTAATTACAGAAATCTGGTAGATATTCTGGACGAAATGAAAATTACAGGCGTACCAACTTATGCCATTGTAGACATCACCGCCCCGGAAATTGGATTGATGAAACGCGATAATATTTACAAATAATTTTCGTAAATTAAATTAAGTTTCAAAACATATAGTTTATAACTCCTTTAATTGAATTAAAAAGATGTTAGGGTCAAAATTAGATATATTTAAACCAGAATGGCTCGAAGTAGTTTTTGCCGGACGTAACAAAGCTTACGGCGCTTACGAACTTCGTAAGGAGAACCCTAAAACAACTAGCCGTGCCTTATTAATAGGTAGCTTTTTGTTTATTGCCATTGTTACTGCTCCCTTAATTATCAGATTTATTGCAGGTATTTTACCTGATAATACAGAAGAATTTAAGCAGACAGAAGTAGTACTTGCAGCTCCGCCGCCAATAGATAAAGATACGCCGCCGCCGCCGCCAGAGCCACCAAAACCAAAAGTGGATCAGGTTCGTTTCCCGCCACCGGTAGTAGTTCCGGCAGAGAAAGTACGAGACGAAGAGCCACCAACCGTTGAAGAGTTGAAAAAAGCCGATCCGGGTCAGAAAACTATTGAAGGTGATCCAAATGCCGAAATTAGAATTGACGAACCAGTAGGTAACTCTGATGTAGTTGAAGATAACAGCATTAAAGATTTTGCCAGCGTAGAAGTTATGCCGGAGTTTCCGGGAGGTCAGGGTGCCTGGGGTAAATATCTTCAGAAAAATATGAAGTATCCGCCAATTGCCCGCGAAAACAACATTACCGGTCGCGTAATTGTTAGTTTCGTAGTAGAGAAGAATGGCGATCTAACCGATATTAAAGTATTAAGAGGTATTGGTGGTGGTTGTGATGAAGAAGCCATCAGGGTTTTAAAATCAGCACCATCATGGAAGCCGGGAATTCAGAACGGCCGTCCGGTAAGGGTAGCCTACACCATGCCTGTTTTCTTCCAGTTAGCCGGACAATAAGAATTAATGTCGAAACATATCAATCAAAAACAGAAATCGCTCACTCAGCGATTTCTGTTTATTTTAGGCCTTTTGATGTTTTCCCTTTATCTGATATTGGGCTTAGTGATTATCTTTTGGAAAGACTTTCCAATTGTACTTTCTAAAAACTATCGAATCCTTTTTGGGGTATCTCTTATCATATATTCATTTTTCAGATTCATACGATTATTACAAGTAAAGAAAGACTAGCTGATGAAAAGACCCTTCATTCTTTCGTGTTTAGCTATGCTGCTGCTAGTAGCATCTTGCCAGCAGCACGCTACCGATAAGCCGCAAAGCTACACCAGTGGTGAAGCCACAGTGGTAGTAGATGAGAGCTTTGCCCCAGTTATAGACGATCAGCTATTTGTATTTCATAGTGCTTACCCCGAAGTACAGATTACGCCCATTTACAAACCCGAGAATGAATTATTAAAACTATTCTTAACAGACAGTGTGAGAATAGCTGTAATGAGCAGAACATTAAGTGCTGATGAAGAACAGTTCTTTAAGCATAAAAATATCACCATCCGGGTAAATCGTTTTGCGGTTGATGGTATTGCCCTGATCACCCAAAACAGTAATCGCGATAGCTTAGTTAAGGTGCAAGATATTATTCAAGTAATGAAAGGCCAATCTAGCAAAATTGCCAGTTTGGTATTCGATAACCCTAACTCCAGTACGGTACGCTATTTAAAAGAACTGGCAGGTGTAAGCCAGCTTCCTGCAAAAGGAATATATGCTTTGAAGTCAAACCCAGATGTAATTCGTTATGTAGCAAGTCATTCGGGTAGCATTGGCGTGGTTGGAATTAATTGGATAGAACAGCCCGATGTAGATTTAGAGCAAGATGTGGCTAAGCTCAAAGTATTGGCTGTAAAGAATTTACCCGGCAAACTAGGAAGCGATCAATACTATAAGCCTACCCAAAACGATTTAGCTTTGGGATTTTATCCGCTAATGCGTAATTTGTACCTCATTAATTGCGAAGGAGGAGCCGGACCGGGCACAGGATTTGTAACATTTGTAGCAGGCGAACGAGGTCAGCGAATGATTTTAAAGTCTGGATTATTACCAGACAGCATTCCCTCCAGAGAAATTATTATAAGAAAGTAAAACTAATTTTAAACAACGAACCATGGAAATGATTAAAAAAGCGGTAAAAGCAACCTTAGTGTTGGCTTTGTTAGGTTCATCCGTATGGGCACAAAGCTTGGCAGATGCCAAAAAAGCTATTGATGCCGAACAGTATCAGAATGCTAAAATTCAGCTTAAAGGGCTGATTAATCTCTTACCCAATCCTGAAAACTATTTCTTTTTAGGACAAGTGTATTTAAAAACAGACTATCCGGATTCAGCTAAAGTTACTTTTAACAAAGGAATCACCATTAATCCTGCATTTTCACTAAACTATGTAGGTTTAGGCCAGGTAGATCTGGAAGATAATAATGAGGCTGCGGCAAAAACCAATTTTGAAAAGGCCATTGCTTTATCAGAAAAAAAAGATAATCGGGCCCTGCTTTACATTGGTAAGGCCTATACCTCGGCCCAAAAACCTAATTATGAACTAGCTGTAACTTATCTTCAGAGAGCCCTTACCAATACGGCCCCTAAAGGTGCTGAGTTATTTTTGGCCGATGTAAATCTGGCCTTAGGTGATGCTTACCGTGGTCAGATGAAAAACTCGGAGGCTTACAGTGCCTACCGTACCGCATACGATTTAAACAAAGCTTTAATACGCTCTAAAGTAGAGCTAGGGGTGATCAATAAAATGTCTAAAGCATTTCAAGAATCAGTGGATGAATTTAATGCCGTACTAGCTATCGACCCTAATTATGGCCCGGCTTATCGCGAATTGGCAGAAACTTATTATTTATGGGCCAGAGACCAACCTAGAGATTACGATGCAAGAATTAAGCAGGCCTTAGATTATTATAAAAAATACCTGGAACTAACCGACAGATCTTTAGAATCGAGAATGAGATATGCCGACTTCCTGATCCTGGCAAAAGATTATAAGACCTTGCAGCAGGAAGCCCAGGCCATGGCTCAAATGGATAAAGCCAACAAACGAATTTTGCGTTATTTAGGCTATGCAGCTTTTGAAAACGGCGATTATAATGCCAGTATTCAGGCTATTAAAGAATTTATGGCTAAAGTAGACCCTAAGCGGGTAATTGGCCGCGACTACCTTTATTTAGGCCGTGCCGAAATGAAAGCCGGACAAGATGTGGAAGGTATGCAGTCTATACGTAAAGCCGTTCAGATAGACTCAACCAATACCGGTATCATGAGCGATGTGGGTAAAGAGCTTTATGGTATGAAAAAATATGCCGAAGCTGCCGAAGCTTACGAAATTGCCGTAAAAAACCCACAGCGTAACCTGTTAGATTACTATTATTTAGGTTCAGCTTTTTATTTCGATTTTGGTGCTAAGAAAACGGCTGGTTTAACTGCCGACAAAGAATTATTGGTAAAAGCAGATTCAGCTTTTAGTTATTTAATTCAACGTTCGCCAAATACTCATGCCGCATGGCAGTTCAGAGGACGTATCAACCGTCAGTTCGACGATGAGAACGATAGCAAAGGATTAGCCGTTCCATTCTACGAAAAATATGTAGAATTAATTACGGTAACAAAACCAGAATTAGCTACTAAAAATGCACCCGGATTAATTGAAGCCTACACCTATTTAGGTTCGGTAGCGGCCAGAAAAGACCGCGATTTCGATAAAGCCAAACTCTACTTTGGTAAAGTATTGGAACTAGATCCGGCCAACGCCGTGGTACTTCAGGCCATGAAAGCGATAGGTGGCGGTACCCACTAAAAAAATTACACTCATTTTAAGCGCCTTAATCATCCGATTAAGGCGCTTTCTTTTTATATTTGCGCCACCAAAAACATACAATGGAAGCACAAAGCACGCCCATCAATTATTTACCTATCATTTTTCAAATGATTGTGGCGCTCGGTTTCGTGGTAGCAACCATGGCCGCAACCCACCTTATTGGCCCCAAACGTAAAACCAAGGATAAATTAACCCCATTTGAATCAGGAATCGAGTCGAAAGGAAATGCCCGTCAGCCATTTTCCATCAAGTATTTTTTGGTGGCCATTTTGTTTGTACTTTTTGACGTAGAGGTGATTTTTATGTACCCCTGGGCCGTTAATTTTAGAGATTTCGGATGGACAGGCCTAATCGAAATGTTCATCTTTATGGGAACCCTTTTAGCCGGATTTATTTATATCCTTAAAAAAGGTGCCTTAGATTGGGAATAAGGTGTTTAAACACCTAAAAATGAATTACATTTGCGCCTCTGTTAGTAGGCAAGAAAGATATAAAAGCGGTTTATGAGCGAAGTTAAATTAGTTGAAGCACCGGCAGGCATAGAAGGCTCCGGATTTTTTGCTACTTCTTTAGATCAGGTGGTGGGCTTAGCCCGCTCACACTCTTTGTGGCCTTTACCCTTTGCAACTTCATGCTGCGGTATTGAGTTTATGGCCACCATGGGTTCGCATTACGATTTTGCCCGTTTCGGATCAGAGCGCCCAAGCTTTTCGCC
>JBJTNQ010000048.1:0-4041 GCA_046074105.1 Sphingobacteriaceae bacterium | reverse complement strand
GGTACGGCAAATATCGCCCGTAAGGGGTTTCTCTATTTTGATAACCCGGGCACCCATATCGGCCAAACGCAAACTGGCTGATGGACCGGAAAGGAACTGGCTGAAATCAATAATTAAATAGTCTTCTAATGGCAACATATACTAATCTAAGAATTGAGCTTGTATCATTTGATTATGTTCTCCTACTTGTGGGGCAGCTTGGGCGCTGGTTAATATTGCACCATCAAAACGAATCGGGTTTCTGGTAGTGACCATGGCTTTGCCATTTTTATTGGTGATGCTTTGTTTGAGCTGGAGGTCTTTTACAAAGGTCTGTTCATCAAGTTCGGCATAGTTTAAGACCGCTCCGCACCATACTCCCTGAGCTTGCAATAGCTGCAGCCAATACTGGGTGGGGTTACCCTTCAGTTTGGCAGCTATCAGGTCTCTGATCTGGTCTCTATGAGTAAACCATTGTTTTTTATTAGCAAAATTGCTCAGATCTATCTCCAGGATCCGGCCAATCAGCAACAGATCGGCCATGGCCAGTGCCATAAATCCATCCTGCGTTTCGTAAATGCCATAAGGTGCGCTTAAAAATGCGTGTGCGCTGCCTTTACTCTCGCCGCGAAGAGGCAATTGGCCGCCATCGTTTAAATAAGAGGTAATGGCTTCGAACTGAATGTCTAATGCAGACTCCAGGAGGCTTACTTCTACTAAAACTCCTTTGCGGGTTTTGGCTCTTTTTAACAATGCAGCTAAAATACCTTGCACCAAGTGGTTGCCGCACATGAGATCAGCCACAGCTAAACCAAAAGGTACCGGGCCATCGGTTTTTCTACCGCTTAGCCAGGTTAACCCTGATAAAGACTGAACCAATAGGTCCTGTCCGGGTTTTGCAGCCCAGGGACCTTTATTGCCATAACCGCTTACTACGGCGTAGATGATCTGGGGGTTAATGGCCTGCACCTGATCGAAATCGAGGCCTATTTTTTCCATTACGCCGGGTCTGAAATTATGAGTAAGAATATTGGCCTTGGCAATGAGCTGCTTTACCAGGGCCAGGTCGTCGGGGTTTTTCAGATCGGCCGCAAAAGATTCTTTATTCCGGTTTATGGTATGGAACAGCAGGCTGCTATCGTCCACAAAAATATCTTTAATGCTAAGCTGCCGACAGGCTTCGCCTTTTACCGGCCGTTCTATTTTAATAACCCGGGCACCCATATCAGCCAATTTAAGGCCGGCCGATGGCCCTGCTAAAAACTGGGAGAACTCCAATACCACCAATCCTTCTAAGGGTCTCATGCCGTTTGCAGGTTTAAAGTACTGGTGTATAAATGGTTAAGCTGGTCTAAAACGCTTAGTTCATTGCCTCCATTCATTAAATACTGACGAATAGGATCGCCGGCATGATCCTGAAACTGCATGTATCCGAAATATCTTGGACGTAAATAGGCTCTTTGTAAGGCAGGTAAGGTGTTTTTAAAGTACTGATGAGTAATGTCATTTAACCTTTCACTTTGCCAGGCCTTTAAATTGCCCGGCTGGCCTCCATTATCGGTGAACAGGTTTTGTTGTACAACTGTTGAAGCGGTAAACTCGGCATATTTCAGCGCTTCGGGAATGTGCTGGCTAAAGGCAGAAACCGCCAGGCCTGTACCGCCCAGTGAGCTGATCATGGGCTGTCCGCTAAGCTGTACCAGATCATAAAAGTGCAACAATTTACGGGCATAGCCTGTTCTGGAGTAATTGGAATAACCGTAGGCAAATGGGCAATAGGCTACCTCATCGGTATTTACCATGTGTTCATATACCTGAATGGGATTTCTATCAAAATTAGCCACATCTACATATTGAGCCAATTCTCTGAACATTTGCAGGGCTTTGGTACCTGTTTCCAGGGATATTACTTCATTTTCTGACTTAAAAGGTGCTTCTCCCAAACTGCAGCAAAACATATAAAAACTCATCAATACATCTATTGGGATGCCGGCAAAAGCTACTAAACCTTGCTTGGCCAATTGCAGTACCTCCTCGAAAGTTTGAGGTAGTTGTAAGCCTTTTTGTGCTAAAATATCTAAACGGGCTGCAGCAACCGGTGTGGCCGCATCTATGGGTAATGCCCATAATTTATTGCCAAACACATAACTCTCGTAAGAAAGCCCAACCGAATTGTCCTCCTGCTCCTGGATATATGCTGCATTTAAATGATCTGATAATGGTAGTATGACTTCTTTTTTTGCGCCAAATCCGGTCCATGGGTGGTCTATTACCAACAGATCGAATTTTTTGGCCAATTCTTCTATAGAACTATCTGCAAAATCTTGTAAACTTCTTTTCTCCCAACTGATCTCCACATCTGGATTCAGCTCAGTAAACCGCTGAGCTGTTGCCACCATGGGCAGCAATCCACGAGTATGATTCCAAGTTATACCTTTCAATCTCTTCATGTTATTTTATTTTCAATTTTTGGTATTGTCGCAACTGGGTATTTAAATCGGCCGCAGGGCCTGGCTTGAGGTAAAAGCTATAGTTATAATTACCCGATTTGATCTGGTATTGTGGAAGCGGCTGTGAAACGTCGCTCCAGGTATCGTTACCCCCTATACCCATTTGTATCAGATCAATATTCAGGGTTATAAAACCCGGATCTTTTAATTTGTAGGTGTGCTTAGCTTCTATAATATTCTTTTCGGTATACGGCCAGGCGCTCATACTGAGTAAACTATCGGCAACCACCATTAGGTTATTTTTTGCATCGCTAAAAGACATCCATCTGATACCGGTTCGGTTGGCATTTTCTTGCGGATAGATGTACGGTTCGGTAAAGTCTTTTAAAGCGGCGGTATAAATTCCTGCATCGGCACCAAATGCCTTATCAATATAATTTTCGTGCGGACCCTTACCATAAAAAGTAATCTGCTGGAGTGGGTTGGCAATACCGCCCTGCAAACCAACTTTAGGGATATTAGGCATAGCCTGATTCGCTTTTAAAGCATAATCTACTTTTATACCTCCGTCATGACTGATAGTATAGGTAAGTTGTACCTCAGCACTATCTTTCACTATTTCGTAAACCGACTGATAAACGGCTCCTTCTTTAATGGTTTTAAAACTTTTGAGCGTTGGCTTAGCCTCATACCAGGTCTTCAGTTTTTTGTTGGGCTTCCATCCTCTCCGGTCGTTGTCTGTTTGCGGACGGGTGAAATGAGGCAAAAATGGTTCTTTAATAAATTCGTAACCATTGCTGATGTAAGAGCTCAGGGCACCGTTTTTAAAAGTGATCTGGAAATCTTTACCTTTTAAACTAGTGAAACCACCACCGGGGGCAACACTTAATGCTGCACCGGGGCTGAGTTGAATTCCCTTTACCAAAGGCTTGATCTCTAACTGGTTGGCAGCTATTTCGTACCCTTTGGTGGCCCATAATTCATCTTCTTTTAGCTTAAAGCTGATGTTTAATAAATACTCGGAGCCGCTTTTTAATGCAGGATAATATGCGCTAATGTTGAGCGCTTTGGTACTGCCGGCAGGAATATCCTGCGAAGGGATCTGTATCGATTTAATGAGCGCCCCGTTTTGCAGGAAGTTTAAATAAATAGCATAAGCTGAAAGATTTTTTGCCGCATGCCGGTTCTCTATGCTGATGATGCCTTGCTGCTGATCTTTCCATTGTGTTTCTGCAGGCTGATATACCCGTTTACACTCGTACATGGCTGCTTTAGGCCTTCCGCTTGCGTCGGCTATTCCGTTAATACAGAAATTACCATCGTTTGGCTTATCGCCAAAATCGCCGCCATAGGCATAAAATTCTTTTCCTGTAGAGTCTTTCTTGGCTATTCCCTGATCTTTAAAATCCCAGATACAGCCGCCTATTAACCGGGGGCGTGACCGGAAGATATCCCAAAACTCTTTCATGTTTCCTGTAGAATTGCCCATAGAATGTGAATATTCTACAAAAAGGATCGGTCTTTTATCGCCGTTAGGCTGATTTAATAACAGATCTGGGGTGTAAATGGCAGGATAAAAACGGCTCACGATATCTACATAATACTGATCGAG
>JBJTNQ010000047.1:0-3189 GCA_046074105.1 Sphingobacteriaceae bacterium | reverse complement strand
GCATTCAAGATCGCTGGTAAATGTGATCCTTCTCCTTCGAAGCTCACATCGACAACGGGTCCAATTACTTGCGCAACTTTTCCTTTGTTAACTGCGTTTGCCATTTGAATTTTAATTTGTTAGCTAAAAAACTACGATTTTGTATTAGTTCACGAATGCTAATACATTCGGACTGCAAAATTAGCCTCTTAATTCGAATTTACCAAAACAGAAATTAGTATTTTTCAACTATTTTTTGCCAAAATCAGGCAATTTCTTTGAATGAATCGTAGTTTGTATGAAATTTAGGAATTCATTTTTGAACCAAAATATGCGCTTGTCTATCCCCGCGTTTTCGAAATACCTTTTTTACGTGACCGCTTTAGTGCTCGTGGCTATTTGTGGGCTATGGATTTCTGGAGGTATGTCAGCTTTTACGTGGGTCGAAGTCTCAGAAATGATTCCATTTAACAAGGTGGTCGACACACAAGCCGGCCAAGATTTGCATGCGAACGTCTATTTCATTCGGCAAAACTTTCAAATCCAGGCGACACCCTTAAATGCCGCGCCAGAAATCATAGGATTCACCTTGGCTTTACTCGGCCTAGGGGTGGCGCTTTTTTCTTTTTTACCGGTTTGGCAGGCCGTACTGGGCGCCACGCTTTGGTTTGGGATCGTCGCTTTCACTTTGTCTGACGCTTCTTTTTCTGCTTTATCGCAGATTATCAGTGGTCAGATCTTTAGCTTGAGCCTTTTGGCGCTTGCAGGCCTATCTGTTTTGAGCGCGGCATCAATCCCTTCCTTCCTACTCGGTTTGTCACATAGTTCCACTACTGCCGGATCGAAGAAGAATCGCAGCATTTTAGGTTTGGTTTGGGGGATCAATTTGCTGTTGACTTTTAGTAATCAGCGATTTGACATGGGAATTCGTACGGCGATTCCTGCTTTTATCTGGGTGATTTTAGCTTTGGGTGTATATGGGTACCAAAATAAAGACAACAAATCTTTGCTCGGAATTTGCCTACTAGGCCTTTCATCCCTGATTCCACTCTTGTGGCACGCAAACACGCCGGGAATTCAGGCGATTGAAAGCTGGAATTTGATTAACCAGGTGCTGATGGGGCTACTTTTCCCGCTATTTATTTACCGAAATTTTGGTCCACTGGTTATTCAAAATCTTCCCATCCACAAAGTGATACACAAGGCCGTTACGCTTCCGCTATACTTAATACAGATCGGAGTACTCATTTTGAGTGTGGGCGCCGTCTTTGCATTTAATTCCAGTGCTTACCATCTAGGAATGGCGGCGAAAGAGAATTACGCGGGCGATGTATCCTCTTTATTGGAGGACAAACAGATGGCGGAAATCCATTACAAGAACGCCACTCTGCACAGCCGCTTAAATACCAAAAGCAACTTGAGTCTTGCCGCCCTCGCGCAACAAGCGGGAGACACGGAGACCTTCGCTTATTACGTAGCTGCTAGCCAAAGTGTAAATCGCGATCCCGCGCTTTCTGTCGCACTTGCGAATGTATTCGCAACAGAAAACCGCCCTTTTGATGCGTTATTCACCTTACAAAAAAGTGATTTAACTGACCCACGCATCGCCACACAGCTTGCCTTGCAATACGAAAGACTGGCTGTTGCGGATTCCGCGGTTTATTTTTACGATCGCGCACTTTCACTAGATCCAGATAATCCGCTCTACGTAGCCAATAAGTTATACGCGGAGTCCACGTATTTAAAACGAAAGCCAGCATTCAACCCATCGGAAGACTTAGCCATACAAGCTAATTTAGTAGCTGCAGGAATTCCTACGGCACCGATGAATCCTTCTTTTGTTCCAAGTGCGGATTTACGCGATTTGGTATACCTATATAATGGATTGGTGTTTTGGAAAGGGAAAGCACCTCTGTATGACTTAACAGGCTGGCAAAGATCTCTAGGCGAAATGTTCCCAGAATTAGAACTATTGAAGTCTTGGCAAGCCTTTTATCATGCCAAACCCCTAGAGGCTTTAAACCAATTGAATGTGTCCATCGCGGCGGACACAACCCAAGGTTCTGGAATGACGGGAATTTTTGCTTTTTGGAAATATGCGACGGCTTTTCCGGTAAAAACACCTCCGATTTCACAAGCGAATGCACTTATGATGTTAGAAAAATATCCTTTTCAAATCCCGGTTTTGCAACAGGCACTTCCTCTAGTACCCGCAAAAAAAGGGTACGAGGCTGCGCTGGCCGCTTTGCAATGGAACGAACAAAATCCGGCCTACTACCCCATCTATGCTTTTCAGGCACTGAAAATGGGCGAAATAATGTATGCGGATGAGGCGATGGAAAAACTGAAAACTTTGAATGTGGCGCTTTTTCAAGCTTCGAAAGCGAGCTATTTAACTGAAAAACAACGTGCTCTAGAAAAAACTAAATTTTAAGGCTTGTATAATTAATTGACATTCTGTACTTTTGCAGTCCTAATTAATTTAAGTAGCGGAGTAAATGGTTCTTTCGCTGCTTAATCATTTAAAGAACCATCTTATATGAATCAAAAAATTCGCATTAAGCTGAAGTCATTTGACCACTCATTGGTAGACAAATCAGCAGAGAAAATCGTTAAAGCGGTAAAAGCCACAGGAGCAGTTGTTTCTGGACCTATCCCTCTTCCAACTAAAATTGAGAAATTCACTGTTTTACGTTCACCACACGTTAACAAGAAAGCTCGTGAACAATTCCAATTATGTACTTACAAGCGTCTAATAGACATCTTCTCTTCTTCTGCTAAAACAGTAGATGCTTTGATGAAATTAGAATTGCCTTCAGGAGTAGACGTAGAAATCAAGGTGTAAGGACCTGTCAGGTGAGGCACTAAAAGCTGCATCCTTGATGAATAAATATTTTGTTTTACCTTTGCAAGCCCCAATCGAAATGATGGGCTGCTTTAACAAATAAAGAAATGAAAAGAACTTTTCAACCCTCTGTACGTAAGAGAAAGAACAAACACGGTTTCCGTGAGCGTATGTCTACGGCAAACGGTCGTCGCGTATTGACAAACCGTCGTGCTAAAGGACGTCACAAGTTGACTGTTTCAGACGAAAAAAGAGGCAAATAAGCCATAGATCTTAGAAAAGAAGATTTCTGGTTTGCTATTGTTGTACACTTAGTATTCCTGCTTTGAAATTTACATTTTCTAAATCGGAGCGTCTAACGCATA
>JBJTNQ010000046.1:0-66158 GCA_046074105.1 Sphingobacteriaceae bacterium | reverse complement strand
TTTTGGGGTAAAAATGAAAATCTCATCAGAGAATAAATTCATTTTAAAATCGTCCAAAAAGTCGAGCGCATTCGACTCCGGGTTGTTTAATAATTCCCTAACTTTTAGTAACCATTGGTCTAGTCCGCTATTTTCGGCATTCGGAGCCTCTTTGTATTTCCAGTGTGCCGCAAAACCTTTTTCGGCAATTTCGTTCATCCTTTCGGTACGGATCTGCACCTCTACCCATTGCCCCTTAGGGCCCATCACGGTAGTGTGTAATGATTCGTAACCGTTAAATTTTGGGCTCGAGATCCAATCGCGTAAACGATCGGGATTAGGGCGGTAAAAATCTGTTACGATAGAATAGGCTTTCCAGCAATCTGATTTTTCCTGATCCATCTTACTGTCCAGAATGATACGAATGGCAAATAGATCATACACCTCCTCGAAAGGAATGTTCTTTTTGCGCATTTTATTCCAAATGGAATGGATTGATTTTGGCCTTCCGTAAACTTCCGACTTTAAACCCTGTTCGTTTAATATTTTCTGAATAGGGTCAATAAATTCCTTGACGAATTTCTCCCTTTCGGTCTTCTTCTCGTTTAATTTTTGTGCAATGTATTTATAGGTGGCCGGTTCGGTGTATTTCATGGCCAAATCTTCCAATTCAGATTTTATGGCGTATAAACCTAAACGATGGGCCAGGGGGGCGTATAAATAAATGGTTTCTGATGATATTTTAAGCTGTTTTTCCTGCGGCATATAATCCATCGTCCGCATGTTGTGCAAGCGGTCGGCCAGCTTTATTAGAATTACCCTTACATCATCTGCCAGTGTAAGCAGCATTTTACGGAAATTCTCTGCCTGTAAAGAGCTGTTGTAATCGAAAACACCCGAAATTTTAGTTAGGCCATCTATAATTTTGGCTACTTTTTTGCCAAAAGCCTGTTCAATATCTTCTAAGGTGATGTCGGTATCTTCCACTACATCATGTAAAAGGGCGCAAACGATGGAGGTGGTTCCCAGTCCAATTTCCTGGGCGGCAATCTGGGCTACGGCAATTGGATGATAAATGTAGGGTTCGCCCGATTTACGACGCATATCCCGATGGCTTTCTAAGGCCATGTCAAATGCCTGCCTAATCATCTTCTTATCGCCTTTTTGGAGTGTAGGCTTACAAGCTCTTAGCAAAGCACGATATCTTTTCAGTATTTCTGCCTTTTCTGCTTCTAAGTCAATTACTAATTCCTTCATACTCCGTACAATAGCTTTACTGATGCAAACGTTTTATTTTAAATTTGGTTGTTATAGAATTTGAGAAGATGTTACACTTTTTAAAATTTGCAGTAACTTTGTGGTGTTAAATTTATGAAATTTTTCAGGCTTATACTATTATGCTGTGCCCTTTTGCCCTTTTTTGCTAAGGGACAGGATAAGTATGACCCTACGGTTAAAGGTAAAAACGATACCATTAGGGTTGCCTTAACCATGGTTGATGGCGAATTGATACCCTGGTTGTCATTGCCCGAAGTTCCGATTATAGATACCCGAATTTATCAATCTGCAGAACAGCGTGCTGCGTTTAACCGTTTAAGGTATAATGTATTAAAGGTTTTGCCCTATGCCATGTATGCCCGCAACCGATATGCACAATTACAGCGGGATCTGAATGCGGCTAAAAGTAAAAAGGAGGAACGCATACTGGCCAGAGCCTTTGATAAGGAGGTTAAGGACATGTTTAACCGAGAAATAAAGGAGTTAACCATTACTCAAGGCGGTATATTGATTAAACTGATTGACCGCGAAACGGGTAATAGCAGCTACGATATTTTAAAAGAGATGAAAGGTGGTTTAACGGCTTTCTTATATCAGTCGGTGGCCCGGGTTTTTGGTAATAATCTTAGAAACAAATACGATCCGCAGGAAGATCGTGATATAGAAGCCATCATTCAGTCTTCGCCTTATTACAAATATTATAGTGCTTCTGCACTGTAAGTCTTATGGGCATTTTATGTAATTTTGCCCAATTGATTTTAATCCCGAAAACAGATAAACTGCGATAAAGCATGAAACTAGATCTACTTATTTTTGCAGCCCATCCTGATGATGCCGAATTAGGCTGTTCTGGAACCATTTTAAAGTATGTTGCCGAAGGTAAAAAAGTTGGAATTGTAGATCTTACTCGGGGCGAGCTGGGTACCCGTGGTACGGCTGAAACTCGCGATCAGGAAGCTGCAGAAGCCTCTAAAATATTAGGCATTCAGGTGCGGGAAAATTTAGGGATGAAAGATGGTTTTTTTCAGAATGATGAAAAACATCAACTGCAAATTATTGAGATGATCCGAAAATACCAGCCGGAAATTGTTTTGTGTAATGCTTTGGAAGATCGCCACCCTGATCATGGCCGTGCAGCAGAGTTGTTGAATGATGCTACTTTTTTATCGGGCTTGCCCAAAATAGAAACACGGCATAACAAAGAGGTTCAGCAAGCCTGGCGTCCACGCTTACTGCTCAATTATATTCAAGACCGTTATATTAAACCCGATGTTATTATTGATATCACTCCATTTTGGGATCAGAAAGTAAAAGCTATTCTGGCTTTTAAAACGCAGTTCTTTAATCCCGATTCTGGTGAACCTGAAACCTATATTTCTTCGCCCGAATTTTTGAAAGGGGTAGAGGCCAGGGCCAGGGCATTCGGAAAATCTATTCATACTACTTATGCCGAAGGCTTTACTTCTAAGAAATTGTTGGGCGTGAGTAGTTTGTTTGAGCTGAAATAAGCATAGCATTCACGTCATCTTGAGCTCGTAGAAAGATAATAATTTGTATACCAGGTCCTTAGACAAGCTCAGGATGACTTTATTCCATTATAAAGCCGGCAAAATCTGCTCCATAACCTCTAAACCGGCATCAATGTGATTTTTCTCCATGATCAATGCGGGACGGAAGCGGATGGTTTGATGGCCACAGCCTAAAAACATCACATTCTTTTCTAATCCCTTTTTAATGAATTGATCGCGGTTGGCTTTGTCGGGAAAATCGAAAGCGGTGAGTAAACCTCTCCCTCTCACGTTAGATATTATTGAGAACTTTTCAGAAATATTCAGCAGCTTTTCCTGTAAATAGGCTCCAGTAGCGGCGGCTTTCTCAACCAGTTGATCTTCTTTAATAATCTCCAGGATCTTGCTGGCTCTAACCATATCTACCAGGTTGCCGCCCCAGGTAGAATTAATACGAGAAGAAACCTTAAACACATTGTGCTCTATTTCATCAACCTTTTTTCCAGCCAAAATGCCGCATATCTGCATCTTTTTGCCAAAGGCCAAAATATCAGGACGTGCTTTTTCGCCAAAATGTTCGTGGCACCAGAATTTACCACTTAATCCAACCCCGGTTTGTACTTCGTCATAAATGAGCAAACATTCGTTTTCGTCAGCTAAAACACGCAATTGTTCTAAAAACTCTTGGCGAACATGGTTATCGCCTCCTTCAGACTGAACAGGTTCAATAATTATGGCACAGATGTCGTCTTTAAAATCAGAAAATGCCTTTTTAATTTGAGCAATAGATGAGGCCTCACGATCTTTCAGCTCTGCTAAATTTTTATCTGTAACAGGGAATTTAATTTTGGGAATAGATACTCTTGGCCAATCGAACTTGGCAAACCATTTGGTTTTTTCAGGCAGGGTATTGGTTAAACTTAAGGTATAACCGGAGCGGCCATGAAATGCCTGTTCGAAATGAAGTACTTTAAATCCTTTTTCTTCTTGATAACCTTTTTGGAAGTTCTTTTGTACTTTCCAGTCCATGGCTGTTTTTAAGGCATTCTCTATCGCAAGAGATCCGCCGGCAATAAAAAAAGCATGCGGAAGGTAATGAGGAATACCCACTTTAGAAAAGGTGTCTACAAATTGGGCATACTGGGTGGTATAAATATCTGAATTAGAGGGGTTGGTTAATGCAGCCAGCATCAAATTCTTTTTAAACTCCTCGTCGTTTATCATTTTGGGGTGGTTGTAACCCAAAGGAACGGAAGCAAAACAAGTAAAGAAATCCAACAGGGTACGATCGTTCTTCGTATCGTATATATGTACACCCTGACTTTTCTCCATATCGAAGATCAGGTCGAAACCATCAGCTAAAATGTGTTTACTTAATGTTTCCTGAACTTGGTTTGGCGAGATAGATAATTTATACATAATTGGTTTTTCTGGTATACTCAAATTTAGATAAATGTGCCTAGAATGGCAATTTTGGTAAGTTTTTAGATTTTTTCTTAAAAAATAGCTTTAAAACGTTTAAACCTATTTTTCGGATATGAAGCGTGGAGAAAGTGCCGGATGTTAAAAATTATTTTTCTTTAAATGCTCAAAAATCTGCCCAAAGCCGGGTGAAATTTCTTCGAATTTTTGCTGCATACCCAGTAAGCCCAGCAAGCCTCCGGTGTGTATCCATAGAATTTTAGCACCCTTTTCGAATTGATCATTTTTAATTAAATCATAAAGCCCAAATACCAGCTTGCCGGTATACACCGGATCTAATAGAATTTGGTTATTTAAATAAAAATTAACGATGAATTGTAAAAGGGCCCGATTACTTTTAGCATAACCTCCAAAATGATAATTGAGATGAAACGTTAATTGTTCATTAACAGTAGTATAAACCGCTATCTCCTCTCGTAGAAACCCTCCATCTTTTAGTGCCGGAATTACATGCAGTCTGGTTTTTAGGTTTTGTTTTTTTATTCCTGAAAAAATACCGGCTGCGGTAGTTCCTGTTCCGGCCGAACAAAAAAGGTGATCGAAGGTTTCCGGTAGCTCCGTAATGAGTTCTTCGCATCCCCAAACCGCCTCGGCAGAAGCGCCTCCTTCGTTAATAAAGTAAGCTTGGTTGTCGTTTTGGAAATGATGTTCAAAATAGCCGCTTTTATCCCGGTAGGTTTCCCGATCTATAAATATTAAATTCATACCCATTGCCCGGCATTGGATCAGGGTTTCATTTTCTACTGGTTCTCCGCGTACAATTCCGGTGCATTTTAATCCTAAATGCATTGCTGCAGCAGCTGTGGCTAATAAATGATTGGAAAAAGCGCCCCCGAAAGTAACCAGGTGCGTCTTGTTTTCGAGTTCGGCTTTTTGAATACTGTATTTTAGTTTACGCCATTTATTTCCCGATATCTGAGGATGTATCAGATCGTCTCGCTTTACAAAAACAGAAAGTCCCTTTTGCACAAATAGCGGGTCGTTTATTTGCTGAATGGGGCTGGGGATTTGAAATACCATTGGTTCAAAAATAGCAAAAGCCCCCAAATGGAGGCTTTTGTTATAATGGTTTATACTGAGTTTATTTGCCAATTCCTAAACCTATACCGGCATTGAAAGCTTTGTATGCACCTATACTATAAGATCCGTATAGTCTCAAAAATGCCAAATTCATTTGGAAACCCAAATTAGTTCGTAAGCCGCTAATGCTTTTTTGTGATATAGCAATTGGGTCTGTTAATTGTACGGTTCCGGCGGCTGTTTGGAACGGATAGGTCCCCTTTAGATCGACATTAGATTTAGCACTTTGATAACCCACGCTTAAAAATGGGGTAAAGAACAAGAGTTTTTTAGAAATAATGGCCTCCATGTTAAACCCTGAAAATTTAGCTTCTAATTGCTGATCAGGATCGGGTACATTATTATTTGCATCTTTTACTTCTAGCGGAAGCTTATAGTTTAAATTGGTGAATCCCATGGCGGCGGCCAGGTCAAATGGTAAAATTTTATCTACTTTTTTCCCCGCAATAAATTGTATTAAATCAATTTTTACTCCAGCACCAAACATGCCAACAGAGCCGGCATCTTGTCCTAATTTTATGTTAGGAACGGTGCGCACCGTTAAATCTATTCCCTTAATTAAACCTATTGTGGCTTGTAATTGTGGCGTTGGTACAAAGGGCAATTTAGCTCCTTGAGGCATGGTAAATTCGCCTACTTTATTCTGGTTATTATCTAAAATATCCATACTAGGTCCATCTACTTCTTCGCCACCTACCGTTTGACTAATTTTTAGTGCCGGATTAGTGGGTTTTAAGTTATTCGACAGGCCAATTTGGGTTACATCGAAGGTTTTGTCTTTATCGGGTATCATAGATCCTGTTAAGCCAAATCTCAGTTCAAAACGGCCCAGCTTTTTTGGCGAACCGGTATTATTCCACCCGGAGTTGAGGCCATTGCCCATTCCTTTAAAAAATGGATTTAAATAAGCTTCGATGAGTTTACCGGCATCGGCCTGACTTGATTTAAATAATTCGGAAATCTCATCTTGAGCAAATGTATTAAAGCTTAATAGCATGCATAAAACGCTAAATGTAACTTTTCTGGCAATGGAATGGGACTTTTTCATAGCTAATTGGTTTTTGAGTTGAATACTGAAAATAATTCTAAGTTATCCTTTATAACTAATAGTAGTTATATCAAATTTAATAATTTAACGAATACAAATGTTATTTGGTATGATTTATTCTTGCTGTGTAGATAAATAGATTTAATTTTGAAAATGACTCAAACCCCCGAATTGATAGAGCAAGAAGAGCAAGATTTATACGAACACTTGCGTATTGTGGTAGATAAGGGGCAATCTTTACTCAGAATTGATAAATTTCTGATGAGCCGGGTCGAAAACGCTTCCCGCAACCGTATTCAGAATGCCATAGAGGCTGATAATGTATTGGTAAATGAAAAACCAATAAAAGCCAGTTACAAGGTAAAACCGCTGGATATAATTACCGTGGTTTTGCCACATCCGCCGAGAGACACCGAGGTTTATCCCGAAAACATTCCATTAAATATTGTTTATGAAGATGATGATGTTATTCTAGTAAACAAAGAGGCAGGTATGGTGGTTCATCCGGGCTTCAATAATTATACTGGTACGCTGGTAAATGCCCTGGTATATCATGTGCAGCAATTGCCGCAATTACCTGGCAACGAAGGCCGGCCAGGTTTAGTTCACCGGATTGATAAAGATACTTCCGGCTTATTACTCATCAGTAAGAACGAGCGTTCTATCACTTATTTAGCACGTCAGTTTTTTGATCATAGCATTACCCGTAAATACCAGGCCTTAGTTTGGGGCGATCTGGCTGAAGAGGGTACCGTTACCGGATATATTGGTCGCAGTTTAAAAGACCGCAGGGTGATGGATGTTTACGACGATGAAGAAAAAGGTAAGTGGGCGGTTACTCATTATAAGGTTTTAGAAAGATTTGGCTATGTTACCCTCATTGAATGCCAACTGGAGACCGGCCGTACCCACCAAATTAGGGCCCATATGAAATATATAGGCCATCCGCTGTTTAACGATAGTATTTATGGTGGAGACCGTATATTGAAAGGAACCGTACACAATAAATACAAACAATTTGTGGCCAACTGCTTCGAAATTATTTCACGGCAGGCCCTGCATGCACAAACTTTGGGTTTTATACATCCCACTACCAAAAAATATATGCATTTCGAAGCTGAATTGCCCGCAGATTTCGCTGGTGTTTTAGAGAAGTGGCGCAATTATGTAAATCATCATCCAGATGCGAATTAAATGACCAGGCAGTTTATCAATATAAATCATGAGATTGTTCCCGCCGATTTACCGGTGTTTACGGTAGCTAATCGTGGCTTTAGGTATGGTGATGGGCTGTTTGAATCTATGCGTATGATGAACGGGAAGCTTAAGTTTGCCGAACTGCACGCCGACCGTATTCAACGGGGAATGAAGGCCTTGAAGATTGATGGCTATACGCAAATAAATGCCGCTTTTTTACAGCAAAAGGTAGAAGAACTAAGCCGTAGAAATAAGTTGGGACCTGATACTCGAGCCCGATTAACCGTTTATCGGGATGCTGAGGGTTTATATAGTCCTAGCAATAACCGAATGGGATTTGTACTAGAAACTACGGCCATGCATGGCAACCAGTACGAGTTTAATAGTAAGGGCCTGCTGATTGACGTATTTACTGAGGTTGCTAAACCTGCAGGGGCTTTGTCTGGTTTTAAAACCTGTAATGCTTTAGTTTATGTTTTAGCCGGAGTTTTTAAGAACCAACATAAACTAGATGAAGTTCTGGTGTTAAACCAAGATGGTTTTTTATGCGAAGGCTTAACCAGTAATGTTTTTGTGGTATATGATGGCCAAATTTATACGCCTGCTTTGCAGGAAGGCTGTATAGCCGGCGTAATGCGCCATGTGCTGATTAGTTTGATTAAAAAATCGGGTTTAAAATTAATTGAAGCACAAATTAATCCGGCAATTTTAGATGAGGCCGAGGAGATTTTTGTAAGCAACGCTGCCAAGGGTATTCAGTGGGTATTAGGGTATAATGGCAAGCGTTACTTTAATAAAGTATCCCGATTTTTAAATCAGGAGCTGAATAAATTATAACCTAACGCCTCTTAAAAATTCTTCGATTCCCATTTTCTTTTTACCCTCCATCTGAATTTCTTTAACCGAGATGAAACCATCCGCGGAAGCGAATTTTAAAAACGTTTTATGGTCTGTAAGATATGCTCCGGGAGTAATTTGCGGCTTCTCAGATAACATTTCGGCTTTAAAAACTTTTAAAGTTTTGCCATTTAAATGGGTAAAAGCAGTAGGATAGGGACTTAACCCGCGAATGCGGTTAAAAATAATTTGCATAGGAGTATGCCAATCAATTTCGCAATCTTCCTTAAATATCTTGGGAGCGTGTTTTAAAGGTTGAAGGTTGAAAATTGAAGGTTGAGGGTTTGTTTTTAATGAACCCGATTGTAATTCTTTTACAGTTTTAACTAGTAATTGTGCTCCAATTTCCTTCATCCGGTCGTGGAGTTCTCCGGCTGTTTCGGTATTACCTATGGCCATTTTATCTTGTAGTAAGATATCGCCGGTATCAATTTCATGTTGTAATTTAAACGTGGTTACCCCAGTTTCGGCTTCTCCGTTCATTATTGCCCAATTAATGGGTGCGGCACCACGGTATTGAGGCAGTAAAGAGCCATGCAGATTAATAGTTCCCAAAGGAGGCATATTCCAAACTGCTTCGGGCAGCATGCGGAAAGCCACTACAATTTGCAGATCGGCATTTAAGGACTTTAGTTGGGCTAAAAAATCCGGATCTTTTAATTTATGAGGTTGTAAAACCGGAATTCCATTGGCTACGGCGAATTGCTTAACAGCAGATTCAGAAAGCTTTTGACCTCTTCCGGCAGGTTTATCGGGTGCAGTAACTACGGCAACTACTTCTTCTCTTGCACCTAAAATGGCCGATAAGGAGGTTACGGCAAATTCGGGCGTACCCATAAATATTATTCTCATCGGTTCAGAATTTAAGGATACAATAAATATCTTTTTCTCATTAATTTATACTGACTCAGGGCAGGCTCCCAGCTAAAGCGAATCTCTTCTTCAGTTTTACCCGCAATAATCTGTTGTTTTAAATTAGCCGTGCCGGCCAGGCGGTCAAAATTACCTATTTGAGGAGCTAGTTTAGTATCAAAGAATTTTTCTTTATCGGGATAAGCTTTATACAATTCCAAAAGCCATTTCAGATTGATCTGTTGGCTTTGCCTAATTTTATTTACCGAATATTTACGCAAATCTAGGCCAAAACAATCTTTATCCAGATGTAATGGATTTTCGCTCATGCCAGAAATTGACTTGGGCCTAAATGAGAAACGGTATTTGTTTTTCAGATCGGGGCTGCCCAATACCTGAAATGGCATATAAGTGCCTCGTCCCTGGCTAATGGTAGTTCCTTCAAACAAACATAAACTCGGATATAAATAAATGGCTTGTTGGGTATTCAGGTTGGGCGAAGGTTTAACAGGCAAGGTATAAGGCATAGCATGTGTATAGTTGGCCACCTTTATGATTTTGAGTTTACAAAACACCTTATTAGCCAGCCAGCCTTCGCCATTTATCATTTGCGCATATTCGCCAATGGTCATGCCGTGCACAATGGGTACGGGGTGCATTCCCACAAACGATTCATATTCCGGTTCCAGCACCGGGCCATCTACATAAAAGCCATTGGGGTTGGGGCGGTCTAACACCAATAGTTCTATTTTATTTTCGGCGCAAGCCTCCATTACATAATGTAAGGTAGAGATATAGGTGTAAAAACGGGCGCCTACGTCCTGAATGTCAAAAATAAGCAGATCTAAACCGTCCAGGTCTTCGGGTGTAGGTTTTAAATGTTTCCCGTAAAGGGATATTATAGAGATTCCGGTTTTAGTATCTATACCATCAGCTATTTTGGCACCATTGCTGTAATCGCCTCTAAAACCATGCTCGGGTGCAAATATCTTTTGTATAGATATGCCTTCGGCAATCAAACGGTCTGTGCTGGGTTCATTTCCAATGATGGAGGTAGCATTAACCACCATACCCACTTTTTTGCTTTTCAAATAAGGCAGATACAGCTCAGTTTGATCGGCTCCGGTTTTCAGTTTTTTACTGGTAGCTTGTCCAAAACATAATGCAGTAATTCCAAACAGAAAAAGGATAAGGGTATATTTCATTAGGTTCTTCAAATCAAATGGATAGGAGGGTTTGAAAAAAAATCGCACCTTTGCTAAGGTACAAAAAATCCATTCAGCCCTTGAATTTCCCTTTTTATCTGGCTCAACGTTTAAGCATTAAATCCAAGCGTACTTTTTCAAAACTGATAGTGCGTATGGCGATATTTGGTATTATGCTGGGTATGGCTGTAATGATTTTGTCGTTGGCCATTGTTAAGGGCTTTAAATCGGAGATCAGAGAAAAAGTAAGAAGTTTTGCCGGCGATATACAGATACTGAAATACGATTTAAATAATTCTTTTGAGAATTCGCCATTTACTATTCAAAACCAAACGTTTCAGGATCTTAAAAAGGATAAAAATTTAGCCTATATCCAGCCTTTTGCCTCTAAACCCGGAATTATTAAGGTTAACAATGAAGTAGAGGGAGTAGTTTTAAAAGGGATAGATACCCAATTCCATTGGGATGGGTTAAAGCCTATACTTGTTTCGGGTAAACCTATAGATTTTACCGATACCCTGGCCTCACAAAAGCAGATCATCATTTCTAAATACACCGCCGATAAATTGAATTTAAGAGTAGGTGATGATTTTCTGATGTATTTTGTTCAGGAACCCCTTCGAAAACGCAAGTTCGAAATTGTGGGTATTTATGATTTAGGTGTTGAAGAAGTTGATAAGACTTATGTTATAGGCGATATTAATCTTATTCGTAGGTTAAATAACTGGGGCCCACAAGCGGTAGGTGGCTATGAAATACGAGTAAATGATTTTAATAAGTTAGATGGCAACACTGCCAGAATTCATGACAGTTTGGATATTGGCTTAAAGGCTTTTACCGTAAAAGAATTATATCCGGTTATTTTTCAATGGCTTTCTTTGTTAGATGTAAATACCCAGGTTATTTTTATTCTGATGCTGGTGGTAGCTTTAATTAATATGATTTCTGCTTTGCTGATTATGATTTTAGAACGTACTCAGTTCATCGGATTAATGAAAGCTTTAGGGAGTTCTAACTGGAATATCCGTAAAATATTTTTGTATCAAGCTGCTTACTTAATTGGCCTGGGTTTAATTTTAGGTAATATTTTAGGTGTTGGGCTAGCCATTATTCAAGAATATACTCACTTTATTCCGCTAGATCAGGAATCATATTACATGACCTTTGTTCCCATTGAAATTCATGTTACTGATCTGCTTTTGCTAAACGGCGGTACTTTATTGGTTTGCGTGTTGTTTTTGCTTATTCCGTCTATGCTGGTTAGCCGAATTTCGCCTGTAAAAGCCTTAAGATTTCAATAATCAACAAGCCCCGGGAATTGTTTTCCGGGGCTTGTTAACAGAGTTTATCTATCAATTAAGAGTTTTTGGGAATAGACCTCTTTGTTTCTTCTCAGGCAGATAATGTAAAGGCCTTCAGCTAATCTCGAAATGTCCAGCGGTTCTGTTCTCCATTCCTTTTGAACCAGCCGATTGCCGGATTTATCATATAATTCGAGATAAAATCCCTTGCTATCAGGTACTTTTAGTTTAATCTCTACCCGATCTGCCGCCGGGTTGGGAGAAATGGTTAAAAGAGCATCCCGAAAGGTAATCTCCTCCGAATTTCTATTTTCAGGTTTACGGCTGCTCATCTTTTGAGCCATTAGTGCCTGGCTGCTTAAGCATAAAAGCAATACCGTATATATTGTGTTAGTTTTCATTGTTATCGATTTTAGTTTTCAGAACATTTATAAGAACCCATCCATATTTCCTGGTCTACAGACCAGTCGAACAAGGTAAATTTATGTGTCATGATCTTTCCTCCACTGGTAATAATGGTTACTTCAGGAATTTGATTAAAAGAAATGCTTGCCCAATCTGCAAAGAGCGATTTCACTTTAATGTGTAATACAATCTCATCGTTAGCAGTATATCCGGTAGGATAAAAGAAGCCGCCATCCCATATAAAAGCCTGATAAGTACCGTCATTTAAATCTTGAGAGCCTTCTTCAATAACAGCGCCACCCAGTACATTGTGCAGTATACTTAACTGCAACAGATCAGCATTGGTAATGCTCACCTGGAAATAGCCCGGACAGGCACCAGGTTTAGGGTCGCCACCAGATCCGCCACCCGAAGGCTGGTCACTACTTGGCTTATCTTCCGTTTGGATGATATGATAAGTCCTGCTTAACCCGCCCGAAGTACAGCCTTCATCACTGAGGCTGCGTACCGTCCATTGATAAGACTCTCCGGCCTCCTGATTACCAACCACCAGACTGCTGCCTTGCACCAGCTTATCTTTAAACACCTCATCCAGCCCATTGGGTACCAGTTTATACAAACTTAGCAGCACTTTATTTACGCCCTGCACATTAGACCATTTTAAAGTAATACTATGGTTAGGTTCTAAGGCTACATCCTGATTGCCCGGGCTTAAAGCTGTAGGGTACTTGGGTGCCGTATGATACACACTAGTTGCCGGCAATCCGAAAACCCAAGCTCCATCCGCATCCTGAATGCCGGCCGATACACTCCATTCATACTTGTTGGGAAACGTGCTGGCTCCCACAATGGGTGGCGATTGCAACTGTTCAGTTATAGTAGGATTTACGACTAACTGATTGTTAGCAAGATTTTTTACCGCATATTGGTAGCCTTTTGCTCCCGGTACCGAATGCCATTTGAGCAATTGTGCAAACCCATCTGGCACACAATCAATTTCTACCAGCTTAGGCTGGGGTATTAGTTCTTTCTTAACTACAAAATGCTTAGGTGGCGCTAAAGCACCCGACTCTTCCGTGGGGATAAACGGATCTACGGCATTCTTTTTGGCGGCAAAAGACCAGCCAAAAGTATGACCATCCTTTAGGAAAGGCAGATCCTGAATATTAACAGACATTTCCGGAACATCCACATCCTGATAATCGTTGGGTTGCTCACCGTCTTGCTTATAATAGATACGCCCGCGAAAAAAATCTGCTCGGGGATCATTTGGCGAAGCCTTTAAATTTAGCTTGCCTATCATGGAAACTTCCGTGCCTTCTGCCGGATCTCCCAGCACTATTTTCGGAATATCCGTTTTAAAAGTAATAGGATCTGAAGAAGCACTAAAAGCATCTGGCAAAGCTGCTTTTTCTTCTGGCGTTAAAGGGATATACTTGGTGTAGTTTAAAACCGGATCCAATGTCCCTTTAACTCCTTCATCAGAACCCAGTTTAGTTCTGGCCGCCAGCGTGTAAGTGTAATTTTTATCTTGAGATAAAATCAGGTTGTGATAAACCACGGCTACATCCTCGTCATAAGGAGCACTAATCATTAAAGTACCTGCCACGCTGCCCATGGGCACTACCCCGGCATCATCCCCAATTTTCATCAAATACCCCTGAGCCCCTAAAATACTGCCCCAGCTAAATGGTGTATCCCAGGCCGGAGCCATACTTCCCGCTGCCGGACTCATGCCATCATTAATCATGTCAATTGCAGTAGTATTAAAAGAATAAGTAGGCGTCCATTTCTCCTTGCCCTCTAAAGACATACATAATACTGGGTCCTCGCTCACGTCACAACCGCCGGCTACCCCGATCTTTGCACTGCCAGATTGATATAAATGCGATCGTGCAAAATAAGTCTTCCCCGGCAGTAGGTTCACTCGGCCGTAAGTCATGCCAGTATTCATATCAGGAGCAGTATAATTAAAGAAAGAGTAAACAGGAGCAGCCTGCACATTAAAGGTGGCACTTTCACTCACCTGAAACACCCGGCTGCTTTCCAATAGCGGATATTCCACTTCTACACCCAGTTTGGCCGCCCAAGGATAAATGGTTTCGCCATCTGCCGGCTCATGCTTCAGGTTGGAGGCATAATCGGGCATATCCATTACCGCTGCCCAAGCATCATAAAGCGCAATATGCTCTTTGCTTTTATCGCTATAACCTAAAGTATGTAAAGCTTGCAGGGAAGCCAACCGGAATTCTTCGAAATTGGCATTCATAGGTACTGTCTTATAGGTATCCCAAAGCACCTTTAAAGCCAAATACTTATCTAGCGGAATTATAAAATAGGTGTGTCCTTTTTCATTAGTGTAGCCTTGTGCATTATCTGTACCGTGTACTAGCAGGTAATGCCAGAAATTTAGTATTCCACTATTCTTAGCCGGATAAATATCATTCCAATTTAAGCCATGATACAATTTGGGCTGATTGCTTAGGTTAGGGTTGTCGAAATGTACTTTAAAGTCGGTATTAAGAATATCTTCGTTTAGGGTCCATACCTCAGGCTCTGGTACGGGCAAAAGAGCTTTGTAATCATTCTTGATGTTTAATGCAAAAATTTGCGCTAAACCATTTCTAATAGCTTCCCATTCGAGATAATTATAATCATTAACCAAATTCGGGTCATTTTTGAGGAAGTAATTTATGCTACGAAAATAGGCTGTGCTTATTTCATCTCGGCTGGCAGATTCTGGCGCATTGGGATAATAGAATTTATGTGAATTGATGTCGAAAGTGGGGTAGGTATAAGTAGGATTTCCCAAAACATTGATCACCGGAACCTGGCCCTTACCGTCTGGCCCTTTATGGTTAAATTTGAAGTTAAACCATGCCTGACTGACCTCGCTAAAAGCCTGAATACTAACTGCTTTTTTTGATTTGTCTAAATCGTTGTCAAAACCATAAATCTGATCTTCATTTACATCTACAAATGGAGTAACCTGGTCTGGCTCCAATTCGGCAAAATCTAATGTTTTGATATTTTGAGTACAATCCTCTAAATAGGCTTCTTTTAAACTTAATACATCGGGCGTTACCGTGGCTTTCATGCCAGTAAATTTGATGAGGCTATTATACCAGCTTTCTGCTTCGAATGCGGGTAAATTACATTCTGGATTATATTGGTTCTGAACCCATTTAGGGCCCACTCCAACTGCATGCCAGGCATTCATAACTTGGATGTACTCAAAACTCCCTATCGGGTAGCCCAGCTGAACTGTAGCTTCAAGTGTTTTAGCTCTCATGCCTGCATATGTAGTTTGGTCATCTAACAGTTGAGTACAAGTGTTAAACACAATATTTAGTGCTTCAAAATATCCTACTGCTTTATTTTTGTTAATTGGATAAACGAAATACTTATCTTTAAAAATATCATTGTCAATACTTCCCCATTCTCCCTCTACCAAGATGTAAAACCAATGATTCATTACCGAGCCATTGATGTGTTTATCATAACCCGGCATTCCTATAGGAGTCCAGTAGGTGCCAAAATAAGTATTAGGTAAACTGTTTGCTTTGGGTTTATCAAAAGGGCGCATGTTATCCGGATCGCCCGAAAAGTTATCGTATGTCCAGCTCGGATTTTGGAACTTATTATCGTGCCAATTAAACGATGCCAGGCCCATAATATCACAGAATGATTCTATTAACGCATCTACCGGCCTTGGAAATGCAGAAGCTTGTTCGGAATATTCTTGCTGAGTGTTTGGGTTATGTAATGAAAAATTATACCATAGTATTCCATGAGAAATCTCATGACCAACTACATCTCTGCTTACAAATGGAATGGGTTCTTGAGTACTGAAAAAAATTTGTTTAGTTGGCGGATAAAAACCGGTAAGGTGAGGGATGTCATTCACCACATTGGTTATTACCTGAGTTCCTGCCTTATCAAAACCATTCCAGCTAAATAGAGCGTGTGTAAATTCATTAAATTTTTGTGTGGCCTCCAGAATACTTACCGCAACCTTACTATCAAATGGATGCTGAAAGGTAGGATCATAAGTATTAAGATCAATTAATTGGTTAAAGGGCACATTTTGTCCGGGTGCATTTACCATAGCTGCGAACGGATGATAAGCATCTATTAAACCAGGGAAAAGCGGATTCCCAATGGCAGCGCCAACTTCAACGGGAGCATAAACGCCTATTCCCTTTTCTGCACACAATGCTACAGCACTTGTATAAGGGCTTACCAGGGGTAATGGTATTACTCCAGGAAAGTTGTATTTTTCCACGTCATAAAATGGCAGATAGACGCTCGCAATCACATTTTGAGTGCCGTGGTGTAGGGTTTCTACACTGTATATGCCATAAGGAAAAGGGTTGTACATGGTTCCCAAAATTCCTTGTTCGGGCGCCTTTGGGTATAATTGCTGAGCATTAAGCTTTTGGTTTAATCCACCACAGAGTAGTACTAATAATGTGAAAATGAAATACCCTTTATTTTTGAAATAAAATGAGAAATAGTTAAATTTTTGGTAGAAATATTTATGCATAATTTATAGATTTTTAGTTTGTGATTTTAAAAATCTATAAATTAAGTTAACTATAAAGAAATACTAGACCAAAGGTAGAATTTAGCTGATGAGTAGTTTTAAATTAGTGATGAATGACAAAAAACTTGTTTAAACAGTGTATAAATGAATTATTTAATGGCTTAAAAGTTTTGCTTCGTTCCAAAAAATATCCATCTCTGATAAGGACATGTCTTTAAGGTTTTTGCCCAATTCCTGGGCCTTGCTTTCGAGGTATTGAAAGCGTTTAATAAATTTTTTATTGGTTCTTTCTAAAGCATCTTCGGGGTTAATGTTAATGAACCGGGCATAATTAATTAGGGAGAAGAGCAAGTCGCCAAATTCTGCTTCCGCTTTTTCTTTATCGATCATTTTGTTTTCTGCTGCATTGAACTCTGCTTTAAATTCCTGCATTTCTTCTTCTACCTTTTCCCAAACTTGGCTTTTTTCTTCCCAATCGAAACCTACGCCCCGTGCTTTCTCCTGAATACGGGAGGCTTTAATAAGGGCGGGTAGCGAAGCCGGTACACCACCCAGAACTGATTTATTTCCCTCTTTTAGTTTCAATTGTTCCCAATTCTTTTTCACCTCTTGCTCATCTTTTACTTCAACATCACCATAAATATGAGGATGACGATGAACGAGTTTGTCGCAAATGCTATTCAGTACTTCTGTAATGGTAAACTGATTGGTTTCCGAGGCAATACGGGCATAGAATACTAAGTGTAGCATAATGTCTCCCAATTCTTTACGTATCTCGTTCGTGTCACCTTCTAAAATTGCATCAGATAGTTCGTAGGTTTCTTCCAAGGTGAGGTGACGCAGACTTTCCATGGTTTGTTTCTTATCCCAGGGGCATTGCTCCCTTAAGGTATTCATGATGGTAAGTAAGCGATCGAAGGCAGTAGTAGGAGTAGTAGCAGTTTGTGGAGCGATATTTTTTGCCATGGAAATTTTTTTGATAAAAATAGCCATTTATAGGCATAAAAAAACCCTCCCGATTTTATCTGGAGGGTTTAAGTCTGAAAATTCAGGTTATAATTTTGAAGTAATTTCGGCACTAAGTGGATCTACTTTTGATGGAAAATACGCCACATAATTTCCTTTCTCATCAATCAGAAATTTGCCGAAGTTCCAGCCAACGGTAACATCTTCTACACCATTATTTACCTTTTGGCAAAGCCATTGGTAAACCGGGTTTTGATCTTTCCCTTTCACATCAATTTTTTCGGTCATGCGGAAGGTTACACCATAATTTTTAGCACAAAATTCGCTGATCTCAGAAGCACTTCCCGGCTCTTGTCCTAAAAATTGGTTGCAAGGAAATCCAATAATAATTAATTGGTCTTTATAGCGTTCTTGCAGTTTCTGTAAACCAGCATATTGTGGGGTATATCCACATTTAGAGGCGGTATTTACACATAATACTTTTTTGCCTTTAAAGTCTTTGAAATGATAAACGGTTTTACCATCAAGACTCTTAATTTTTAAATCGTAAAATGATTTCCCGGCAACGGTATTCACTTCATTGCCTCTTTGGAAAAAGTTAAGATAGTATAAGGCTGCCGATCCGGCTAAAACCAATACTGCTGCAGATAATAAGATTTGTTTCATGATTTTGATATTTAGAACTAAACTAAGAGTTATTTTAAGTATTCCCGTTTATTTTGTGTCAAAATGTAGTTGCATCCTAAATGCAATAGGCTCTTGAATTCAAAATGCTTAGTTTTGCCACATGAATAAGCTCGCTGCCAAATCTGCTCAAGATTCTTTTATTGTAATGAACGAGTTGGTATTGCCCAATGATACCAATACCTTGAATAATTTAATGGGCGGCCGTTTGCTGCACTGGATGGATATCGCGGCAGCCATATCTGCTCAAAAACATTGCAATCGCATTGTAGTAACCGCTTCGGTAGATAATGTTTCTTTTCATCATCCCATTAAACTAGGCGATGTAGTTACACTGGAAGCTAAAGTAAGCCGTGCTTTTAACACCTCTGTTGAGGTTCGTTTAGATGTTTGGGCACAGAACATTCCGTCAGGTACCCGATTCAAATCCAATGAAGCTTATTATACTTTTGTGGCATTGGATGAAAACGGTAAGACCGTTCCGGTACCGGAGTTAAAAGTAGAGACCGAAGAAGAGCGTAAACTGTTTGACGGAGCACTTCGCCGCCGGCAGTTGCGTTTAATTTTGGCCGGTAAAATGAAACCTGATGAGGCCACTGAGTTGAAGGCTTTGTTTTTTAAAGATTCGGAATAGGTTTTAGCTTCCCAATTCCAAAATTGGTTCGTTCCGTTTCGTGAGGATACGAACCATGCATATGATTTTTTGATGAGAAATGACAGTAAGTTCTTTAGCTGCCCAATTCTAATATCCGGTCGAATTCTGTGGCTTTAAGTGGCATGACCGATAATCGGCCCTGGCGAACCAAAGAAATATCTTTTAATTGTTCGTCGGCTTTAATTTGTGCCAGCGTTACCGGTTTTTTCAGGCCTTCTACCGGGGCTAAATCTACAACTACCCAATTGGTATCGTCGGTGGTGGGGTCTTGGTAAAATTCTTTCACCACTTTGGCAATTCCTACTACACACATGCCTTCATTGCTATGATAAAAAAGCACCAGGTCGCCTTCTTTCATCGCTTTTAAGTTATTGCGTGCTTGGTAGTTGCGAACGCCATCCCAAAAGGTGCGTCCATCCTGATTGAATTTTTCCCAACTGTATTTAAATGGTTCTGATTTAACTAGCCAATGATTCATATCGGTGTTTTAATGGATAATTTTATAAACTAATTCTTTCATTAGTTCGCCATCGGAGCTATTTCCTGTTGCATCCACACCCTTTGATTTAAGATCGTAGGCACGGATATAACTGAATATATGGAAGAGCTTAACCTTATCGTAATTACGGCCGGCCAGCTCGTAATCTTTTACAAAAAACGGATTAACCCCTAATTCTCTGGCCAGTCCCTGTGGCGAACGATCGGAGGCGTAATGGTATTTGAGTACTTTACTAAAATAGGTATTGAGCACACCCAAAACCATTTGTATGGGATTTGCTTTAGGGTTTGCCCCGAAATAATCGATGATTTGGTTGGCTTTAAATGCATTTCGTTTGGCTAAAGCATCTTGTAGCTCAAATACATTAAATTCTTTACTGATACCGATATTGTTCTGAACCTGTTCTGCGGTAATTTCTTGTCCGGGAGCCAAGTTTAAAAACAGTTTTTCCAGCTCGTTGGCAATCTTAGAGAGATCGTTGCCCAAATACTCGCTTAACAAAGCAGAGCTGCGCACATCAATTCTGAAACCTTTTTCTTTCACAAAGCCTTCTATCCATGCCGGAATTTTATTGTCGTATAAGGTAGCCGATTCAAATACTACGCCATTTTTTTCAATGGACTTATAGGTTTTCTTCCGTTTATCAAACTTTCCGTACTTGTTGCAGAGTACTAAAATGGTACTAGACAGTGGATTTTCCAGGTAAGCCAGCCAGGGATCTGAAGCTTTTTTGTCGTCATCTTCTTTTCCCCATTTTATTTCCTGAGCTTCCTTTACTACCACCAATTGGTAATCGCTCATCATGGGGTAGCGCTTAACCGTATTCAATAGGGTAGCTATGTCGGTATCTTTACCATAAAGAATGGTTTGATTAAACCCTTTCTCTGCTTCCGAAAGCACATTAGCTTCTAACAGATCGCTGATCTTATCGATATAATAAGGTTCTTCCCCATGTAATAAATACACCGGTTTAAATTTTCTGTTTTGAATATCCTTAATGATTTCGGCTATGCTCATTTGCAGCGCCAAAATACAAATTATCCAGTGCCATTTCATCAGCTTTTTTTCTGAAATTAGCGGGCATGTCACCTTTCGAACCCACACCACTAAATTGGCCGGTTTATCCGCTTCGAATTAAAGAAGAAGCGGGGCAGCGTTATATTTTTGATGAGGTTCGAAAAAAATTCCTGGTGCTAACACCCGAAGAGTGGGTGCGCCAGCATGTGGTGCAGTATCTCATTCGCGATAAGCATTATCCTAAAAGCCTGATCCAGCTGGAAGGTGGTTTAAAATACAATGGTTTACAGAAACGGACCGATGTGCTGGTGTTTAATGCAGAGGGCGAAAAAATACTTTTAGTAGAATGTAAAGCACCGCAAGTAAATATCTCGCAAGATACTTTTGATCAAATTGCCCGTTATAATTTTGTACACCGGGTGCCTTTGTTATTAGTTAGCAATGGCCTAAATCATTATTGCTGCAAGCTAAATTGGGAAAATCAATCTTACCAATTTCTGCAAGAACTTCCTGGCTATAAAGACCTATAAGGTTTTCAAATCTTATAGGTCTCGTTTGTATAAAGACCATCTAAAGACCAATAAGGTTTCCAAAACCTTATTGGTCTCTCGTTAAAAAAGTTTCAAAACCTTATTGGTCTCTTTGAAAACCTTATTGGTTTAATTAAAGTACCGCTAAATTTTCTTTAAGCGCTTGAATTTTGGCTTCTGCATCTGCTTTTTTCTGCCGTTCGTTTGCAATGATCTCGGGTTTGGCATTCTGCACAAAACGTTCATTGCCTAACTTGGCCTCTACCGATTTTAAGAATCCCGTTAGGTAATCTAATTCTTTCTGAATGCGTTCTTTTTCTGCCCCTGCATCCAGATTATTTGCCAGTGGAATAAAGAATTCATCGGTTCCGGCCAGGAAATTTGCTGCTCCAACCGGTTTTTCGCTAACCAGGCTTATTTTACTGATGTTTGCCAATTTGGCGATCATAGGTTCATAATTTTTAAACTGAATGTTTGAATTCACTTTAATTTGTAGACTTAAAGCCTCTTTTGGAGATATTTGTTTTGAATTACGAACATTACGGATTTCAGAGATCAGTTGTTTAATTACTTCCAAATCTTTTAATAAAGCAGCATTGGCTTTTCCGCTTTGCGGATAAGCAGCAATGATACAGCAATCCAGTTCGGTACGCTGACCAAACAATTCATCGTGCCATAATTCTTCACTCAAGAATGGCATAAACGGATGAACCAGTTTTAAGATATTTTCGAAGAAACGGATAGTGGCTTCGTAGCTTGCTTGATCAATAGGTTGCTGATAGGCCGGTTTCACCATTTCGAGGTACCAAGCGCAAAAATCATCCCATACCAATTTATAAATACCCATTAGTGCATCTGATAATCGGTAATTATTAAAATCTTCTTCTATCTGAATTAAAGCCTGATTGAAATTGTTTTCAAACCAATCGATGGCCTGCTGATTGGAGTTAGGTAGGTTGGTATCTACTTCCCAGCCTTTTACCAAGCGAAAAGCATTCCAAATTTTATTGGCGAAGTTTCGGCCTTGTTCGCAATAACTTTCATCGAACATCAGGTCATTCCCGGCAGGAGAGCAAAGCAGCATACCTACCCTTACGCCATCGGCACCATATTTATCAATCAAATCAATAGGGTCGGGCGAATTGCCTAAAGATTTAGACATTTTGCGGCCCTGCTTATCGCGAACAATTCCGGTTAAGTAAACATGCTTAAACGGCGCTTTACCACGGAATTCGTGACCCGCCATGATCATACGAGCTACCCAGAAAAATAAGATCTCGGGTGCTGTAACCAAGTCGTTGGTTGGATAGTAATAATTGATATCGGCGTTGTTGGGATCTTTAAAACCATCAAAAACAGAGATAGGCCATAACCAGGAAGAGAACCAGGTATCTACGACATCTTCATCTTGCTTTAGGTCGGAGGGTTGTAGGTTTTGGGTTGTAAGTTGTAAGTTTTTTGCTGTGGCAAAGGCTTCTTCACGAGTTTTGGCTATTACAAATTGCCCATCGGGTAAATACCAGGCCGGGATTCGCTGTCCCCACCATAACTGGCGGCTAATACACCAGTCTTTCACGTTTTCCATCCAATGGCGGTAGGTATTGATGAACTTATCTGGGATAAGTTTAACCTCGCCATTCAGCACATAATCCAACGCCGGTTTGGCCATTTCGTCCATTTTGCAGAACCACTGCATGGAAAGTTTAGGTTCGATGGCTGCATCGGTACGCTCCGAAAAACCCATCTGCGATTTATAATCTTCAATCTTTTCCAGGTTACCGGCTTCCTCCAGCATTACTGCAATTTTCTTACGGGCAATAAAGCGGTCTTCGCCCACCAGAATTTTTGCTTTTTCATTCAGGCGACCGTCTTCATCTAAAATATCTACGACTGGTAATTTGTATTTAATGCCCAGTTCATAATCATTTAAATCGTGGGCCGGAGTAACTTTTAAGCAACCTGTACCAAAATCCATGGTTACGTATTCATCCTGTATAACCGGAATTTCGCGGTTAATTAAAGGAACCAAAACTTTTTTCCCTTTCAGGTGATGATAACGCTCATCATTCGGATTTACACAGATCGCCATGTCGGCCATGATCGTTTCTGGTCGGGTGGTAGCAACAGTAATATAAGTTGTAGATTGTGAGTTTTGAGTTGCAGGATTTTTTTCTCCTTCAACATTCAACCTGTTATTCACAACTGTATACTTGATGTAATATAATTTCTGGTTTACTTCTTTACGGATCACTTCCTCATCAGAAACCGCTGTTTTTCCCTGAGGATCCCAGTTTACCATGCGTACCCCGCGATAGATCCAGCCTTTTTTATATAAATGAATAAAGGTGTCGATGACTGCCTCTGATAATGATTCTTCCATCGTAAAACGGGTACGGTCCCAATCGCATGAAGCGCCCAGTTTTTCTAATTGTTTCAGGATAATGCCGCCGTATTTGTCTTTCCACTCGTAAGCATAATTCAAAAATTCTTCGCGGCTGATATCCTTCTTGTCAATTCCCCGCTCTTTCAGCATGGCCACCACTTTTGCTTCGGTAGCAATAGAAGCGTGGTCGGTACCCGGTACCCAACAGGCATTTTTGCCTTGCATACGGGCACGGCGAATCAGTACATCCTGAATGGTGTTATTGAGCATATGGCACATGTGAAGCACCCCGGTAACGTTGGGTGGGGGAATAACAATGGTGTAGGGTTCACGTTCATCGGGTACTGAACGGAAAAATTGCTTTTCCAGCCAATAACTATACCATTTATCTTCTGCTTCTTTAGGATTATATGTTTTAGATATGCTCATGCTTAAAGTAAATTCACAAAGCGCAAAAATAGCGTTTCAGACTTAATATTTCATATGCTTTTAGATGCTATTTGCTGCCGGTCTGAAATTCCTAACCGCTATTTTATGTAACATCATTTTTAGATAAAATTTTAGGCGATAAGCGGATTTAGCCCTATCTTCATCAGTCATAAAAAACCAAAGAAATAATATGAAACTTAATTACTCTCGCTTAGGGCTTTTGGCCTTAGCACTTAGCTGTAGCTTAAGCGCTTTTGCTCAGCACGACTCACCTAAAAGCGCTCCGACCAAATTCATTGACCGGTCTAATATGGATTTGAGTGTAAAACCAGGTTCCGATTTTTATAAATATGCCAGCGGAACATGGATAAAGAACAATCCCGTTCCGGCAAAAGAAACCCGCTGGGGCAGCTTTAACCAATTACGCGATTTTAATATCAATGCCGTTAAATCCATCTTGGTTGATGCAGCAGCAGATGTAAATGCTAAGCCGGGTTCGGTTAAAAAGCGTGTAGGAGATTTCTACTCGGCAGGTATGGATAGTGTAACTATTGATAAATTAGGTTACAGCCCTATTGCTGCAGATTTAAGCCGATTAAGTGCTATTAAAGATTTAAATGGCGTTATTGATGAGGTTGCCACCATGCGTACTGTCGGTTTAGGTTCGCCGCTTTTCGGATTTTATGTAGGCCAGGATCGTAAACAGGCTACTAAAATTATAGCACAGCTAGGTCAGGGAGGAACTTCACTGCCAGATCGCGATTATTATTTAAAATTAGACGCCCGAAGCCTGAAAATTCAGGAAGCTTATAAAAGCTATATCACTAAACTGTTTGCTTTAAGCGGTACATCAGAAACTCAGGCTAAGAAAAATGCAGAAACCATTTTCGCTATCGAAAAATCATTGGCTAATTCTCAAATGAGCCGTGTAGAAATGCGTGACCCGTATAAAACATACAATAAGTACTCTATTGCCGATTTTAGCAAAACTACTCCTGGCTTAGATTGGTCTGTATTGATGCCTAAAATGAAGGTAAACGGTCAGGATTCTATTCTGGTAGGGGCGCCTAAATTTTTCAGCGATTTAAGTACGCTATTAACGGCTACTCCGGTAAACGACTGGAAAACCTATTTACAGTGGAATGTGTTAAAGGGTGCTGCTCCTTATTTAAGCACGCCTTTTGTTGATGCTAATTTCGCTTTCAATCAGGTGTTAACCGGACAGAAAGTACAAACTCCACGCTGGCAACGGATGTCATCTTTAACAGATGGTACTTTGGGCGAGCTATTAGGACAACTTTATGTAGATAAATACTTTAAGCCCGAAGCAAAAGCACGTATGCAGGAAATGATCGCTAACCTGATCAAAGCATACGAGATACGTATCAATAAATTAGATTGGATGAGTGCCGAAACAAAAGTTAAGGCATTAGAAAAATTACATGCTTTTACGCCTAAGATTGCTTATCCGGATAAATGGAAAAACTATGACGGACTAGAGGTTTCTAAAACTAACTTTTTGCAGAATCTGCGTAATGCAGGCACCTTTGGCTATGCCGATATGGTAAGTCAGCTAGGCAAACCGGTTGATAAAAGCCGTTGGGGAATGACACCTCCTACGGTAAATGCTTACTACAATCCGGTAATGAACGAAATTGTATTCCCTGCCGGAATTTTACAATTCCCATTCTTTGACCCTAAGGCCGATGATGCCACTAATTATGGCGGTATTGGTGCCGTAATTGGTCACGAAATTTCTCATGGTTTTGATGATTCAGGAAGCCAGTATGATAAAGATGGTAACCTGAAGAACTGGTGGACTGCCGAAGATCTGGCTAAGTTTAAAGCAAAAGCAAAGGCCTTACAGGAGCAATATGATGCTTACACTGTTTTAGACACCATTCATGTAAATGGAAAATTAACCTTAGGCGAAAATATTGGTGATTTAGGCGGTTTAAATGCAGCTTATGAAGCCTTTAAAATGACTGCACAAGGGAAATCGAATGAGCGTATTGATGGTTTTACGCCAGATCAGCGTTTCTTCCTTTCTTGGGCACAAGTTTGGAGAGGCAATATCTTAGCCGAAAGTGCTGCACAGTTGATCGTAACCGATCCGCACTCGCCAGGCGAATACCGTACCATTGGTGCTCCGGTAAATATGGATGTCTGGTATAAGGCTTTCAATATTCAGCCGGGAGATAAATTGTATAAAAAACCTGAAGACCGAATTAAAATTTGGTAATTCAATTATACAAGTGAAGAAGCCCCGTTTCGGAATTTCGATACGGGGCTTTTTCTTTTCTGCTCGGGTAATCGGGTTTTTTATCAGGATAGGGCGGGCCATGGTACAATATTCTCCCATTTCAGCGTTATACTTAAATGAATTGGATTTATAGAATTGGTTTACTACTGGATATGGTCTTATTGATTTACGCTGCCTTTAATATCAGGGCTTCGGGGGTATATAATCGGACCGTTATTATTTGCATCTTTTTGCTTGTGGCGCTCATTGCAGCCGCTTACCTTTTAAAGAACTATTATCATCAAATAAAAACTGCGGTTACCCTACTTTACATTCCTATAGTGCCTACGGTACTTTTTCTGCTATTTATTCTACTCTTCCTTATTATTAAACCCGATTTTAAATAAATCTTGTTCGCTTTACTGTTTATATTTGCCGTAAACTGAAAAACATGAAACCTTATCTGGTGATTACTGCCGATGGTTCACAAACCCTGTATCATGCTGAAATAGGAGAGAACTATCATTCTAAACATGGAGCATTGCAGGAAAGCAAGCACGTGTTCCTGCAATCGGGTCTGGTTTATCTGTTAGAACAATATCCCGCCAAAGCGGTTGCGGTTTTAGAAGTAGGTTTAGGTACGGGTTTAAACTTTTTGCTCACTGCCGATTATTGTAAAAAACACCATATTGGGTTGAATTATACGGCTATAGAGGCATTTCCATTAGATCTGGAATTGATAAGTCAAACTGGTTACGATCAGTTTGTAGCCGCCGAAACCTGGATGGAATTTAGGGCAAATTATGAATTGGCCTTAAAGGACAAGGTTAAAATACATCCGCTTTGCGAATTAAAAATAGATAATCGTCTTTTGCAGGATTTTGAATCAAATCAGGTTTATGATCTGATCTATTTCGATGCTTTTGCAGCTATACACCAGCCTGAAATGTGGACCACTGAGGCGTTGGAAAAAGTTTGCAGGTATTTAAAGCCTGGTGGTGTATTTGTAACTTATGCTATAACCGGCAATCTGAAAAGAAGCATGAGGTCTTTAGGATTTACTATAGAGAAAGCACCGGGAGCGCCTGGAAAAAGAGAAATGCTTAGGGCTACAAAGCTGGTATAGTTTCTTTGATCAGCTCATTTCCTGCTTTATCATAATATACACAGGTCATTGCTGTAGTGTCAATTATCCATTTTTCTACACCGCATTCGGCGGCATGATTGCAGAAAGTACGGTAATCGGTTTCGCCCAGCTGATGGATCTTTAAATAATGTTTGAATTTTTCACTATCGCTTTGATCGGAGATGGACAGACTCGGATATTTCGAATCTGACCGCAGCGTAAAATCGGCCTCACCAAAATAGACCGAATGTCCATCAGATACAAAGGTTTCATAACTCTTTAAACCAAGTTGAATCAGGTTCTGGATATAACGCGGAAAATCGGCACCACTTTTTACTTTAGCATGGGCAGATTGTATTTGATTAAGACTAAAAGACATTTTTATTTATATTGTTGAATTAGAACTTCCGTTGGTATTTTTAGGCTTTCATGCAACTGTCGGATCATTTCGAGGCTTAATTTCCTTTTCTTATTTAGAATTTCGCTTGCCCGGCTTTTTAATCCTACAACACGGGCTAAATCTGTTTGACTGTAATCCATTTGCTCCATGCGGAATTTGATAGCTTCTACCGGATCTGGTAAGTCAATAGGAAATTTTTCATCTTCATATTTCTCTATCAAAATACTTAGTATCTCTAATTCATCACCTTCAGGGCTATCTTTTTTGGCATCGAAAATTAACTCTAGCCTTGCTAATGCTTCTAGGTAATCCGCTTCGTTTTTTATAGGTTTAATATTCATCATTTCTAAATATTATTAGCCTCAATTTTATCATATTCACTATGTGTGCCAATAAATCGAATCCACATCATTTGGTAATCGTAATTTATTTTCACAATAAGCCGATACTTATTTCCTTTAATGTTAAATACCACTCGATTTTGTGCTAAAAAACTAGCACTGGGGTACTCATTTTTAATTTCATTGGGCTCTTTCCAATTTGCATTGCAGGTTTCCCGATACCAGGATTTCAATTGCTCCTTACTGTCTGCATGGGCTTCCCAAAAATCTCGAAGTACTTTTTTGGCGATTACCCTCAAGTTTATCTCGTTTATACAAATATAATAAAAGTTCCCAAAATGGGAAATATTTTTATCGACTTACAGAATTGATCTGGCTAAAGCCCACTAATTCATCCCAGCGGGCACCGGTTTTACGGTAATAAATGAGAATTTGGTAATTGTTCTCAGTTTCGAAGTGCGAACCTTCAAACCGGGATAGATCTTTTTCGCCAGCCGCATTAACCCAAATATACTGGTAATTGTACAGGCCTTGTTTTACAAAGGCAGCACCCACAAAGCGTTTGCTGCTTTCCTCATAAGTCATTCTGTTCTCTTCTTTTAGCTGATAATCGTTAAAGCCGCCAATAATGTAGGCATGGCCGCTTTCTGTAGGCTGACGTGCATTTAAACGAAACTTAACCCGAGCATAATCGGCATCGGTGCGGTCGTTTCTGCCTTCCTGATTTCGGATGAAAAATGTGCCATTCTCATCAAAAACAAAACTATATGCATCCGGCTGATAAGAGGGCTCGGGTGTTAAAGTGACCGTGTTTATGGTGTCGATTGTAATAGCACTTACTCTTTCTGATTGGAAACGAAGGCTGCGGATATCAAATCTTCTGAACTCATTTAAGCCTTTAAAATCTAAGCCCCGGATATCATTGTAGATCAATTGATCGGCACGTACAAAACTGGGGCGTTCTGTGCTTTGCATTTGGTCATCACGGCCATTCTGAAATACTTTAGCTTTAATATCGAGGTAGGGGTTTTGGATATTGAGCTTGCCGGTATTTACTGCAAAATTAATTTTCTGATTCTCATTCCTGGCGTCTAATTCATTAGACCGAACTATTTCTGCATTTAAGGCCACCATCGGATTAAGTACATAAAGCTTCCTTGTTAGCAGCAGTTTTCGCTGATCGCCATCCTCATAAACTTTTAAGAGGTAATTGCCAGATAGCTTTGGTTTAATACTGAGGTTCGGGATGTTTACCTCGTAGTGCGTAAATTGCTGTAAGGTGTTAAAGGAATTCCGGTAGTCATTAATGCGTTCTTCGGGAAAATTCTCCAAATAATCTATAGGCGACAAGCGGCTGCTATTCCAATCCGCATCGCAATGCTCAAGGGTATAGTAAATGTTTCGGGTGCCAGGTCTGAGGTCGTCAAAAGCCAGTACCAGTTCCTCTGTAGAACCTAAGGTATATACCGGAAAAGATTGTTCTTTTTGCCGATTGTAAAGTTCTACGGTTTTAATTTCGGGTAGGTAAACCTGGTTGGCATAGCGTAATTCCTGATCTGGAGCTTTGCTTACAATGATCCTTTGCTTTTTTTGCGCACAGGCCAACAAACCGCAAAGCAGAAAAATAGAAAAGAGGCTTAGGATTCTTAAATAGATTCCAGTTCCATTATTTTTTCTGCCATTTCTTCCCATTCGGCTTGTTTTTCGCTCAGTTGAGCCTTTAAACTTTGATAACGAGCATTGGCTTCAGAAAGTTTTACCGCATCGCCAAAAATTTCGGGTTGAGCCAATTCTTCTTCCGTTTGTTTAACCGATAGTTCAAGCTTGCCTACTTCGGTTTCTAAGTGCTGTAAGGTTTGGTTCAGCTTCTTAATCTCTTTTCCTTTTTCATCGCTGGCAGGAGCAGGCTTTACTTCTTTCTTCTCTTCCTTTTTAGGGGCGGCTACTGTTTTAGGAGTATATACCCGTTTGCTGTTCCATTCTTCATATTCGGCATAAGTTCCCGGATATTCCTTGATTTCCTGATCTTCGATAAACCAGATCTTATTGGCCACATTGTCTAGTAAGTACCTGTCGTGTGAAACCACAATAAAAGTACCTTCAAATTGTTTTAGTGCCTGAATTAAGATGTTTACCGACTGAATATCCAAGTGGTTGGTGGGCTCATCCAGTATTAGGAAGTTGGCATCGGCCGTTAAGGCCTTGGCTAAGGCCACACGAGATTTTTCTCCTCCGGAAAGTACTTTAATCTTTTTAAAAGCATCATCGCCGGTAAAGAGGAAACAACCTAGAATAGAACGCAATTCAGTTTCGGTATGTTTGGGAGCGAAGGCCTGCAGTTCGCGAAGTATTTCGTTTTCCAGATGTAAGGCTTCCAGTTGGTGCTGTGCAAAAAAGGTTTGGGTAACGTTGTGCCCGGTTTCGCACATACCTTCAAATTTTTTGTCGGCTCCGGCTACAATACGCAAGAGGGTAGATTTTCCTCGTCCGTTGGCTCCAATTAAGGCAATTTTGTCACCTTTTTCAATAGTTGCGGTTGCATTATTCAGAATGGGTACACCCGGATAGGCTTTAATGATATCTTCTATTCTAACCACATGCCGGCCCGACTGTTTGCTAAATTTAAAGCTGAAATTTACCGTAGGGTTATCGTCATCTACATCATCTACCCGTTCCATTCGCTCTAATGCCTTAATTCGCGATTGTGCCATCTTTGCCTTACTGGCTTTTGCTCTAAAACGTTCAATGAGGCGTTCTTCCTGCTTTATTTTAGCTTGTTGGTTTTTATATTGGCCACTTTGGATTTCTTCGCGTAAGCTTTTCTCCTCTAAATAAAAGCTGTAATTACCGGCATAAGGAGTTAGTTTTCCTTTACGAGATTCTACAATACGGTTTACCACCCGATCCAAGAAATACCTATCGTGAGAAACAATTACAATAGCACCTTCAAAGGCTTGTAAATAAGTTTCCAGCCATTTAATAGAGGGTAAATCCAGGTGGTTGGTAGGCTCATCTAGCAATAAGATATCTGGAGATTGTAACAAGATCTTTGCCAGAATAACCCGCATGCGCCAGCCTCCTGAAAATTCAGAAAGATTGCGTCGGGTATCGGCTTCGCTAAAACCCAGACCTGCTAAAATTTCGTGGGCACGGTATTCAATGTTATAACCATCTAAAGCCTCAAATTCATGCTGTTTATCGCTCAGTTTGTGCAATAGGTCGTCAGAATAATCGGTTTCCAGTTTTTTTAACAGTGCTTCAATTTCATCATGCAATTGGTTCTGACGTTCGAAAGCTTCCATAGCCACATGCAGTATGGTATTGTCTGCCTGCGACGATAGCAGATCTTGGTTCAGATAACCCATTTTAAGATCCTTAGCCATAGAAATGGTGCCGCTTGTTGGGGTATACTCGCCAACAATAATCTTTAAAAGTGTGGTTTTACCGGTACCATTGGCTCCAATTAAGCCAATTTTTTCTCCCGGTTTGATATGCCAGTTGGCATCGTCGTATAAGGCCCTTGCACCAATCTCGAACGTAAGGTTGTTTATTGCGATCATTTAGGCGCAAAGGTACAAAAAAACAGCTTAATTAAGCCCCCTTTGGCGTGCTATGCTTCCGTTTTAAGGCTTTATTTATTTTCCAGCTCAGGTAGGCTGTGCCAGAGCCTATAATGGCGCCTGCAATTACATCGCTGGGGTAATGTACGCCCAGATCCATGCGGGTATAGCCCACACCTACGGCATAGGTATACGCCGGAATAATGACATACCATTTGGGGAAATGCAGACTGAGTGAAGTGGCAGTAGAAAACACCGAAGAGGTATGCCCCGATGGGAAGGAATAAGAACCTGCATTGCTTTTTTTATAAATGAGATCCGGATAGGTTTCAAAGGGGCGAGGACGTTTAATAAGGTCTTTAAGAGCGGTTGTGATCAGGGTATTGCCAACAAATGATGCCGCTATGGCCAGGCCTTTATTCCTCAGATCAATATCATTTTTAATATATCCTGCAGCAATTAAACCGAGCGGAACACCAGCATCAATGATGAAGGCATGGTCTGAGAGGTATTTCAGACCATTGTCCGGGTCGCCCTCCGAAGGGCTGTTAATGCAATTGAGTACCCGGATATCCCAATTTTGAGCCTGCGCTTTGGGTAGGCCCATAAAAAGGAATAGTATTGCCGGCAATAACAATACCCGGTGCAGAAAGAAACGCAGACTAAATAAGGGCCCGAACATCATGCTTAATATACGAATTAATATTGTTATAACGGCTAACTATGGCTTTATTCTATATAAATATGAACTAAAACTGCTATTTTTACTTTATGTATTCATTGCTCAAAGCTCTTCTTTTTCAATTCGATCCCGAAAAGATACACCACGCGGTTACCGCTTTCCTAAAAAGATTATTCCGGTTTTCATCGATTAAAAATTTAACTAAAAAAGCGTTTGAATTAAATGATGAGCGGCTGCACCGAGAAGTTTTAGGTTTGAAATTTAAAAACCCCGTAGGTTTAGCTGCCGGCTTTGATAAAAATGCCCAATATATTGAAGAGTTTGCAGCTTTAGGTTTTGGCTTTATTGAAATAGGTACCGTAACCCCTTTACCTCAGCCCGGAAATGATAAGCCTCGTATGTTTCGCCTTCCGGCGGATGAAGGGTTAATTAACAGAATGGGTTTTAATAATCAGGGGGTAGACGTAGCTGCCGACCGTTTGAAGAATGTGAATCGAGAGGAATTAGTTATTGGCGGAAACATTGGTAAGAATAAATTAACGCCTAATGAAGAGGCGGTAAATGACTATATCATCTGTTTTGATCGTTTGTTTGAGGTAGTAGATTATTTTGTGGTAAATGTGAGTTCGCCTAATACCCCCGGATTGCGTGAGCTGCAAGAAAAAGAACCCCTAATGCATATTTTAAATACCCTTCAGGAGCGCAATAATCAAAAAGAGAAGCCTAAGCCTATTTTGCTGAAAATTGCTCCCGATTTGACCGATGAGCAGTTAAACGATATTGTAGAAATTGTACAAACAACTAAAATTTCGGGAATTATTGCAACCAATACTACCCTAAGCCGTGAAGGTTTAACATCGGGCGAAAGCCTGAAAAATCAAATGGGTGGATTAAGCGGCAAACCACTTCGCAAACGATCTACCGAAGTAATTGCGTACCTGCATCAAAAATCTAAAGGATCCTTCCCGATCATTGGAGTAGGGGGTATTCACTCTCCAGCCGATGCCTTAGAGAAATTAAATGCCGGAGCTTCTTTAGTTCAGTTGTATACCGGTTTTATTTATGAAGGTCCAGGCCTGATTAAAGAGATCAATCGCCAAATATTGAACAATAAGGCATAAAAAAATCCCGGTTAAACGAGTTAACCGGGATTTTAAGATTTTGAGTTTAGGGTCATCTTGAACTTGTCTAAGGATGATTCGCTCTTTCTGGCACATTTCGACCAGCCCTATGTTACAGCGTATATTACTTTGCTTTAGCTTCAAGCTGAGCTAGAACTGCATTGTTTTTAGAAACCTGGCTGCTTGCTTTTTCTTTAGAACGGCTTCCGGTTTCGATGTTGTGAGCCAATTTTAAGAACTGAACTTCTAAACGAGAAACAGTTTTGTTTCTTCTGTCTTTTCTTTTTAAACGAGTTACTCCCATTGTATTTGTTTTTAAGTTTTTTAATAGAGGTCGGAAGCGGATTCGAACCGCTGTAAAAGGTTTTGCAGACCTCTGCCTAGCCACTCGGCCATCCGACCCTTGTTTTAAGGCTTGCAAAAATAGTAAAATATTATTTTTAATAACTATAATTCTACAGCTTTTATTTAGTTGATTGGTCTAATTAGCATCGGCTTGGAATTTATTGCTTTCAAATTTCGGTTTTAAATGATTTATTAGCCATGCCGATGTTACCTTTGCGCCTATGAATTATGCTTCGGTTGAAAATCTGACCAAATCTTTTGGGATACGAACCCTCTTTAAAAACATTACGATTAATATTGATGAAGGCGATAAAATTGCATTAGTAGCCCGAAATGGGAGCGGTAAAAGTACCCTGATGAAAATATTGGCGGGTTTAGATACTGCCGATAGTGGCACCGTATGGGTGCACAAGGATATTAAAACCGTAATGCTGCAGCAAGATAAAGATTTTGACGGTACTAAATCTATCTGGGACAATGTATTACACCTAGATAATCAGGTGGTTAGGGTGGTTAAAGAGTATGAGCAGTTTTTAGAAAATGGTTCTGATGATCATGATCATTTGGCCAAATTAATGGGCGAACTGGATGAACTGAATGCCTGGAATTTTGAGAGCCAAATGAAGCAGATTTTAGGAAAACTGAATTTACACCACCTGAATGAACCGGTTGGAAATTTAAGCGGAGGGCAGAAAAAACGGGTAGCTTTGGCTCAAGCCTTAATTGAAGCGCAACTGCATGAAGGTAAATGTTTGTTAATTCTGGATGAGCCTACCAACCACCTAGATGTGGGAATGATTGAGTGGCTGGAAGATTTTCTGAGTGCACAAAAACTAACTTTATTATTGGTTACCCACGATAGGTATTTCTTGGATGCAGTTTGTAATGAGATTGTAGAGATAGATGAAGAGCGGGTATTTGTTTACAAAGGCAACTACGATTACTTTTTAGAACAAAAGAGTTTGCGCCAGGAAATAGAACAAAGTGAACTCGAAAAAGATAAGAATACCTATCGCAGGGAATTGGAATGGATGCGTAGGCAGCCTAAAGCCCGAACCACCAAAAGTAAGAGCCGTCAGGATGCTTTTGCCGATGTTGAAGATCGGGTGAAGCAAAAGAAAGAAGTTACTGAAGTAAGTCTTCAAATTAAAATGACCCGATTGGGCGGTAAGATTTTGGAACTGGAGAAAGTTTCTAAAAGCTATGGCGACCTGGTTATTATGAAAGACTTCGATTATATTTTCAAAAAAGGCGAACGAATTGGTGTGGTGGGTAAGAATGGAGTAGGGAAGTCAACATTTCTTAAAATAGCTTTGCAGCTCGAAAAGTCAGATAGTGGTAAGATAAGTCAGGGCGAGACCATTGTTTTTGGCAATTTTGGGCAAGATGGTTTGGCTTATGAAGAAGATATGCGTGCCATAGAATATGTGAAAACCATGGGCGAATATTTTCCCTTAGCCGATGGTTCCAAGATAGGTGCCGGCCAGTTTATGGAAAAATTCGGCTTTAATGCCCAACAACAATACACGCCTTTAAGTAAATTAAGTGGAGGGGAGAAAAGGCGACTGCAATTATTGAGCGTTTTATTCAGGAATCCTAATTTTTTGGTTCTGGATGAGCCCACCAACGATCTGGATCTGCAGACCTTAAGAACGCTTGAGGAGTTTCTGCTGGAATATCCGGGATGTATTTTAATTGTAAGCCACGACCGCTATTTTATGGACCGGATTGTTGATCATTTATTTGCTTTTGAAGGAAATGGCGTAATTCGCGATTATCCGGGTAGCTACTCCCAATATCGCGATGCGATTGCCAAGGGCTTAAAAGATGAAACCAAACAGCCTGCTCTAAATAATAATCAAATTATGGCTGCCAAGCCTGCGGCTGCACCGTCGGCGGAAAATCATTCTGTAAAAGCAAAAACACAGCTCAGCTTTAAAGAAAAAAGAGAGTTTGAGGAGCTGGAAAAAGACATTACTTTGCTAAATGTTGAAAAAACCGATTTAGAAAGCAAGATGAATTCCGGCGATTTGCCTTATGATGAACTACAGCAATTGGCTAACCGTGTAAGTGAGATTATAGCTTCGCTTGATGAAAAAGAAATGCGCTGGCTAGAGCTGAGCGAAAGAATGAATTAGAGTTTTTAGGCCTTGGCTGTGCCCATTCTGATGGCCGAGCAAAATATGCCGGCACTTACGGCTACATTAAGCGATTCTGTGGAACCAAAACGAGGAATGGTGACATGTTTTTTTGCTTTTTCGAGTATCTCTTTACGTATTCCATTGCCTTCATTCCCCAAAATGATCAGCCCTTCTGATTTGAAATCGGTTTCGTAAATAGATTTTCCACCTAAAGTGGCTGCAAAAGCTGGTAGTGTGCTCTCCGAAAGAAAAACAACCAGATCGGTATATACGGTTTGCACCCGGGCTATAGAGCCCATGCTGGCTTGTACCACTTTCGGATTATATACCTCTACCGTATCGTTAGAGCATATAATATGTTGTATGCCAAACCAGTCGGCCGTACGGATAATAGTGCCCATATTCCCCGGATCCTGTATGCCGTCTAAAACCAGTGCAAATAATCCTTTCAAACTATTTGGCTTTAAAAATTGTTGTTCGGGAATATTCACAAGCGCTAAAATGTCTTGTGGGGTATTGAGTGCGCTGATTTTGGCTAATTCTTCTGGTTTAACTTCTTCCAGCTTTATATTATGGGAGATTTTGCCCAACTTTGGAACAATGTCAGAAGTACAATAAATGGAGTGGATCTGATAGGCTGAATCAATAAATTCTAGAACAGACTTTAGCCCTTCTACCAAAAAAAGACCCTCTTCTTTTCGGTATTTTTTTTGATGTAAAGATTTTATAAAACTGATCTGTGATTTAGAGAGCATAATGACCAATAGGAATAATCTGTTTACAATAATACTGCTTTTTGCGCTCTTTTTGACTGCAGGTTGTTCATCTACCCGATATTTGCAGCCAGATCAGGTGATGGTAACCAAGGTGAAGCTTAAAAACATAGACGATCGTTTTGAAGAACAGGCCAATACCTATGTGCAGCGTGATCTAAGGCCGGCATCTTTAATAAATCTACGTTTATACAATCTGCTAAACGTTAAACACGGTAAATACCGTACAGATAAGATCAGGAAATTAGGGCAGGCTCCAGCTATTTTAGATAGTTCTCTGGTAGAAATTTCGCGTACGCAGATAGAGAAATTTCTGCATACCAAAGGTTTCTTTAGGGCAAAAGTTAAAAGTGATATTCAAATTAAAGGGCAGAAGGCCCGTGTAGTTTTCACAGCCATTCCGGGCCAGGAGTATGTGATCAGAGATTTTAAAACTGATATTCCAGATACCTCATTAGCCGGTTTGTATGCTAAATACAGACCTTCATTTACTCACATTCATCCTCAAAGTCGTTTTGATGCAGATTCTTTGTCGTATGAGCGAGAGCAGATTTACCAACTGATGAGAAAGAATGGTTATTTCGAATTTTTACGGCAATATGTAAGAGTAGGGGTAGATACTACAGCTAAAGCCAATCGGGCTGATTTGAAAATGAGTATTCTGAACCCTGTAGCTGAAGAAAAACATCCAGTTTTTAAGATCAACAACAGCTCGCTCACCATTAGAAATAGCGATGGCAGCATATCGGGCACCAAGGCAGATAGCACCGTATTAGGCAGCCAGTTCTACCTTAAAGATTACTCTGGCCGTTTTAAATTAAAGCCCATTAGTCCTTATTTTTTTATTAAAAAAGGTAATCTGTATAATCTGGAGTCGGAGAACTTAACTTACGATCGTTTATACGAGTTAAATGTGTTTAAGAACATTAAGATTAGCTACGAACAAACCGCCGATTCTTCGAAAACCTTAAATGTATTGTACGACTTTACACCATTAAAGAAGATGGCTAACCGTATTGAAGGCGAATACACTTTTAATGCGGCCAGATACGGATTTAATATTGCAAATACCTATACCAACAGGAATCTGTTTGGAGGGGCAGAGCAACTGGATGTTAGGTTTAGGTATGGTATGCTTTTCGATTCGAAACAGATTAGCCAATTGAGCGACCGTGCTTTTAACCGCGATTTTGAAATTAGGGCCAATCTCAGTTTTCCACGTATTCTTACACCTTTCCGCAATAGTGTATCGGGAAAAAATGGAATTCCACATACCACTATATCTTCCGGATTTCAGTTTTTTAGACAAAAAGACGCCTTTACTAATCGCTCCTTTCTTAACTCTTATACTTACGACTGGCTGGAGACCCGTTATAAAAAACATACTTTTACGCCCATTAGCTTAGAGTACAGAAAAGGAGAATTTGATCCTGCATTCAGACAAAAATTATTAGATGAGGGTTATGTATTATATGTAAAAACCAACGATCGCCAGTTCGTAAACTTTGGTAGTCAGTACACCTTTACGTATAACAACGTACGATTAAACAGTAAGGATAATTTTATTTACTTCCGTTCTGCTTTAGACCTAAGCGGTAATACTTTAGGTTTATTGAGTAAGACTCTAAATCTGAAAACGGTGGGCGATCAAAGAACCATATTCGGTCTTTCGTATCTGCAATATGCCAAAGCAGAATTAGATGTTAGGTGGTATCAGCATTTTGGTGGCGATAAACAATTAGTGGTTAGAATTAATCCCGGAGTAGGAATTCCTTATGGTAATAGCGAGTCTTTACCTATTGAAAAGAGTTTTTATGCCGGCGGAACCAGTGGCGTAAGGGCCTGGCAGGCCAGAACCCTGGGGCCCGGTAAATATAATCGTGCTGACATAGATCCCGATATTCGTAAAAATCTTCGAAATTTAGACCAGTTAGGCGAAATAAAGCTGGAAGCCAATTTGGAATACCGTTTTAAATTGATCAATAATTTATTCGGAGCCAAAGTTAAAGGAGCAGCTTTTACTGATGTTGGAAATATTTGGAGAGTAAAACCAGCTGCCGATAATCCGGGCGGTGAGTTTAAAGCCAACACTTTTCTGAAACAGTTGGCAATAGGTGCCGGTGCCGGTTTACGTTTCGATATGGATTATTTTATCTTCCGTTTAGATGCCGCGGTTAAAATTCGCGATCCCCAATTTGTGGGTGCAGACCAATGGGTTATAAAAAAAATGTTTAACAAAGAGTTTAAACAAAACTACGCAACTACCCATTATCCAGATGTTTATCGCTTTGTTCAGTATAATTTTGGTATTGGGATGCCTTTCTAAAATAAGCCTCACTACAAATCAAACGATCTTCTGTTATAGATCAGAAAGCCGGCATGGAACATTACTCCAGATGTTTTCTGAGGATCGTCATACCGATTGTAACTTAAGCTGATGGGGCCAACCGGACTGTGATAAACTAGTCCTGCAGTTGCGGCATAACGTGCTTTGGGTATTAATTCTCCCATCTTTACGTCCTGCAACCCAACTAACTCTAATGCTTTATACGCCTGAAAAAGATAGCCCTCTAAGCGTAAATCTAAATTCTTTCTAATATTCAGGATGTTCTTAATCCCTAATGCAGCGAAGCTATTAGCTCTAAAATTTGGCAAAAATATAGATTTAGAATCCTGCAAAGGATTAAAACTCGGGGTGCTTAGCAAACTCGATTTGTAGGTATTGAACAAAGGTTTATTGCTAATAACTGTTTCAAATAGATAGCCAAAAGTAAAGTGTTTCCCTTTATGAGGATAATGTTCTAAACTGGTTTTAAATTTCATCCAGGTACGCTTATTCTCTAAAGGATATAATTGAGGGTAAATTGGCTCATCTCTTAATACATTACCAGGATTATAATATTCCTTACCCGTATAACAAGCTAATCCTAATTGGAAGGCTAAACCCTGCGTGGCATATTGTTTTCGGTTTAGCGTATTCGTTTGCAGGCTTATTGCATTAACTATGCCCAGGAAAATATTCTGGTCAAAAACATCGCCAGAAACATACAAATTACTGGGGCTGTAATAATCTTTAAAATTTAATAGGCCGCTCAAGAATTCTAACTTACCGTTTTCTCCAATAGGAGTGCCTACTTTAATAGCAAATAAACGATCGGTTTGATCAATATACGTAGGTTTAACTTTGTCTACAATGATCTGGCTGGTGCTAAAATAATTCCAGTGATTATAAGTGAATTCTGTTTCCAGATACATTAACTTACGAGTAGGAATATCCATACGTACGGTAGATTGTGCCGATTCATAGAATCTTCCTGAATAAAAATTGGCACTAAAAGTATAAGATCTATTATCGAGTAAATTGTATTGAAGGCCTAAATAGGCGTTGCTTACCGGCCTGGTAGAAATACTGCCACCAAAATCAATACGGAAATTCTTTTGAGGTTTAACTTGAATTTCGAATGCATAATGATCTTTATTTTCATCATAATTTATTCGCGGATAAACCGTTTCAAAATTTTCGTCGGCAACTAGTTTATAGAAACCATCTTTAATTTTAAGCAGATCGAACTCCCGGCCACCCGGTTTAAAAACCTTCTCAATGTATTCCTTTTGCTTAGAATTTACCCCGCTAACCTTTACCTGATCGAAAACCAAATCTGGATTTTTAGCATTAAACGCCTTTCGGCGGAACTTTAAATCTGCAGGGTCTGCTCTTCTTTTAACGGCCGATAGAATAGCGGGCATTTGTGCCATGGCCGCATCGTATCCAATTTTAATAAGTTCTTGAACCGCACTAAAACTAGTAGAGTTTAATTCGCCCATTTCGGGCTGTATGTATATTCCTTTAGAGCCCAGGTCGGTAACACCCGGATTTGATAAAAACATATACATCAGAAATCGATTAACCAGGCGTTCCTCATTTTCTTTCGGGTAATCGTTATAGGCTTTAGAGGAAACATTAATACCAATGATATAGTCCGGTTTAAAATCATCTTTCATTACATCAACCGGAAAATTATTATAAATACCGCCATCAAACACATATTTATCATTCACCTTAACCGGGCGATAAACCAAGGGTACAGCCATGGTGCCCCTAATGGCTTCTACCAAACTTCCTTTACTAATGGGAACCATTTTTTTTGCAAAAATATCAGATACGATACAGCGATAGGGCACAAATAAACTATCGAAATTGTTTTTGGCATTGGCCGATGCCTGAGCCAATAATTCCAATAGGGCAAAATTGAGAGGTATGTCATTAATGAGGTTTGAGCGCAAACTGGCGTTCAGGGTAGTATCTATTTCTACCTTAGCATTAATAAAACCCGGATTGTCTTGTTTTTTTCTGAAGTAAAAACGGTATTGGCTGTCGAAACGCCCATTAACCCATTTCTGGAAATCTGGACTTAAGGCTATGTATTCAATTGCCGAAGGCGAATAACCCGCTGCATATAAGCCGCCCACAATGCCGCCCATAGAAGTTCCGGTTATGTAATCGATGGGAATATGGTTTTCTTCTAGAGCCTTTAAAACCCCAATATGAGCTAAACCTTTAGCACCACCGCCGCTAAAAACCAATCCGATTTTTTGAGCCTGCAGGCCAGAATTTATTAGCAGGAAGCAGAGTAGAGGTAGTAGCCTTTTCATAAGTCTTGCTTCTTTATTTTATATGTTATAACGCCAAATTGGCCTTATCATTATCCGGCATTCACCGGGAAGATCTCTTTGATTTTGCTGATCACAAAATCAATTTCTTCTTTGGTATTGTACTTGCTGAAAGAGAAACGAACTGCTGGTCGCTTGGGGTCGGCACCTATACCGTGTAGCACATGTGATCCAATATTGCTTCCAGAACTACAGGCGCTGCCTCCCGAGGCGGAAATACCGGCAATATCGAGGTTGAATAATAGCATTTCGGCCATATCCATCTCCGGAAAGGAAACATTAAGTACGGTATATAAACTTTTATCGGCCGAGATCTCTCCATTAAAAGCCACATCGGGTACATGCGCCTTCAGCTGATCGATCATGTAATCTTTTAAACCTTGGATGTGTTGCTGGTGCTCATCTATATGTTGATAAGCTATTTCTAATGCTTTAGCTAAACCTACAATACCATACACATTTTCTGTTCCGCCACGCATATTTCGCTCCTGGGCGCCGCCATAAATAAAAGGTTTAATTTTTATCTGATGGTTAATGTATAGAAATCCCACACCTTTAGGGCCATGTAATTTATGTGCGGCACAAACCATGAAATGAACCTTTAGTTTGGATAGATCGTGTGCATAATGCCCCATGGTTTGTACCGTATCGCAATGGAACAAAGCCTGGTATTGCTCGCATAGCTCACCAACTTTTTCGATATCTGTGAGAGTGCCAATTTCATTGTTGGCATGCATTAACGACACAAAACTTCGTTCGTTGTTTTGCAGCAGTTCTTCCAAGTGTTGTAAATCTACGTTCCCTTTATTATCCAGGTTTACAAAACTCAGTTTAATCATACCTTGCTTGGCCAATGCTTCGAGCGTATGTACCACCGCATGATGTTCTATTTTAGTAGTAATGGCGTGGGTAATGCCATGATCTATAATACCACAGCGTATGGCGGTATTGTCGGCCTCGGTGCCCCCCGAAGTAAAAAAGATCTCTGCAGGAGAGGTTTTTAAAATACCTGCTACTGTTTTTCTGGCTTTCTCAACAATAGAGCGTACTTCGCGGCCATGAGCATGAATGGAGGATGGATTGCCGAAATGCTCTTCCATTACTCCGTATATTTCCTTTAATACCTCTTTATCTAAAGGTGTGGTTGCCGCATTATCTAAATAAACCCGCATGTATACCGCTAGTTAAGGTGAGCAATGTTTTTAATATCCTGAATGATCTGATTGGCTAATTGATCGGCCGCGGCCATGGTTGGGCTCTCTGCATAAATCCGAATAATTGGTTCGGTATTCGATTTTCGCAGGTGTACCCATTGCTTTTCAAATTCAATTTTTACCCCATCGATGGTGCTGATGGGCTGATTTTTGTATTTTTCTTGTACTTGAACCAATAAGGCATCAATGTCCAGTTCTGGGGTCAGATCTATTTTGTTTTTGGAGATAAAGTAATTAGGGTAAGACTGACGTAAGGTTAAGATGTCTTTGCCCGATTTGGCTAAATGGCTTAAAAATAAGCCGATACCAACCAATGCGTCACGGCCATAGTGCGACTCCGGATAAATGATTCCGCCATTGCCTTCGCCGCCAATTACGGCATTGCTTTCTTTCATTAAATTTACCACGTTTACCTCTCCAACGGCTGCAGCATGATATTGATTGCCGCTGGCTTCGGTAACATCTCTTAAAGCTCGGGTAGACGAAAGGTTAGATACGGTATTTCCCGGGGTGTTCTTTAAAACATAATCGGCAACGGCAACCAGGGTGTATTCTTCTCCAAACATAGAACCATCCTGGCAAACAAAGCATAAGCGGTCTACATCAGGATCAACAGCAATACCTAAATGGGCACCTTGTTTCTTCACTTCGCCCGAAAGGGCTGTTAAATTTTCAGGTAATGGTTCCGGGTTATGCGGAAAATGACCATCGGGTTCTCCGAAAATAGAGTAAACCGTTTCTACACCCAATGCTTTTAGTAAAGCAGGTACAAATATACCTCCGCTAGAGTTTACGCTATCTACCGCAATCTTAAACTTGGCTGCCTTAATAGCTGCTACATCTACCAATTTTAAATTAAGAATGTGATCAATATGTTTTTGCAGATAGGTATCATCTTTAATCACTTTGCCCAATTCATCCACCTCGCAAAAATCAAAGTTTACGGCTTCGGCCAGATTTAACACGGCTTTGCCATCGGCATCGTTTATAAATTCACCTTTGCTGTTTAATAGTTTTAGCGCATTCCATTGTTTTGGATTATGGCTTGCGGTTAGAATAATTCCTCCGCCTGCTTTTTCCATTGGAACGGCCAATTCTACAGTAGGAGTGGTAGAGAGGCCAAGGTCGATAACCTGAATACCTAAGCCCTGAAGGGTGCCTATTACCAGGTTTTGAACCATGGGCCCAGATATACGGGCATCGCGGCCCAGCACAATTTTAGGATTGTTGGTTTGGTTAATTACCCATTGCCCAAAGGCAGCGGTAAATTTTACAATATCTAAGGGGGTTAAACCATCGCCCGGCTTACCGCCAATGGTTCCCCGTATTCCGGAAATCGATTTTATTAAAGTCACAAGTAGAAGCTAGAAAGTATCAAAAATAATAAATTCAGTTGAATGATTGCTGCCTTATTTTGGTGTTTGCCCCAAAATTTTAATCCTATATTTGTGAACAATATTTTATACTTCGATGCCTAGAAAGTGGTTCCAAAGTTGGTTCAATTCGCCTTATTATCATATACTTTACCATCAGCGTAATGATGCTGAAGCTGAATTTTTTATTGATAATCTTTGCGAATTTTTGAAACCTGCCGCTAATGCCAGGCTTTTTGATATTGCTTGCGGTAGGGGCCGACATGCTATTTATCTAAATAAAAAGGGCTACGAAGTAACCGGCATTGATCTTTCTGAAGCCAATATTCGCTTTGCCAAAGATTTTGAGAATGAGCACCTGCATTTTTATGTGCATGATATGCGTCATTTGTTTTACATCAATTACTTTGATATTGCTTTCAATTTGTTTACCAGTTTCGGGTATTTTGAAACCCAGAAAGACCATTTAAAGGCCTTAAAGATGTTTAACAAATCTTTAAAACCCGATGGTTTAATGGTGTTCGATTATTTTAACACCCATAAGATTATTCATCACCTGTCTCATCAGGAGGTTAAATTGATTGATGGAATTGAGTTTCACATCAGTAAACAGGTGGTTGAGGGTAAAATAGTGAAAACCATTGCTTTTGAACACCATGGTAAAGATTATGGTTTTAAAGAAGAGGTTCAGGCATTTAGTTCGGCCGATTTTGAACTAATGTTTAAGAATAGCGGTTTTGAAATAATACATCAGTTTGGAAATTACCAGCTTCAGCCTTTTGATGAATTGCAATCTGACCGATTAATATTTATTTGTAGAAAAACGAATGCTTGATCACTTAATTCAGCTCGACCATCAATGGTTCCATGCCATTAATCAGGGCTTATCTAATACTTTTTTCGATTTCCTGATGCCTATTCTGCGAAATCGCTTTACCTGGATTCCCCTTTATTTGCTGCTGGTTTACTTTTGGGTCAAGAAATTTGGTAAAGCAGGGGTTTATATGATCTTATTTCTGTTATTATGTTTTGCTATTTCAGATTATACGGCTTCATCTGTTATTAAGCCGGCTGTAGCCCGGCTAAGGCCCTGTAAAGAAATGGCCGGACAGATTAATAACTTAATTCCTTGTGGTTCTGGCTATAGTTTTCCTTCGTCGCATGCGGCCAACCATTTTGCCATGGCCCTGTTTTTTATTGTTTTATTTTATAAAAGAGGCAAATGGATTTTACCTTCGGCCTTGCTTTGGGCTTTCTTTATAGGGTTTGCCCAAATATATGTTGGGGTTCATTTTCCCATTGATGTAATTTGCGGCGCCATTTTAGGCAGTGTGATAGGTGGCTTGTTGGGACTTTTGTTTTTACGTTTAATACCTGAAGTAACATGGAAATCTGGAAAATAGCCTTATTGTTTGCCTGTGCCTTTTTAGGCGGGCTAACTATTTTCTTTTCAAAAAAGGCGAGTAATCAACGTTTAAAATTAATTCTTTCTTTTAGCGGTGCTTACCTGTTTGCCATTACCGTTTTGCACCTTATACCCGAAGTTTATCAATCTGGCAATGCCAGTATCGGTTTGTTTGTAATAGGGGGCTTTCTTTTTCAGATCGTATTAGAGCAATTTTCTGAGGGTATAGAACATGGCCACATTCATGCTCACAACCATCGGCATATGGCTTTTCCTTTCGGGATAATGGCCAGTTTATGTATTCACGCTTTCTTAGAGGGTATGCCGCTTGCCAAGGGCCCGCAAGATGAACTGGTTTTTGGTATTGCCATACACCATATTCCTGCTGCTTTTGCTTTAGGTATGGTTTTATTACAGAATAAGGTTAGTAAGCAAATGATAGTGGTTTTATTGGCTGTATTCGCTTTGATGTCTCCGCTGGGTTATTTTTTAAGCGATAGCCTGAGCAAGGGGGCAATGGGTAACCTGGAAGCTTATTTTAACCAAATTATGGGGGTAGTTATTGGAATGTTTTTGCACATTTCTACTACCATTTTATTCGAATCGAGTGTAGATCACCGCTTTAATTTGAAAAAATTAGCCGCGGTATTGCTGGGTATTGGAGTAGCGGTGTTTGGTTTTTTAAGCCATTAAACAGAGCCCCTGAATCTATCGAGCAAATCGCTGAGTAAGCCGGCTTCTTCTGCGCTCAATTCCTGAGATAAAACATCGTCTACATCCATTTCAGCATCTAGTTTTTTTAATATTTCCAGGCCCTTCTTGGTAATTAAAATATCAACCGCTCTACGATCTTGCTGATTAGCCGATCGGCTTAATAGCCCTTTTTTAAAGAGTCTCTCTACTATTCTTGAAGCATCTGACATTTTGTCGAGCATACGTTCACGCAATAAATTTACGGTAGCTGGCTTAGGGAACTGACCTCTTAAAATTCGGAGTACGTTATATTGTTGCAGGGTAATATCATGATCGTCTAAGCGTTGTCTAAGCAAATTGGTTAACCATCCATAAGTATATAGCACGTTTACCGCAGCTTTGTGGTAATTACTGGTAAATTTCCGGGTGGCAATTTCTTCTTCTAATCTCATACTTTTGCAATTCTACTAAAAATATTAATTAAAAAGATAAAATATTATTATTTATTATCTTTTTTTAATCTACGCTTTTTCTGCCAAGGACAATGCCGACAGCCCATTTGGCAACAGAAGCCTCTTTTAAGCAGGTATTTCTCAGTAAATACCAACAGCCCACGTTCATCAAAATAAAAATCTTCTATTTCTTTGAGCATTAATTTAAAGCCTTAATTGGTATTTGCTTTTCAAAATGATTTTTTAGATGATTGCCATTTCCATGAACAGTCCAGATCTCTTGTGGTTTTACCCGATCTATCATTTTTAAAATATCATTCCAATCCACGTGGTCTGAAATAAAGAGTTGGAGGTCGTTATTTGTTTGTAAATTTTTCCATCCAGAAGCAAACGCCCGACACACATTATTCGCCCTGAAATAGCTGTTAAAGGTCATAGGCGGAACCAGGTAAACATAATTCTGATCCGGATGTTTCATTAACTTCCGGTTATAAGGCTCATATTTCCCGAGTGTAATACCGAACCGCTCATGCAGTTTACTAATAGGCAAAATGCTATAATGTAGTAGTATTTTACGCTGGGGGCAATGGTCATTAATCAGGCGGATCAATCGCTGGGCTTTGCCTAAAGAATAAGTCCCTAGAAGTACGTTTTGCTCATGCTGATTTAGTTTTTTTATTTCCTCCACCGGATCGGGGTGTAGAATTTTTGGGTCGGCAAAGGTGCTTTCGGTAATCAGCACATCGGCCTCTAAATATTCAATTGGCGTGCAGGTTTCATCAGGCTGTAGCTTATAGTCGCCGGTATAAAGGTATTTTACACCGTGGTATTCCATTAATATTTGTGCTGAGCCCAAAATGTGCCCCGCCGGGTAAAAACTGATTTTAATGCCATTGATTTGAAAATCTTCGCCGTAAATTTTAGTGTAAAAAGATTTTCCGGCAGCTTTCTTATAACGCAATTCCATAATGGCTGCGGTTTCGGGCGTACAGTAAATTTCCTGATTATCGCGGCAGGCGTGGTCGCCATGAGCATGCGAAATAAGCGTGGTGGCTACTGCTTGCTGGGCATCTATATAGAAATTCCCGATAGGGCAGAACAAACCCTTTTCTGTTTTAATAATGAAATCGGCCAGGATCATGCTTTCTTCATTCCTCCCTGAAGAAATTGCTGGTGTAAGGCTAATATTTGTGGAATGAGGAGTTTTTGCTCATTGTTTATAAGCACCTCATTAGCTAATTTTTCTTTTTCTTTGTCCGTCATTTGTTTCGCCATTCGGGCTAAAATATCTTGCCTTTTTGCATGGTCTCGTTTCATCAGGCGTTTTATTTTTATTTCTTCCGGCGATATGACCAAAAGGGTATAATCGCATAGTTTAAATGATCCGCTTTCGAAAAGTAACGCTGCTTCTTTAACCACATAGGGCGAAGATTGTTTCATTACCCACTCATCAAAAGCTTTAAATACTGCCGGATGTACCAACTCATTCAGTTTGGCTAATTCCTCTGGCTGAGAAAAGACCAATTGAGCCAGGTATTCGCGATTTAATGAACCATCATCCCGGTAGGTGGCATTTCCAAAAGCATTCACCAGGTTTTTTCTTAATCTAACGTTAGTAAGCATGAGCTCTTTGGCTACCAGATCTGCATAAAAAACAGGGATGCCTAACACCTCAAACACTTTGGCAACCGTGGTCTTGCCGCTGCCTATTCCGCCGGTAATTCCAATCTTTAGCATCAGGGATAGATAATAAAATCGACTGTTTGGGGTTCTGTTTTAATCAATTTTATAAAATTAGGTAATCGGCTAAATTTTATAGGTAATTGGTTTAGGTTTTTTAATTGTTCATTTGCAATATCAACATAAGCATTAAAATCTTCTGCTTTAGTGTATTTGTAATTATTTAAAGCAACCAAAATGGTTACTTTAACTTTTTCTGGCAAAAGTTTAAGCTTTAATTTTTCGTGATTGTTCCTAATTTGTATCGGTAGTTCCAAAACTTTTTCGCTAAAGATATTTACAGGAGCGCTTACCTGTATTTGTTCGGGATAGATCTGAATTTTTTGTGCGGAATAATCCTTAATCAATACCGATTGAGTAAAATCGGTATTCAAATCCGATTTTTTCAGAATTTGGGTCTCTACAACATGGAGTTCACTGATGGCTTTTGCCGAGCCCGAAACACTGACATAAGCCGGATTGAGTTTGATATGGCCAGAGAGGCCATGATAAGGTTCAAAACCTAATTGATATAATAGCTTTACCGGAACCCGCTTGGTAACCAGCGCCGATTCATTAAAAAATAAGGTATCGGGATGGATAGCGATAATTTTTTGGTTGGCCGATAGTTGCTTACTCAGCCTGGAGATTAGTGGTTTTAGTTCCAAATACCCCGACGGATGTATAGATTGCAAGCTGATTTTTACCCGCTGGTTCTCATTGGCCACTTTACTAAATAAAAGCTGCCATCCGGTACCCTCCATTTTGGCGTCTAATGTGGTCGATTGCAGGGGAATGAATTTTCGTGCATGTGCTGTTCCAGTCCATTCTATAATCAACTTAACAGGATAGATATAACGATTAGAAAGTGCATAAGCAAGCCACAGGATGGTAGCCATAGCCAGCGAGGTAAAGAAAATTACCAATTTACGTTGTTCTGCCTTGTTGAGCTTTAGCCGGGCCATGCCCAAAATTAAGCATAATATTGGCAAGTGTTGGAGTTCAAATGAACAGTACGTGAAATAGTGGTGGCACAACTCAAAGTCGTGCCACCATTAAATAGTAACCAAAAAAAGTCCCGGATGGTTAACCGGGACTTTTCATTTTAGCAATAATTGCCTTTTTATTTCTCCGTATTTAGGGTTTTAGAAGCATCTAAAGAAACGGCCGATTTGTCGAAACGAATTTTAGTGCCGCCTTCTACTTCAATTACAAAAGTAGTCTCATTCAGGTCAACAATTTTGCCATGAATTCCGGCAGTAGTAATTACTTTATCTCCTTTTTTAAGTTCCTCGATAAATTTCTTATGATCTTTAGCTTTTTTCATCTGAGGGCGGATCATGAAGAAATAAAATACCACAATGATTAAAATCATGGGTAAAAATTGCATGATTGACGATCCTGCAGCTGCTTGTAATAAAATTGAATTTAACATATGTTTATTTTTAATTGTTTTTAGGTTTTACATCTCCAATTAAATGAAGTTCTTGTGTGCCGGTATAAGTATTGGCCGTTAAGGTAACTACTTTGTTCTGCATGCCCGATTTGCCGGTACTGTTAAAAACCACATGAATATGGCCTTTTTGCCCTGGTTCAACGGCTTCTCTTGGATATTCAGGAACCGTACAGCCGCAGGTAGCAGCAGCACTGGTAATTATAAGTGGTGTTTTGCCTGTATTGGTAAAGTAAAAATCGTAAGCCACACGCTCACCCTCCGTAATTTGCCCAAAATCATACGATTCTTTTTCGAAACTCATAATAGGTGCGGTGGCAGAGTCTACAACAGCCGCAGTTTCACTAGTATTGCTTTCGCTGCTTTGCTTGCAGGCCGTAAATGCCAGTAGTACAAACAATAAAAGAATGAAGTTTTTCATGATGTTATTCAATTAATCCACGTCCAAATTTCTGAATTTTTTTCTCTGCTTTCAGATCAGCCAAAATTTTATCTAAAATACCATTAATAAAGCTATTGCTTTTTGGTGTGCTGAATTCTTTTGCAATTTCCAGATACTCATTAATGGTTACTTTAACCGGAATAGATGAAAAATGAACTAATTCGGCAATAGCCATCTGCATGAGCAAAATATCCATTAAAGCAATACGTTCCGCATCCCAGTTCTTGGTCTTTTTGTCAATATAGCCCAGGTATTCATCTGCATGAGCAATGCTCTTATTCAGTAGATCTATCACGAATTCCCGGTCTTCTTTTTCGTTCTGCAGTAAAAAAGCCAATTGATTAGAGCCCGCATCCGGTCCGTTAAAACCCTTAAAGGTTTTGGCCATCATGGCTTTTAAAACCTCTTTATCCACTGGCCAGTTAATGAATTTCTCTTCAAAAATTTGCTCAATAGCGGGATTTTTAAGAATTATTTTGCGGAAAATATATTTGATGATCTCTTTATCAGAATGGATGGTGTGCTCTTTAGCCTTTAAATAATCGGTATACTCTTCAGCATTTTTAAGGAAAGAGAAAATAGTCTTATCAATAATAGGCTCAAAATCCCAACTCACTTTAAACTGCTTTAGTCCCTCTACATATTTCGGGTGATTTCGTAAAGCCTCAATAAATAAATTGTCGCTCAGTTTGGTAGGAGCGTTCAGATCCTCAGCACTTGGTAAATGCTTGTTAGCCCTATCTTCAGCATCTATCAGGCTATAATCGGCAACCTTTATCAATAAAGAAAGCGCATAAAAATACATTTCGCTTACCGAATTAATATCCTTGAGCAGTGCTTTTTCAAAGAGTTTAACTTCTTTGTTATCTGCCTGCTGATAAGCATATAAAACCTGTAAAACTTTTACCCTGAGTTGCCTTCTATTTAACATGATAAAGAACGATATGGTTATAAAAAACCGGTATAATTAGAAACTAGCTTTAATTTTTTTAATGTCTTCAATTCGTTTTTCAGCAATTTTATTTGCTGCTTCAATCGTAGGGATATTCTCCGCCTTCGATTTTTGTAATACCGTACGGGTGGCCTCGTAAATATTTTCGGCCAACTGCATGGTACGCTTCTTACTGTATCCGGCAATTTCAGAATAGCAATTAATTAAACCGCCGGCATTAATCAGATAATCAGGAGCATATAATATACCTTTCTCCAGTAATAATTTTCCGTGAACCTTCTCGTCCGCCAGCTGATTATTGGCCGATCCGGCAATGATGGCACATTTCATTTTCCCAATGGTTTCTGTATTTACCGTTGCACCTAATGCACAAGGTGCATAAATATCAACATCCAGATCAAAAAGATTGTGATTAGACACCGCCTCGGCACCATATTTTTTAGCCACCTGGCTTAGGCGTTCCTCATCAATATCACTTACATAAACCTTGGCTTTTTCTTCACGTAATAAATGAACCAGAATTTCGCCCACATGCCCAATGCCCTGCACTGCAACAGATTTACCCGCCAGGCTATCGTTCCCAAAAAGCTCCTTTACGCAAGCCTTAATACCCATAAAAACACCCTTTGCCGAAATAGGCGAGGGGTCGCCGCTGCCGCCCAACGATTCGGGCACACCGGTAACATATTTCGTTTCCATGCGGATATACTCCATATCTCTCGGATTCGTACCCACATCCTCTGCAGTAATAAAAGCCCCATTCAGGTTATTAATAAACTTACCGTAGCGACGCATCATGGCTTCTGTTTTCTCGGTACGGCTGTCGCCGATGATAACCGCATTACCGCCGCCCAGGTTTAATCCAGAAATGGCGGCCTTATAGGTCATCCCTCTCGATAAACGCAAAACATCCTGCAAAGCCTCCTCTTCAGTTTTATAGCTCCACATACGGGTGCCGCCCAAGGCAGGCCCCAAAGTAGTGTCATGAATGGCAATAATGGCTTTCAGGCCTGTGTCTGCGTCTTTGCAGAAAACTACGTTTTGGTGCCCAAACTGGCTCATTTGGGTAAATATCGAATTATTCTCTAACGAGATGCCGGGCATAGAGGATGACTTTTAGCTTTAAAATGGTTTAGCAAAAGTAGTAAAAAATACCGCCAGCAAAAGAATAGTCTCAACCTTATATTCTACCGTTCCGAACGGTCAACTATTTTCTCACAACTTACCATCCGCAACTCCATACTAAAAATGTATTTTTACCACATTCATGAAACACCTGGCTTACCTAAATAAGTTTTTCTATAAATACCGATGGCGCTTATTGCCGGGAGTTATTTTTGTGGTTATCTCTAACTTATTTGGTGTTTTACCGGCACAGGTAATTCGCATCTCCTTCGATCTGGTAACAGAAAATATTAACCTTTACCGCTTGTTTACCGGCTTTAACCGCCAGGAACTCGTTTACCAGCTATTTGGGTACAGCCTGCTGTTTTTCGGTATAACCGTATTGTTATTAGCCCTCCTTCGGGGGATATTTTTATTCTTTATGCGGCAAACCATTATTCTCATGTCCAGGCATATAGAATACGACCTTAAAAACGAGATCTACGAACATTACCAGCAGCTGTCCATGTCATTCTTTCGCCGAAACAATACTGGCGATTTAATGAACCGCGTAACCGAAGATGTAAGTCGTGTTCGTATGTACCTGGGTCCGGCCATCATGTACACCATTAATACCACCGTGCTGTTTGTACTCATCATATACGCCATGATTAGCGTAAACCTTAAGCTCGCTATTTTAAGTATTTTACCTTTACCCATTTTAGCCCTCACCATTTATTCGGTAAACAGTGTTATTAATTCCCGCAGCGAACGCATACAGCAGCAGCTCTCCAAGCTATCCAGTTTTGTGCAGGAAACCTTTTCAGGTATCAGGGTCATTAAATCTTATGTAAGAGAAGAACAAGTGCAGGCTAAATTTGCCGAACAAAGCCGGCAATACCAAGCCCATTCCATGGACTTAGTAAAGGTGCAGGCCTTATTTTTCCCGATTATGCTTTTATTGGTAGGCTTAAGTACCATTATTACCGTTTATATAGGCGGTCTGGAGGTAATGAAAGGCACCATCAGCCCCGGAAACATAGCAGAATTCGTAGTATATGTAAACCAGCTAACCTTTCCGGTCATGTCATTAGGCTGGGTAACCTCGCTTATACAAAGAGCAGCAGCCTCACAAAAACGCATTAATGAATTTCTGCAAACCCAGCCCGAAATACTCAGCGGACCTTTGCAAAAAGACATACAAGGACACATAGAATTTAAAAATGTGAGCTTTACTTATCCCGATACGGGCATTAAAGCATTAGATCAGGTTTCCTTTGAAGTAAAGCCTGGCGAATTTCTCGCTATTATTGGTAAAACCGGTTCGGGAAAATCTACATTGGCTAATTTAATTATGAGGATGTATGATGCCGATGCCGGAGCAATATTGATAGACGGCGAGCCCATAGGTAATTATCATTTAAACCATTACCGCAACCAATTAGGCTTTGTGCCGCAAGAAGTATTCCTTTTTTCAGATACCATAGCTAATAATATAGCTTTTGGTGTTGATGTAGGCAAAGCGGATCTGATAGAGCAAGCCGCTAAAGATGCCGCCGTACACCAAAACATTGCCGCATTCGAAAATGGTTATCAAACCCTGATCGGAGAGCGGGGAATTACTCTTTCGGTTGGACAAAAACAACGTGTTTCTATTGCCAGAGCATTAATTAAGCAGCCTCAAATTCTACTTTTTGATGACTCCCTCTCGGCTGTAGATACCCGAACAGAAGAAGAAATACTGAAGAACCTAGGCCGTATTATGAATAATAAGACCACATTACTTGTTGCCCATAGAATTTCGAGTATTAAAAATGCCGACCATATATTGGTAATGGATGAAGGACGTGTTGTTGAAAGAGGAAGTCATAAGGAGCTGATAAAGCATCGCGGGAGCTATTTTGAACTCTATCAAAAGCAATTATTAGAAGAAGAACAATAAAAGCCTAAAGATTAAGCACTTTCTTTTTTGGAAATTAGAATTTTAATCATTTATATTTACGATAGTCAATATTTAAAAAAAAACAAACGATAACCAATATGGGAGATTTTGACAACAAAGAGCGGGAAGAGGTTCATTCCAAAAAAGTAAGAGCCGGAAAACGCACCTATTTTTTTGATGTTAAGGCAACACGATCTAACGACTACTACATTACCATCACCGAAAGCAAAAAGCGATTAGAAGATGGCGTATTCATTAAACACAAAATATTTCTGTATAAAGAAGACTTCGAAAAGTTTGCCGAAGGGTTAAAAGAAACTGTTGATTACGTAAAAGCAAACCAGGAAGTAGTAGAAAAAAGATACGAATACTCAGAAAATCCATCAGAAACTACCAAGGTTTCCGACGACGATTTCAATTTCGATATTTAATCCAAACCAACTAACCAAACCTATTCAAAAGCCGCCCCTCGGGGTGGCTTTTGATGTTTAAAAATCAACCAGCATCCACCAAGCGGTAAACAACGTAATAATAAAAGATGCTGCCAGTAAACAAATACTACAAAACCTGAATACCATTTTTAATTTATGTAAAGCCTGTTCAGCGATCGTCTCATCATTTAACAAAGCAGCCCTTTGGCCCAGCTTGCCAAATTGATGTAGCCAGCTGGTAGGAAATATTAAAATAATTACACAGAGTAAGCCCAACAGCATAAAAATAATATTTACAAAACCCGTAAAAATGCTCATGTTGTTCATGGATCCAACCAGATCGTACATTTTTTTAAATACAAATAAAGCATACATTAAATACGCTCCAAATAGACAAAAGATAATGATAGAAAATACTTTAGCCCATTTAGCCAAAGCCATTAGGTTCAGTTTAGTTCCTGTTTCCATAAACAATTATTTAAATAATATTAACGTCTGTATACACGCTTTCTTTCATTCAAGGCCATAATTTCTATCTTTGCGCCAATTCAAACCAAAAAATAACCATCCATGGCATTACAATGCGGAATAGTAGGACTACCTAACGTAGGTAAATCGACTTTATTTAATTGCTTATCAAACGCTAAGGCACAGGCGGCAAACTTTCCATTTTGTACTATAGAGCCAAACGTGGGAGTAATAACCGTACCCGATGAACGCCTTACCAAACTGGCTGAACTGGTAAAGCCACAACGCATACTGCCCAATACCATCGAAATTGTAGACATTGCCGGCTTAGTAAAAGGAGCTAGTAAAGGCGAGGGGCTGGGTAATCAGTTCTTAGGAAATATAAGAGCTACTGATGCCATTATTCACGTACTACGTTGTTTCGATGATACTAACGTTATTCACGTAGATGGATCGGTAGACCCCATTCGAGATAAAGAAATTATTGATACCGAGCTGCAGCTAAAAGATTTGGATGCGGTGGTGAAAAAAATACAAAAAGTAGAAAAAATGGCTAAAACCGGCAATGATAAAGACGCTAAAAAGTCTTATGAAGTTTGCCTTGTTGTAAAAAGCCATTTAGAATCTGGTAAATCTGTACGTACTGCACCTATCTCTATCGAAGATCAGGACTACCTTGCCGATCTGTTCCTGCTAACTGCCAAGCCGGTAATGTATGTATGCAATGTAGACGAAAACTCCGTAAACACCGGAAACTCCTATGTAGATCGTGTACGTGAGGCCGTAAAAGATGAAAATGCCGAAGTATTAGTTATTTCAGCAAAAATAGAATCCGAAATTGCCGAACTCGAAAGCTACGAAGAACGTCAATTGTTCTTAGAAGACCTCGGATTGGCAGAATCGGGCGTAAATAAACTCATCAAAGCTGCTTATAAACTCCTCAACTTGGCCACCTATTTTACCGCTGGTGTGCAAGAGGTAAGAGCCTGGACCATTGAAAAAGGCTGGACCGCCCCGCAGGCCGCAGGCGTTATCCATACCGATTTCGAAAAAGGATGTATCCGTGCCGAGGTCATTAAATACAACGATTATATTAGTTTGGGCTCAGAAAATGCTTGCAAAGAAGCCGGCAAGCTGGGTGTAGAAGGTAAAACTTATATTGTGGAAGACGGAGACATCATGCACTTCCGTTTCAACGTATAAAAGCCTTATATTTGAACTTACTTTGTACCCATAGTTCAATGGATAGAATGGCAGATTCCGGTTCTGCTGATGTGGGTTCGACTCCCGCTGGGTACACACAGGGCCTCGAAGAAATTCGGGGCTTTTTTATGCCCCCTTATTTCAGATCCTATCCCACTCCAAAGCACGCTATCCAGATCGCAACCCGCAACCGTAAAACCTGCAACTCGTATTCCAAAACCCATAACCTACAATTGGTAACACATATTTTTCATTAGCCTAAAACAAAACCCCCTATACTCATTGTTTACTTAAACACAAAAGCAATAACAATGAACACATTTTATAAAAATGAAACTCAAGATCCAAGGGATCAGGAGACACCACAAAAACCATCACATCAAGAAGAGCAGCAGAGAGAATACAACCGTCCCGATACCAAGCCACATCCCGAAGAAAAAGATCCGAAACTTCCTAGCCTGACCCCAGAAACAGATAACGGAGAGCCTTCTGCAAGCAGAACAAATCAATTAGAAGATCAAGATGAAGAACTCATTGAAGTAAAAAAAGATCCGGATTTCCAATTAAAAGGAGATGAAGAAGACGAAGAAGAGATGGATGAAGAAGAAGAGGATGAAGATGAGGAAGAAGATGATGATATGGATGAGGACGACGAAGAAGACGAAATGGATCAGGAAGCAGATACCGAAACAGAACGAGGAAGAGATACCAACACCAGAGCCGGAGATGAATTTTCATCTCCGGCAAAGCCGGGCGATACCAATTTTGAAGATCCGGCACAAAACCGAAAAACCGATTCGATGACCGATCACGAACCAAGGGTACAGGGAATATAAACACGCTATGAAACAAAACTCAATACCCGGATTACTAAAAAAACGGGGTTATTTATGGGCAACTTTGTTCTTATTTGTATTATCATTAGGCCTGCACTGGTACTTTGGCTGGCAAGCTTTTAAGCAAGAACAAGCCGCACACCATCAGGCCATTAAAGCATCCGAATACCTTGTAGAAATGATGCGAGATACTATGGAAAACTGGCAATCCGAATTTCTGCAACTGATATGGCAAGTGGCCGGCCTCTCATTTTTATGGTATGTAGGTTCGCCACAGTCTAAAGAAGGAGAGGAGCGCAAAGAGGAAAAGCTCGATTATATACTTAAGAAACTCGACCCCGATAATTACAGCCGTATGATGAAGCAATGGGAAGAAAAATATCCGAGAAAATAATAAATTACTTACTTTCGGCTCCATTAAGCTAAACACCACATGGAACCAAAAGATAGTAATGGCAACGTATTACAGGCTGGCGACACCGTAATCGTCACCCAAACCCTAAAAGTAAAAGGCTTTTCAGCCGGTATTAAACGCGGAACCGTAGTAAAAAACATCCGCTTAACAGACGATGAAGACGCCATCGAAGGTAAAGTAGAAGGATCGGTTATCGTGATCAAAACCTGCTACCTCAAAAAGAAATAAAACAAACACAAACAAAAAAGCCCCGACATTCGTCAGGGCTTTTTTTATTAATTAGCCATTATCCTGATAAAGGAAGCCAGTTTAGCCTTCATTTCCCTACGGTCAACAATAAAGTCCAGAAAACCATGTTCCTGCACAAACTCCGAGGTCTGGAAACCCTTAGGCAGATCTCGTTTAATAGTTTCCTTAATAACCCTTGGCCCCGCAAAGCCAATCAAAGCACCAGGCTCAGCAATATTAATATCACCCAGCATGGCATAAGATGCCGTAACGCCACCCGTAGTAGGGTCGGTTAATAAAGAAATATAAGGAATTTTTGCCTGCCCCAGTAATGCCAGTTTAGCCGAAGTTTTAGCCATCTGCATCAGCGAGAAAGCCGCCTCCATCATACGGGCACCTCCCGATTTAGAGATCATTAAAAATGGAATACGATGTTCCAAACAATAGTCAATAGAGCGGGCAATTTTTTCACCCACAACAGAACCCATAGAACCACCAATAAAATTAAAGTCCATACACGCAATAACCAGGTCCTGTCCATCAATTTTACCATGCCCAGAGCGAATGGCATCCTTAAGCCCAGTTTTTTTATAACTCTCCTCCAAACGTTCTGTATATTTTTTACTGTCCGAGAAGTTCAGAGGGTCGCCAGAATGCAAATTAGGGAACAATTCCACGAACTGATTATCATCAAATAAGATCTCAAAATACTCCTTAGAGCCCACTCTTAGGTGATGATTGCAATAATGACAAACATAATGACTGTCTTGCTGTTCCTGGTAATGAAGTGGCTTCTTACACGACGGGCATTTATTCCAAATGCCATCAGGAGCCTCTAATTTATCCTCAGTGCTAGTTACAATTCCTTTTTTATCTCTCTTAAACCAAGCCATTCCATCAAATTTGAGGTACAAATAAACGAAAAATTTAAGAAATGAACAGCTTAGCGTTGTAAACCCTCATCAATAAAGCTTATGTGGAATAAAACTATTGTCCCAGCCTTGTTGTTGCTCATAAAATCCTTATTTTCGACTATCTTAAAATTAAACCCATAGCTATGAGTCTGAAAAATTATACAGGAGTTATTTATGGCGATGCCGTACAAGAATTATTTGAAATTGCTAAAAAGCATCAGTTTGCCCTGCCTGCAGTTAATGTGATCGGTACAAACTCCATTAACGCGGTAATGGAAACTGCCAAAGCTGTTAATTCTCCGGTAATGATTCAGTTATCTAATGGTGGAGCACAATTTTATGCCGGAAAATCCTTAAATAACGATAATCAGCAAGCTTGTGTATTAGGAGCGGTTTCTGCCGCAGAGCATGTACACCTGCTGGCCGAGCACTATGGTGTTGCTGTAATTTTGCATACCGACCACGCTGCAAAGAAATTGTTGCCCTGGATAGATGGTTTGCTGGACTATGGCGAAAAATTCTTCGCTAAGCATGGTAAACCGCTGTATTCATCTCACATGATCGACCTATCGGAAGAACCCATAGAAGAAAATATAGAGATCTGTAAAACATACCTTAAGCGCATGGCTAAAATGGGTATGACCTTAGAAATTGAATTAGGAGTAACGGGTGGCGAAGAAGACGGTGTAGATAATACCGATGTAGATAGTTCTCGTTTATATACTCAGCCTTCAGAAGTAGCCTACGCTTATAAGGAACTAAGTACCATTAGCGATAAGTTTACCATTGCAGCCGCATTCGGCAACGTACACGGCGTATACAAGCCCGGAAATGTGAAACTACAACCCGTTATTCTTAAAAATTCACAAGACTTTATCCGTAATGAATTTAACCGAGCCGAAGAAAAACCTATCAATTTTGTTTTCCACGGAGGTTCGGGCTCTTCGCAAGAAGAAATTCGCGAAGCCATTTCCTATGGCGCCATCAAAATGAATATCGATACCGATATGCAATGGGCAACCTGGGAAGGTATCCTGAATTATTACAAAGTTAAAGAAGCTTACTTGCAAGACCAGATAGGCAATCCCGAAGGAGACGATGTGCCCAATAAAAAATATTATGATCCCCGGGTTTGGTTGCGTAAAGGCGAAGAACAATTTGTTAAACGATTAACACAAGCATTTGAAGATCTGAATTGTATCGGAGTAAACGATAAAATGTAAAATTTCGCTTTCGCGGGATGGCTAAACTCTAAATAAATCAAAATATGGCAAAGAAATCCACCAAATCTTCCGGAATGTTTGAACGATTTGCCAATAAAGTAACCGTTTGGACAGGTAGTTCCTATGCCTTTTTAATTGCCTTTTCAACCATAATTGCCTGGGCCGTAACGGGGCCTGTTTTCGATTATTCAGAAACCTGGCAGCTCATCATCAATACCAGTACCACCATTATTACTTTTTTAATGGTTTTTCTCATTCAAAAAACACAGAACAAAGATTCTAAAGCCATACAGTTAAAACTCAATGAACTCATTGCGGCAAGCGAAAAGTCGAGTAACCGAATGGTAGATATAGAAAATCTGACCGAAGACGAATTAGACGAACTCCATGTTTTCTACAAGCGTTTGTCTGAATTGGCCAAGAAAGAACGCGATATTCACACTTCCCATTCCATTGATGTAGCCGATTTAATGCATTCACAAAAATCCAGGACACATCAAATGGAGAAAAAAGAATCCCAAACTAAAGCAAATGCCCCAGCTAAGCGTACAAAAAGTAAATAATCAAAAAGAATTAGAACAAGTATTCGCCATTCGGCGTGAAGTTTTTGTGATAGAGCAAGACTGCCCGCCAGAGCTAGAATGGGAGTTCGAGGATGAATCTATTCATTTTTTGGCTAAAGTAGATGGTGTACCTGCAGGTGCTTGCCGCTGGCGCAAAACCGAAAAAGGATACAAATTAGAAAGATTTGCTGTATTGCAGCCATTTCGTGGATTAGGCCTCGGTCTGGAATTGGTTAAAGCCGTTCTGGCCGATCTGCCGGCTGATGCGGCCTATGTTTACCTGCATGCACAAATACAAGCCGTAGGATTATATAAAAAATTTGGCTTCATTGCCGAAGGTCCTCAATTCGAAGAAGCCGGAATTCAACACTTTAAAATGGTTTGGCATCGATGAATTTCGAGCTCAAGGGCGAACTATTTGCCTTAACTACCGCCATTTGCTGGACTTTCGGCATGCTTTATTTCACCGAGGCCGCCAAACGCCTCGGAGCCAACGTACTCAATCATTTCCGTTTAGTGCTGGCAGCTTTATTTTTAGCACTTGCCGTCATTTTATTCGACCATATTGGCCTTGCTGATTTATTCAGTCTCCCCAAACTCAGTTCTTGGCTTTGGCTGGGCCTTTCGGGCTTTATAGGGCTTACCATTGGCGATTGGTGTGCCTTTAGTGCCTTCGAAATATTAGGCCCTCGCAAAACTTCTCTGTTTTATACGTTCGCACCCGGTGCAGCTCTGGTATTCGGTATTTTGTTTTTAAATGAAACTATCTCTTTGGTGGCCTTTTCAGGAATGATCATTACCATTGCCGGCGTATTTTGGGTAATTTTTAATCGAAAAAGTCAGGAAGAACATACCCACCACGAGCCGCACTACAAAGGCGTATTGTTTGCCATTGGAGGCTCGCTAACCCAGGGAATTGGTTTGGTGTTCTCTAAGATCGGTTTACAGCAGCAGGAGGGCGTATTAAGCCCTTTACATGCTTCCTGGATTCGTTTAACCATTGCGGCACTCACTTTATTCATCATTTCCATATTCCGCAATAAGGCATTAGGAATTTTAAGGTCAATTTCAAAAGCAGATGGCCCGGCTATACGATACACTTTAATTGCAACTATAATTAGCCCGGTAATTGGGGTTTCGCTTTCACTCTATTCAGCCAACCTCATTAATGTTTCTATAGCCCAAACCCTATTTTCGATGGTTCCGGTATTCATTTTGCCGGTCTCCTGGTTGTTATATCGGGAGAAAATCACATTTCAGGCTTTTTGGGGTGCATTAATTGCTGTAAGCGGGGTGCTGGTACTGGTTTGGCGCAACGAGATCAGTACTTGGTTTTAATGAAATACATTAGTCGAAAAAGCTAAAGCTTCTTGCCATTTATCCAAATTCAATTCCAGATTTTCTTCTTTTCGGGATAAAAACCCGATCATGTTTTCGGTAGGCATATTGCCCGTAAGCTCATCGGCAGCCATAGGGCAGCCACCAAAACCTTTTACGGCGCCATCCATCCGGCGGCAACCGGCAGCATAAGCCGCTTCCATTTTTTCTTCCCAGGTATGGGGTGTGCTGTGTAGGTGCAGGCCGATCTCTGTATCAGGAAATTCGCTTGCCAGCAAGGTGTATAAATTTTTGATCTGTTCAGGTTTTGCTATGCCAACCGTATCTGATAAGGATAATATACCCGCACCGCGATCTACCAGTTCTTTGGCCCAATGCACTACAATTTCAGGGCTCCAGGCATCCCCGTAAGGGTTGCCAAAACCCATAGAAAGGTAAATGACCGGTTTTTTATTGTTTCTACGGCAGAGATCTAATAGCTGCTCAACGGTATTCAGCGATTCGGCTATGGAAGCCTGTGTATTACGCTGCTGAAAAGTTTCTGAAACAGAGAAAGGGAAACCTAAATAGTTTATTTCTTCAAATCCAACGGCTTCTTCCATGCCCCGCACATTGGCTACAATGGCTAATAATTGGGTAGGGCCGGCTAAATCCAACTGGCTTAATACCGTAGCGGTATCTTGCATTTGAGGAACAATTTTTGGAGAAACAAAACTGCCGAAATCTAGCGTATCAAATCCTACCTGCAAAAGCAAGTTCAGGTAGGCTGCCTTTAATTCGGTAGGAATAAATTGCTTTACGCCTTGCATGGCGTCTCGCGGGCATTCGATAAGTTTGAAAGGTATTGCGGTTTGCACAGTACGAAGTTAATTATTCAATTTGTCAATTCGGCGATTTGTCCATTGACTAATTGCCGAATTAGCAAATCGACAAATCATTTAGCTGCTGTATCTTCTGTCATGGATTCTCTGCTAAACTTTCTGATAATCAGCCGGGTACCGCGGTCGTAACTGAAATAACTCCAAACCCAATTCACGAAAACCACTAATTTATTCCGGAAACCTACCAAGGTCATCAGGTGAACAAACATCCACACAAACCAGGCAAATACACCCTGAAAGCGGATCTTGCCAATATCTACCACGGCTTTATTGCGTCCAACGGTAGCCATGGCACCCTTATCATGATAGGTAAAGGGTTCGGGTGCCTGCTTCTTGATGATCTTAAGGATATTTTTTGCTAAATGCCGGCCTTGCTGAATGGCTGCCGGAGCTACACCGGGATGTCCGTTAGGGTAATCAGTGGTAAGCATGGCGCAAACATCGCCAATGGCAAATAAATGATTAAAACCCTGGATCTGGTTATATTCATTCACTAGAATGCGGTTGCCCCGGGTAATCACTCCGGCAGGGATACCTGTTATCACTTCTCCTTTTACACCGGCAGACCACAATACGTTTTTAGTGAGAATAGGTGGGGCGTCTGAGAGTGCTATTTGCTCGCCATTATAACTCAGTACCCGCTGGTTGCACCATACTTTAACCCCCATCTCTTTCAGAAATTCCTTTGATTTCAGGGCAGCCTGATCAGACATTATGCCCAATACCTTGGGCGAACCCTCGATCAGATAAATGTGAACATCCCGCAGGTTGAGTTCCGGATAATCGTTGGCTAATACATGTTTTTTTAATTCGGCTAAGGCGCCGGATAATTCTACACCGGTAGGCCCGCCGCCCACTACCACGAAATTCAGTAAAGCAGCTTTCTTAGCAGGATCTTCTTCAATGATTGCCTCTTCCAGCTTTTGAAGCAGCATGCTTCGCAGGTTCAGTGCTTCCGGGATGGTTTTCATGGGCATGGCAAAATGCGCTATTTCGCTCTGTCCAAAGAAATTAGTGTCCGATCCGGTGGCCAGAACCACAAAGTCATACCGGATAGGGCCTATGCTGGTTTCAAGAACTTGTTTTTCAGGATCAATTTCTTCCACCTCGCACATGCGAAAGGAAAAATTCTTTTGCCCTTTAAATATTTTCCGCAGCGGGAAAGCAATAGAATCGGGTTCGAGGCCTCCGGTGGCTACCTGGTAAAGCAGCGGCTGGAAAGTGTGGTAATTGTGCCGGTCGAGCATAATGACCTGTACCGGCTTTTGGCGAAGTTTTTTGGCTAATTCAATACCGCCAAAGCCACCGCCAAGAATAACTACACGAGGATGTTTACTTTTCGGGATCTGAGGTTCTTCCATAATATGCTATCTATTAATAACCCCAAATCTTTAGAAATGTTGTTTAGTGCTCGTCGCCCCTTATTTTTACAGCCAGGCCGTCCATCTCATCGTTTACTTTGAGTTGGCAGGCTAAACGGCTATCCTCATCGGCATCAAACAAAGTATCGAGCATATCCAGTTCTGCATCCTGGGGTGCAGGCAGTTTTTCCATTCCTTTCAATACCTGAACATGGCAGGTGGCACATAAAGCCATGCCGCCGCAGGTTGCCAGAATATTGTATCCGGAAGCCTTTAGCGCTTCCATCAGGTTTAAATTAACTTCGGTAGGTAGTTCAACAGCCTGTGTGCTACCGTCTCGGTCTTCAACTTGTATGGTAATGATCATCTTAGAAAGAGTTTACCCCGTAAACGGTGGTGTATTTAAAACTTAGTTTTTGATCTGGATAAACGTATTTAAAGGCACTTTGTACCATAATGGCAGCTTCGTGAAACCCACATAAGATCAGTTTCAGTTTACCGGGATAAGTATTGATGTCGCCAATGGCGTAGATACGCTCTACATTGGTTGAATAATCAAAAGTATCTACCTCGATGGCATTCTTGTCAATATTTAATCCCCAGTTAGCTAGCGGGCCTAATTTAGGGCTTAAACCAAATAATGGGATCAGGTAATCGGTGTCGAGGGTGGTGCTCTCTTTATCTTTTCCTAAAATGGAGATGTTTTTCAGGTGTCCGTTTCCAGAGATGCTGGTTACGTTAGATTGTAATATGAGATTGATCTTGCCTTCTTTTGCCAGGTCGAATACTTTTTCGGCAGAATCTGGCGCACCACGGAAAGTGTCGCCGCGGTGGATCAGGGTTACTTTTTCGGCCACATCGGCTAAGAATATCGTCCAGTCTAGGGCAGAGTCGCCGCCACCGGCCAATACGATCTTTTTATCGCGGAAAGTTTCCGGATTCTTTACCATGTAAGCTACTCCTTTTCCTTCAAATTGTTCCAGGTTCTCGATCTCTGGTTTACGGGGTTCAAAACAACCTAAACCACCAGCAATAACCACTACCTGACAATGTACTTCGGTGCCGTCGTTGGTTTTAACGATATAAGAACCATCTTCCTGTTTTTGCAGATCTTCTACCCGTTCGCCCAGGGTAAATCCGGGATCGAAAGGGGCAATTTGTTCTAATAAACGATCAATCAGTTCTTGAGCCTTAATTTCCGGGTATCCTGGAATATCGTAAATGGGTTTCTGCGGATAAATCTCAGAAAGCTGTCCGCCAATTTGCGGCAGGGCATCAATGAGGTGGCAACGCATTTTTAATAATCCGGCTTCAAACACGGTAAATAGGCCTACAGGGCCAGCTCCAATAATACAGATATCGGTGTTGATCATTTTTATTTGTTATGGTTTATAGATAAATCGAGGTTGGTGTAAATGGTGTCCAGGATTCGTTTTAAATGTTTGTAATCTTGTTCTGTCAGGTTTTCCCAGGCCTTCATGCGTATCTCGGCCATTTTTCCGCTCCATTTTTTTACTTTTTCCTGCCCCTGAGCGGTTAAATGTACCGTAAAGCTACGACGATCGGCGGGATTTACCCGTCGTTCTACTAAATCTTTTTTGCACAAAAGGTCAATAATCCGGGTAAGGGTAGGATGGTCTTTCCCTATGATCTCGGCCAGTTCGCTCTGGTTAAGTTCGGGGTGTTCATTCAGGTTCTTGAGCACCAGCCATTGGTCTACGGTGATCTCGAAATTCTCGGCATTGAACCGTCTTTGGGCATATTGCTTTACCTTCCGGGCCGTACGGTCTAGTAAATGGGAGTAGGAACTGAAAGGTTCTGTAAGCATGGCAATAATTAGTATGACAAATATCTGATTTTATTTTGAACTGTGCAAGAGGGGGTGAGGTAAGCGTTGTGGAATTTCAGTCCTTTTCGTTATTTCTCATACCGGCAAATCGGGATGAGAAATCCCTCACCCAATTTTTTACAGAGAGATTTCGCCTCTTCGCCAACTGGCGGATCATCGTAACGACGAAAATTACAGTAGGACCAATAAAAAAAATCCCCTCGATTAATCGAGGGGATTTTTTATCCGGCGAAAGCCGAAATTTATTTTTTGTTTTCTTCTTTGTCTTTTTGGAATTCTACTACTACCGGTGTAGCCACACAGATAGAAGAGTAGGTTCCGAAAATTACCCCGATTAACAAGGCGAACGAGAAGCC
>JBJTNQ010000045.1:0-2963 GCA_046074105.1 Sphingobacteriaceae bacterium | reverse complement strand
TTTGCTTTCAAACTGGTTCAATTTGGGCTCAGAAAAAAGTTCCAGGGCGGTTAGTTTGATAGATGGTTTCCATTTGGCATACTCCAGATCTTCGGCACCGGGTAATGAGCCTTCTTTTTTGAATAAGAACCTGAAATATTTAGCACTTACCGGCACCATGCAGTAGGTATGCTCCGCCCGGTCGTCCTGCCAGCCATGGCGTGGTGCTTCCAGTTGTTGGTGGTCTTTAAAGTTCAGCCCATCATCGCTCACCTGAACCAAGAGCCTTTGTGCCTGATAGTTATTGCCATTACTTCCTACATAAATGCTTCTGCAGGTAAAGGGTTCTTTAAACTGATAGGTAATGGTGGCATCTTCTGACGATCGGAAAGCCTGCTTCCCATCCGGATTGATGAGGAAACTGAGGTCCTCGCCGGTACTGGAAGTGATTTTGGGTTTGATATTTCGGGTATTGGCTTTTGATCCCGTTAGGGATGGAAAAGCAATAAGCCGGATGTCACGGTAGTAATCTTTAACCTTTTCGGGATCGGGCAATTGCAATTTTAACGGTCGCCCTCCGCTTACATCGAGCCGGCTGAAAACCACTTTCTGCATCGATAGCTCCGGTGTGATCCAGGGGCCGCCACCTAAGGCAAAGCCATCGCTAAAGTGCATACCTAATTTCAGGTTTAACCTTTTGGCTTCGCCCATGGCAAAACCAAGCATGTCCCACCATTGCGGGCTGAGCTGTTCTGCCGCGGGCGTAAATAATGGAGGATTGGTAATCCCCTTAATGGGCATTAAGTAGGCCCCTCCTATTCCGGCTTCTTTCATGGCTTCCAGATCGGCAGTAATGCCTGCTTTAGAAACACTTGCATGCATCCAATACCAGAAAACCCAGGGTTTTGCCTGCTCGTTTTGTTGTGCAAAGCCCGGCAGGCTGAGCCACAGCAGCAGAAAGAAGGCCGAAATTTTTCTCAAAAGGTGCATTATTTAGTTGCTGGTTTTACTTTGTGTCCAACTAATCCGAAGTATAAAATAACTAAAAAGCATACCAAAGGGATGATATAGCCGGCCTGAATATCGTCGTGTTTGATATCGATGAGGGTGCCCATCGCATAGGGTAAAATGGCCCCTCCAACAATAGACATGACCAACCATGATGATCCGGTTTCGGTATTACTTTTTAAATCTACTAAACCTAAAGAGAAAATGGTAGGAAACATGATGGACATGAAAAAGCCCAGACCTCCTAAAGCATAGATCACGTGAATGCCATTACCATAAATGGCCACCAGGCAAAGCAATACGCTAATTACCGAGTAGATAGAAAGCAATACGGCATCTTTGGTATATCTAAGAAAGAAAGTACCAACAAAACGGCCAGCCATGAACAGGAAGCCATATATGCCTAAATAAAAACCGGCTGTTTTTTCATCTAAACCGGACCCTTGCTGTGCAATTCTGATAAAGAAACTAGTTACACATACCTGGGCGCCTACATAAAAGAACTGTGCGGCAACTGCCCAACTCAGGTGCTTATTTTTTAATACGGAGAAGAATCCGGGTTTTACCTCTACTTCGGTATGCTTGGGTTTCATAGATGGCAAATGCATAAAGAAGAACAGGATGGCCACTAATACCAGTACCGAACCTAATATAATGTAGGGTAATTTAACCGAAGAAGCTTCTTCCATCAGGTAGGCCACTTTTTCGGTTTCGGGCATGGCAGCGAGCTGCTCAGGAGTATTGCTTTTCCCTGAAAGGATAAATATAGAACCAATAACGGGTGCAACCATAGCTGCTAAACCATTGAATGAGGCAGCCAAATTTAATCGTTTAGAAGCCGATTCTTGTGGGCCTAATATGGCTGCGTAAGGGTTTGCGCTGGTTTCCAATATGGTTAAACCGCATCCGATAACAAATAGAGCGAACAAGAACAGTTCGTAGGTTCTGGTATTGGCTGCGGGCACAAAAAGGAAGGCTCCAGCGGCAAAGACCAATAGTCCGGTAATGATGCTGTTCTTGTATCCAAATTTCTTGATCAGCATTCCGGCCGGGATGGCCATGATGAAATACGCGAAAAACACCGCAGTATCTATCAGGGTTGATTGCCTGTTATTGAGTTCGCAGGCTTTTTTAAGATGTGGAATGAGTATGGAATCTAAATTGTGAGCCATCCCCCAAAGGAAGAATAAGCTGGTAATTAAGATAAAAGGTAGGAGGTAGTTTGCACCGTTAGCACCTTTTTCTTCAGGAGCCTGATGCTGATCGCCAATTTGGTTAGTTACTTGCATAATGCTTGGTTTAGGTTTATTTGCTTGGTTTTTTCTTTACTAATAAAATATGATCACAAACGAGTACCACCTCACCTTTTTGGTTAATGATCTCTACATGTTCTGTAACGGTTCCCATATCCGGTCTTTTTGCTTCTGCCTTTTCGCTGATGGTGATCTCGGAATGAATGGTATCGCCAATATGTACCGGTTTTACGAAACGTAAACGGTCATAGCCTTTAGAAAAGGCCTCGGGGTTAATTTCTGATGCCGTTAAGCCAATACCTATGCTAAAAACCATGGTTCCGTGTGCTATTCTTTGGCCAAAGGGCTGTGTTTTACACCATTCTTCGTCCATATGATGGGGGAAAAAGTCTCCGGTATGGCCGGCATGAACCACAAAATCGGTCTCGGTAATGGTTCTGCCCAAGGTAATCCGCTTGTCTTCTAACTGATAATCTTCAAAAAAAATAGATTTAAAATACATAGGTTCTTTTATAATTCGTTTAATGATACTCCGCCCTGCTTATTGCTGATGTAGCAGGCCTCTACAACTTTCATGGTACCCAACACGTCCTGCACGCTGGCTTCCAGTTTCTGGTCTGACCCTTCTTTGAATCGCATTAAATTGGCCATAGCGCCAATAAATGCTTCTGGGAACCACGATCCCTCCAAGGCTACTTTGGTCCATTGATATTGGCCCTCTGA
>JBJTNQ010000044.1:0-22518 GCA_046074105.1 Sphingobacteriaceae bacterium | reverse complement strand
ATAACACTTTTAATGTTGGGGTCCTGGGTTCGAGTCCCAGCGGGATCACTTTTACGGACCGGTAGTTCAGCTGGTTAGAATGCCGCCCTGTCACGGCGGAGGTCGCGGGTTCGAGTCCCGTCCGGTCCGCTTTTAAGAACTTAAAAAAACCCTTTCCGATTTTTCGGGAAGGGTTTTTTTGTTAGCGGTAGCTTGCAGTTTCTTTTCAAATATATTCTCCTCCTCTTTGATTATTTTACAAAAAAGTATTCTCGTATATTTGTATAATAATTTAATACCTAAAGCAGTTTATATACTATCTTTATATAGGAGGTAATTATGACTACACTAACCGCTAAAATTCCGAATTCAGCTGAAGAGCGCATCAAAAAATATATTTTGCGCATGGGAGGAGAGGTTACGTTTGTTGACGAGAAATCAGCGTTACTTCCTATTGAAGAAATTGAAAATGGTTTCAAGGAAGTGAAAAAAATCCGTGAAGGTAAACTTCCTAAGATTTCACTTAAAGATGCTCTTCGTGACTAACGAAGTAATTCCAACTCCCGTCTTTATTAAAAAAGTCAAGCGCTTCAAAAAGAAATTCACAACACTTCCAGATACTATATTAGCGCTAGAACAAGATCTTCTTAAAAATCCTCGTCTAGGGGTTCCTTATGGTAAAAATATTTACAAGGTTCGTATTAGTGATGAAAGTAAAGGAAGGGGTAAAAGTGGGGGTTTTAGGATTATTACTTATGTTATTAATGAAACAGATGATTGTACTTCAGTTTATTTAATAACAATACTCGACAAATCGGAAGAGAGTACAATTAAAAAGGCTACTGTTCTTGATTTGGTAGAAAAGTGTGGTTTATAAACCGAGTATTTTTTCTAATCGAATTCCCTACCTCCAACATCTTATCCATATCTAAATCACCTTTGATGTATTTCTCTAAAGTGGATAGTTTTTTATGATCAGTGATTTTTATTATTTGAACAAAGGGTAATTTGTGTTCGTACAATTGGATAGCCAGGTTTTTGGTATGGCTGGTCTGGGTTGTTGAGCTCACAATTAATTATTCTATTTTTAAAGTAGTATATGTTCTCCCGATTAAAAATGCTTAGAGCTGCCGCGGGAGAACATAAGCCCGAATTATACTACGGTTTTGGGGAGGATATTTTTGAGGGTGGGGTAAGGGAAATACCGCTGAAGAATGAAAAACCCCCTCTTAGGAAATCCTGAGCCGGTTTTTTGTTTATATGGGGTGCTGAAAAGAGGATTTGTGTAGGAATCAACAAACTAATACATCATTCTTGATTCCTACACATCAATTCATTAATTCGTATCTTTGATATAAAGTTATGGCTAGATTACTTTACATCGCACTCTTGGTTTTTTTCGGCTCAATGCTGAAGCCAATGGATACTTATGCGTGTAAGAAATCGAAACAAAAAGTAGCGCATTCCTGCTCTGATGACCAAAACAAGAGTTTATCTAAAACAGTTCAATGCAATGAATGTGGCCTTCAGGATCATAAGGGTTGCTGCGCTGGAAAATGCGGAAATGCTGCCTGTCACTGTCCAACTATCTTTTCAGGCTTCATGCTCCCAAACCTTGTGGGGTATTCCCGTACCAAAATGATAGTAAACCCATCTCATTTCTATTATACGGAATCCTATTTTTCCTTGGGCTTTTACGCTATCTGGCTACCTCCCAAAATAGGCTGAATTGAAATGCGACAGCCAGAGGTGTGTCCAATTGAAAACGCCTCTATTTTTAATTAAAATTATTTAATTTCCGAATAATGAACCGGGCAAATAAATGCCGTTTCTTAAAAATCTATTGATATGAACAGCTCATTAAAACAAATGATAGCGGTCGGTGCACTGTTATTTACTACAACTTCCTATGCTCAAACTAATAATAACCAAGATCATTCTGCTCACCACCCAATTAAGGCGGTTGACACCAAGCCATCGGCAGCAGTACAAGAAAACAGTTCCTTACAGGTGGTGTTTGATAAGTATTTTGCATTAAAAGATGCTTTAGTGAAATCTGATGGTAATACAGCATCTGCAAAAGCAAACGAGTTGGTTACTTCCATCAATGGAGTTCAAATGAATCAACTGGCAGAAGACCAGCATACCTTATGGATGAAAGTGATGAAAAATCTGGTTTTCGATGCGGAACATATTGGAGAAACCAAGAGTGTGGATCACCAACGTGATCATTTTAACACCCTATCGGACAATATGTATCAGTTGATAAAGGTTTCTAAACAAGAAACCCCTGTCTATTATCAACATTGCCCAATGGCCAATAAAGGTAAAGGAGCCAATTGGTTGAGTAAAGAAGATGCCATCAAGAATCCTTATTATGGTTCAAGAATGCTCACTTGTGGTAAAACTGTAGAAACCATCAAGTAATGAAACTATACATCAAGCATATGGTGTGTAGCCGATGTAAAATGGTAGTGAAGTCTGAGTTGGAAAAACTCGGGCTTCAGCTACTTTCGGTGGAATTGGGTGAAGTTGAGCTGACTAGTCCTATCACGGAGGCTAAGAAATCGGAAATTGGGAAGCAACTCAACACCTTTGGGTTCGAATTGATAGATGATAAAAAGAGTCAAACGATTGAAAAAATTAAAACATTAATCATCGACTTGATTTATCACAAGAACAATGATTTGAATGTCAATCTTTCCACTTACATCGTTCAACATTTGTCAAGCGATTATACCACACTCAGCCACCTGTTTTCGGAGGTCCAGGGAATCACCATTGAGAAGTACTTCATACTGCAAAAAATTGAAAGGGTTAAGGAATTGTTGATGTATGATGAAATGAGCCTGAGCGAAATCGCACTGTTGCTCAATTACAGTAGCGTAGCCTATCTCAGTAATCAGTTCAAAAAGGTGACTGGTTTAACTCCTTCTTATTTCAAACAGTTAAAAAACAAAAAGAGGACACCCATTGAAGAATTATAAATCTTACAAATCAATCCTAAAATTCTGCAATAACAATAGCAGCATCCTTCAGAACTTTGTGTAAAACAACTAATCCGTATGAAACACTCCTATTCTATCCACGGAATGACCTGTAACGGTTGCCGCAAACACGTTGAAGAGACATTCTCCAAAGTAAAAGGAGTATCTGGTGTTCAGGTTGATTTAGCGAATGCGACCGCTACCATTGAGATGGAACAGCATATTCCTTTATCCATCTTACAAGATGCATTGAAAAAGGATGGTTCCAGCTATACCATTCACCATCCGGATGAGCATCACCATCCATCAACAAAATCAAGTAACACATCTTCAAAGAAGGGAGTATTTTATTGCCCAATGCACTGCGAAGGCGATAAGACCTACCCGCAATCGGGTCATTGCCCGGTTTGTGGAATGGATTTGGTGGAAGAGCAAACCCTGTCTAAGGTGCTGAGTGTTAAGTGGACTTGTCCGATGCACCCTGAGATTGTAAAAGATGCTCCAGGTTCCTGCCCGATCTGTGGAATGGATCTGGTACCTATGCAGCCTGACCTTTCTGCAGAGGAAAAAACTTACCGAAGTCTTCTAAAGAAGTTCTGGATTGCCACTGCATTTACGATACCCATTTTAATTATCGTAATGAGTGAAATGGTAATGAACAATCCGCTTTATGATTTGATGGAACAAAAGTATTGGAATGGGGTACAGTTCGTATTGTCCATTCCCGTAGTTTTTTATGCTACCTGGATGTTTTTTCAGCGTGCCTATAAAAGTATCGTCAGCTGGAACCTCAATATGTTTACGCTCATTGGGATTGGTGCAGGTGTGGCCTGGTTATTTAGTGTGGTAGGTATGCTGATTCCTAACGTTTTCCCAGTTCAATTTAAAACGGAATACGGTGCAGTACACGTTTATTTTGAAGCAGCAACGGTCATCCTCACCCTGGTGTTGTTGGGCCAATTGTTAGAGGCACGTGCACACAGCAAAACTAATTCAGCAGTTAAAGAATTACTAAAATTAGCCCCAAACAAGGCCATTAAAATTATAGATGGTCAGGAGCTGGAAGTGAGTATTGATGACATTGCCCTAAATGATGTTTTAAAGGTGAAACCCGGAGATAAAATCCCCGTTGACGGAGTGATTGTTGAAGGGAATACAACGGTTGATGAGTCAATGATTACTGGTGAACCCATTCCGGTTAATAAATCTCAAGGTGATAGCGTAACCAGTGGTACCATCAATGGTAATCAAACATTCTTGATGAAGGCTGAGAAAGTGGGAAGTGATACCCTGTTATCTCAAATTATAAAAATGGTTAACGATGCCAGTAGAAGTCGTGCACCTATTCAGAAGTTAGCAGATAAGGTATCGGGATATTTTGTACCCTTAGTGGTATTGATCTCGGTGAGTACTTTTTTTGTTTGGTCTGTATGGGGTCCAGCCCCCGCCTATGTATATGCTTTAGTGAATGCCTTGGCCGTATTGATTATAGCATGTCCTTGCGCTTTGGGTTTAGCCACCCCAATGTCTGTAATGGTAGGTGTTGGAAGAGGGGCTCAAAATGGTGTATTAATCAAAAATGCAGAAGCATTGGAAAAAATGGATCAAGTTGACACCTTAATTATAGACAAAACCGGAACCATCACAGAGGGTAAACCAACGGTCGAAAGAGTGGGCTCATTCAGCGGCGACTTTTCAGAACTACAGGTGCTTCAACTCATCGTATCATTAAATACCAATAGCGAACACCCGCTTGCTCAAGCTACCGTAAATTATGGTAAGGAGAAAAGCATCGAAATACTAAAATCTGTGTCTTTTACCGCAGTAACGGGGAAAGGAGTGGAGGCCATTATAAATGATCAAAAGGTGGCGCTCGGAAATACAAAAATGATGGAATATGCTAATGCGGTTATTACTCCAGAATATCAGGAAGAGGCCAGCAAGTATCAAAAACAAGGTAAAACCGTATCTTATTTAGCGGTCAACCAGAAAGTTGCAGGCTATGTGGTGATAGGTGATAAAATAAAAGAAACCAGCGCTCAAGCCATTAAAGAACTACAAGGCAAAGGCATCAGTGTAGTGATGCTGACAGGTGATAATTTCGACACCGCTCAGGCAGTGGCCTCCGAACTTCATTTAACAGGTTTCAAAGCTGGTATGTTACCTGAGGATAAGTTGAAGGAAGTAGAAATGCTTCAGCTTGAAGGAAAAAAGGTAGCAATGGCAGGCGATGGTATTAACGATGCCCCAGCATTGGCGAAAAGTGATGTAGGAATTGCCATGGGAACCGGTACGGATGTAGCGATAGAAAGTGCCATGATCACCTTGGTAAAAGGTGACTTGAGAGGAATTGTTAAAGCAAGAAATCTTAGTGATGCCGTAATGAAGAATATCAAGCAAAACCTGTTTTTTGCGCTCATCTATAATACCTTGGGTGTTCCTGTTGCAGCAGGGGTTTTATTTCCCCTATTCGGGATTTTACTATCGCCCATGATTGCGGCCTTAGCGATGAGTTTCAGCTCAGTTTCTGTCATCGTTAATGCACTCAGATTAAGAAGTACAGCCTTATAAAACATTAAAATGGATATCAGACAAATTACTTACAAATCACAATTCATTCTAATTGCGCTCTTATTAGTTACCTCGAGCCTCTTTGCTCAAAAGGTGGTGAGATACGATCTTTATGTAAAAGACACCCTGGTGAATTTTACAGGAAAGCAGAAGCGGGCAATCGCAGTAAATGGACAAATTCCAATGCCCACCTTAACCTTTACCGAAGGTGATACAGCAGAAATTCACGTATACAACCAACTGAAAGAAAACACTTCACTGCACTGGCACGGCTTGTATTTACCGAACAAAGAAGACGGGGTCCCTTATCTAACTCAAATGCCCATTGCTCCTAATTCGACCTATGTTTATCGCTTCCCGATTAGTCAAAACGGAACCCACTGGTATCATAGTCATAGTGGTTTGCAAGAACAAATAGGGATGTATGGTTCAATGATCTTAAATAAAAGGCCCAATGACCCCACTTTTCGAAAAGGCATTGACGATTTACCCACCGTTCCTATTATACTGAGTGAATGGACAGATTACAAACCCGAAAACGTACACCGGATGCTGCATAATGCCTCGGATTGGTTTGCCATAAAAAAAGGAACCACCCAAAGTTATGCAGAAGCCATCCGTGAAGGTCACTTTAAGACCAAACTGACCAATGAGTGGAAACGGATGCTGGCGATGGATGTGAGTGATGTTTACTATAATAGATTTCTAATAAATGGTAAGAGCGATAGTCAACTCTCTCCATTCAAATCCGGAGATAAGGTTCGTTTGCGGATTTCCAACGGCGGAGCTTCCTCCTATTTCTGGCTCACTTACGCAGGCGGTAAGATTACCGTGGTGGCTAACGATGGAAACGATGTGGTTCCGGTAGAGGTGGACAGGCTGATTGTGGGTGTATCTGAAACCTATGATATTATTGTTACTCTACCCAAAGAGAACACTGCTTATCAACTCCTGGCCACGCCAGAAGATAGAACTCAATCAACCTCTATTTATATCGGTTCTGGAGTTAAACAGCCAGCTATTCCCTTACCCAAACTTAAATACTTTGAGGGAATGAAAATGATGAATGATATGATGAGGATGAATGGAGATATGAATGATATGGGAATGAATATGAGTCTGCAGCAAATGGATATGAATACCGTAATGTATCCAGAGGTTACAGGCGAAATGAACACCAGTGAACACGCCCAACACAATACCGATTCAACGGTTCAGAAAGAAATCGTCACGTTGAATTATGCCATGCTAAAATCACCCCATAAAACTTCTTTTTCGAAAGACGCACCAGTCAGAGCATTACGATTTGAACTTACCGGAAATATGAATCGTTATGTCTGGAGTATGGATAATAAAGTATTATCCGAAGCAGATAAAATTCTGATCAAGAAAGGGGAGATCGTAAGGATTACGCTGTATAATAACTCGATGATGCGACATCCAATGCACCTGCACGGACACGATTTCAGGGTCATAAATGGCCAAGGTGAATATGCACCACTTAAAAATGTGATTGATATTATGCCAATGGAGACCGATACTATTGAGTTTGAAGCCAATCTGGAAGGGGATTGGTTCTTCCATTGTCATATCCTATATCATATGATGGCCGGGATGAACAGGGTATTCAGTTACGAAAAACAGCAACCAAACCCATTGCTACCAGATAAAAAATGGGCATATCAAAAATTACAGCGTGAAAGCAATCAGCTCCATTTTATGGCTCAAAATGACTTTGCCAATAACGGTAATGATGGGATGGCCATGCTTCAAAATACGCGTTGGAGTTTTGGGACCGAATGGCGTTTGGGTTATAAGGATATGCACGGTTACGAAAGTGAAACCCATATTGGCAGATACCTGGGTAGAAATCAGTGGTTAATGCCTTTCATTGGATTTGATTATCGGTATAGACAACATACTGAACCGGAAAAAAATCTTTTTGGCCAGATCAATACTAAAGACAAACGTTCTCAATTTAGTTTGGGGGTAGCCTATACTTTACCTCTATTGGTAGTTCTACAGACTGAGTTTTATCACGATGGAAATGTGAGAATACAGTTCAGACGGGAAGATATACCGGTATCAAAAAGACTCAGGGCCGCTTTTATGCTTAATACAGATAAAGAATACATGTTTGGATTCAATTTCGTTGCGGGTAAAAACCTTGGATTTAGAACGCACTATGATAGCGATATGGGTTTCGGTCTTGGGTTAACTTTAAACTATTAGAAAGATTAATAGGAAGAACAGTTACTTGAATTACTCGCCAGTTGTCACTGGATGATAAAGAACGTTAAAAAACCCTTTCCGATATTTCGGGAAGGGTTTTTTGTTTTTGGGGTGTGTAAAATAACCTATCATTTTTAAAGATACTTGTGCGAATTGCGTGAATTGTGATTTGTCACGTATTGTAACTTAATGCCGTGGGTAGTTAAATAACTAAAAGTTATATTTGAATTACATCAGATTTTTAAAATGAGACTGGTCATTATCACCTTTTTATTAAGTGTTTATTCAACTTTAACTTTGGCGCAGGTTCATAAGGGTTTTCGCTGGATAGGACCTGACCGCTATGTTTATTCGGTTAATTTAGAAAGCGGGGTGCTTACTAAAGAATCGCCCAGGAAGATGAAAACGGAATTGGGTGTGATTGTGAATTGGAATCAGATTAAGGATGATCTGCCTGGAGATTTTGATGTAAACGTGTTTTATCGGCCGGGTACTATCCTGATCACTATTCCGGGTACCGGTTTGCTGTATAATTTGGATTTGGCTGCACGGAATCTGGTACGTTTAGACCAAACTTTTTTTAGGGGTTATAATTTTAATGCCACTCAATTTTTTAGAAACGATACCCTGTTTTCTATAGGTGGCGAAGGCTTTTGGCAAAAGCATAGTATCATAACCTATTATAATCCTAAAACTTACGAGTGGGATCTTTATGATTCTAATAGTAAAAACCCATTTCCCAGTACGGTTAGGTTTAGCGGTTATTCGAAAAAATACGATACTTTTTTTTCTGCTCATTTAGAAACAGACACCGTACTAGCAAGCAAAGATATTTATTTTTTGACCTATACTTTCAAGAATAGAAATTGGCAAACAAAGGGTAAATTAAGTAGAGAAATTTTAGAATTTTCTAAAATGCCATACCGAAGTGTTTGGACTGGGGAGTATTTAATCTTATTTATTGATAAGCAGAACGGTAATGGGGATCTTAGAATTATAAATCCATTTGAAAATGTGCTCTATCGATTCGATGTTAATAATAATCATTTCTTTTTGTCGAATTGTGAGATCTTCTATTCAAATGGTTTTTTGTATTCCAGAAATAATATAAGCACCGGCAGAATGGATAAGTTTTTTTTCGATAGTCTGTCTGTTGAGGCTGTGATTAAGCGGTCTGAAAAGATTGGCGAGGTATATGAAACTGGTTATAGCAGCCGCCTTTATGTTCTTGGTTCTATTGCCATATTTTTAATGGTTTCTGGCGTGTTTATTTATCGTAAACGCTCTTTAAAAACCAGAAAATTAAATCTTTCTGATCTGGAATTGCTGGTGGTAAAAGTTTTGATGGAGCGTACAGATGGGTATAAGATCTCCAGCATAGAACTTAATAATATATTACAGCTAAATCAGAAGTCGTACGATAATCAAAGGCAGATCAGAAATCGAGTTATTGGTACAATTAATCAGCAGTTATCTGCCTATCTAAATTCCAAAGAATTGATACTTCGCTCATCAAACAATGAAGATAAACGGATGATGGATTACTATATCAACCCGGAAATCAAGCCCAAAGAATTAAGCCATTTGAAAATGCTGTTAAACGACTTTTAGTGTACGCTATTTTGTAAATTTCTGATCTTCAATAATTCCTTTTTAGATGAACAACCTTCCCCCCCCCCGCTAACCTTATCCTGATGAAGGATTGAGCTTCTATCTTCCCTATAATTCTGAATGAAAAACATAAATGATCTTTAATCATATTTTGATAAGGATAATGTTTATTTTTAATGAGGATGTTTAACCCTTATCAAAAACATTATTAAGTTCATTCATCATGCGTAAAATTTTATCTGTTTTTTGTTTTTTATTCTATCTCTCGCTGGCGGTGCAGGCACAAAGCATTCCGAGCCCCTTATCTCATTTTGGTTTTGCCATTGGCGATAATTATCATTTAGCCACGTTTACCCAAACCGAAGCTTATTTAAAAAAGCTAGCCGCGATTTCTGAAAAGGTAAAACTTCAGGTAATTGGAAAAACAGAGGAAGGGCGCAATCAATACATGGTGGTGGTTTCCGATCCGGAGAATATCAAAAACCTCGAAAAATATAAATCTATTTCCCAGCGACTGGCCCGTGCCGAAGGCCTAAATGCTGTAGAGGCCAAAAAACTGGCTGCCGAAGGTAAAGCGGTGGTATGGATAGATGGCGGATTACATGCTACCGAAACGGTGGGCATCCATCAATGGATAGAGAGCCTTTATCAGTTAATTACCCGCAGCGATGAAGAGACCAATCGCATTTTAAAATCTACTATTATCTTATTTGTACATGCCAATCCAGATGGTCAGGAATTAGTATCGTCATGGTATATGCGTAATCCGGATAGCTTAAAACGCTCTTTATCTAATTTGCCAAAACTGTATCAAAAATATATTGGTCATGATAATAACCGCGATTTTTATATGATGAACATGCAGGAGAGCAAAAATATTAGCCGCCAACAGTACATTGAGTGGATGCCGCAAATTATCTATAATCATCATCAAACAGGCCCTCCGGGATCTGTGGTGGCCGGTCCGCCTTATCGCGATCCGTTTAATTATGTTTACGATCCTTTATTAGTAACCAGCATAGATGCTTTAGGTGCGGTAATGAGCAGCAGGCTGAATGCAGAAAATAAACCGGGCTATACCATGAAAGCTGGGTCGGTATACTCTACCTGGTGGAATGGCGGCTTAAGAACTACGGCTTATTATCATAATATGATTGGCCTTTTGACCGAGATCATCGGGAATCCTACGCCGGCTGCTATTCCTTTGGTGCCGCAACGTTTAATTCCGAATGCTTCTACTCCTTATCCGGTAAAACCGCAAACCTGGTTATTTAAGAACTCTATTGATTATTCTATCTCGTTAAATTATGCAGTGTTAAATTATGCTTCGAGATATAAAGATGAACTCTTGTTCAACATCTACCAGATGGGCCGTAATAGTATTGACGCTGGCAACCGCGATAACTGGACACTTTCGCCTAAGAAAGCAGAATTGGTAAATGATCTGTTTAAAGAAGATAAAAAAGATGCCGGCAGGGGCGAATCTATTCCGGTATCTTATTTTGATAAGGTTTATAAAAACCCGGAGCTTAAAGACCCCCGTGGATATATTATTACTGCAGATCAAACCAGCACGGCTTTTTCATTTGTAAATATCCTGATCCAAAGCGGTATAAAAGTGGAAAAAGCAACTGCCTCTTTTATGGTGGCGGGTAAAAAATATCCGGCAGGATCATTTATCGTAAAAACCAATCAGGCATTCCGTCCGCATGTGCTAGATATGTTCGAACCGCAGGATCACCCAAATGATTTTCTATATCCCGGAGGTCCGCCGGTTAGGCCTTACGATATGGCTGGGTGGACGCCAGCGTATACCATGGGGCTAAAGTTTGATAGGATACTGGAAGATTTTAAAGGTCCTTTTGAAACCATCCCTTATGGAGAAATACAACAAGCTGTTGGTAAAATTAACAACTCGAATCAGGCTATAGGATTTACTTTTAGTAATCAGGATAATACTTCTTTCCTGGCTATTAACGATCTGTTAAATGCAGATGCTGAAGTGTACAAAAACAAAAACACCTTTTTTGTATCGGCTTCAAATAAGCTGAATGGCTTAATTAACAAAATGAGCACCGATTATGGTATTACTTTCGATGCAGTAGCTACTAAGCCCGCAGATTTACAAAAGGTAATTCCACAAAGAATTGCCCTTTGGGATCGTTTTGGCGGATCGATGTCGTCGGGTTGGCTGCGTTGGATCTTTGAGCAGTATCATTTCCCCTTTAAATTAATTTATGCTAAAGAAATTGATGCCGGAAAACTGAACGATAAGTACGACGTCATTGTATTTGTAGAAGGCGCTATCCCTTCGCTTAGAACCGAAGAGGGACCTAACTATGGCGAAGCTGAGCCTAAACCGGAAGAAATTCCGGCACAGTATCAGCCTATGCTGGGCAGAATTACAGCTCAGAAATCTATACCGGCATTAAAAGCTTTTATAGAGAATGGAGGAGAGGTGGTAACCATTGGCTCTAGTGCTAATTTGGCTTATCATTTAAAACTTCCGGTAAGAAACGCCTTGGTAGAAATGAGCAATGGTAAAGAAAAACCCCTGCCCGGCGAAAAATTCTACATCCCTGGAAGTGTGTTGCAAATAGCCATTAACGAACAAAACAAAGCCAATTGGGGAATGGGTAAAACTGCCGATGTGTTATTTAGCAATAGTCCGGTATTTAAATTATCGCCGGAGGCTATCACTAAAAATGAATTGATTCCTTTAGCCTGGTTTAACTCCGATAAACCGCTAAGAAGCGGATGGGCATTTGGCCAATCTTATTTACAGGATGGGGTGGCCGCCTATGAGGCTAAATTAGGTAAAGGCTCTTTGTTTGTTTATGGTCCGGAGATTACTTACCGTGGGCAAACACATAGTACTTATAAAATGCTGTTTAATCAATTATTCAAATAGGGCTTAAATATTTGTATATCGATTGCCGGGTAATTATTTTTTAAATAATTACCCGGCTAGCTATCATCCGTTTGTTTTTAATTGATTAAATTTAATTAAGCTTAAATGGAGGTCAAATGGCAATTATCAAAGACATTTTAACCAAAAAAAGTTCAGTTCTTCATGTAGTTAATTCAGAAGCTACCGTTTTTGATGCATTAAAAATCATGTCTGAACATAATATCGGAAGCATTATGGTGCTGGAGAATGGAAAGTTCTGCGGTATTTTTTCAGAAAGAGATTATGCCCGAAAAGTAGTATTGGCCGGAAAAGCCTCTTCCGATACACAAGTTAAGGAGGTAATGGAAACACAGGTGCCTCAATTAAAGCCAACAGATGGTATTGACTATTGTATGCAATTAATGTCTGTTAAGAATATCAGGTATTTGCCCGTATTTGAAGATCAGCAACTTATGGGTATTATTAGCCAGAGTGATATTGTAAAACAGATCATCGAATCTCAAATTTCTACCATCGAACATTTAAGAGATTATATTCATTTAAAATAGATCTCCACATTTAAAATATAGAAATAAAAAGGGCGCTCAATTTATTGAGCGCCCTTTTTTAGATGAATCTTATTTAAATCAATTATCGTTTTTTGATCTCTACCCGGCGGTTTACCTGACGACCCTCTTCGGTGTCGTTAGAAGCGATAGGCATAGATTCTCCAAAACCTTTAGTATATAACTGAGTGCTATTTACACCAGAATTAACCAGGTAGGTTTTTACCGCCGTTGCTCTGTCAACCGAAAGCGTCTTATTGCGTTCTTCGGTTCCTTCTGCAGAGGCATGACCATTAATCTCGAAGGTTAAAGCTGGATATTTTCTCATTTCACTTGAAATAACATCTAATACTGCATAATAAGAAGTTTTTAGTACCGAAGAATTGAGCTCGAATTGTAAATTTTCATATTTGAAAGTAGGAACAACTACTACCGGTTCAGGACAGCCGTTATTGGCAGCAGTACCTGCTACAGTTGGGCAATTATCTTTATCATCAGTAACACTGTCTCCGTCAGTATCAACCGGGGCTTGTACAACCGGGGCAGGTGCTGGTGCCTCTACAGGTGCTGGAGTAGGAGCTGCTACTTTTTTCGCCTTACACGAAGGGAATAATACAACAGCTAATAATAAGGCCATTGATATGATTGGTAAAGTAGATTTTAAGTTTTTCATGTTTTATAGTTTTAGTTAAAGATATTGTTTCGATAAAGCTACTGTTTCTTGTATTTTTTTGCAAATACTGGTCCCCAATAATTGTAATGCTAACGTTAAACTGACTAGTATTATTGTGTTTAACACGATAATTGCATTTCTGTTTTTAGCATTATTTAATAGATTTGAGTGATATAGGTTATTAACTATTTATTATTACAACTGACTCTTTTTAAATTATGGAAGTGCATCACAAACATCATATTCCTAAAAAATGGAAGGAATATATCACTGAATTTTTAATGCTTTTTACTGCAGTAACCTTGGGTTTTTTCGCCGAAAACTACCGGGAACATAGCCTGGTTGAAAAGAAAATGCACGAAAATTATGGTGCACTGGTTCAGGATCTGGAGGCTGATTCTGTTTTTATGTCGCGAATTTTAGAGAAAAGGGAGGAAGGGAATAAGGCGATGTATTCGCTCAAATACCTGCTTTACCAATATCATCAAAAGCAAATTAATGCAGACGAATTAATTACCGGATTTAAAAACATACCAACGCTTCCTACTTATATTACCGTTTTTATAAACAATACCACCTTTAAGAATATACAGTCGAGTGGAATGCTAAGCTATATTTCCTCTAAGGAGTTGCGCTTTCAGATCTCGTATTACTATGAGGTCTTTTTTAAACGCTTGCAGGATAACAATGCCATTTTTGATAAAGATGGAATGGAGTTCTTTGATAAAAACTTACCTTTTTCACATGGTGCTTTCTACCGGGTAGCCGGTCACAAATCGGCTTATTCAGAGGTGCCTGATCAGGGGTATGCCGATGCCGACCGCTATTTTGATTTCCTCCTTCATTTAGAAGAGAGCAAGAAGATTTTGCAGTCAGAAAAACTCATCTATCAGTGCGAAACCTACCATCAGCGTTATATTAATTATACCGATTTAATTGCCACCATCATGGAGCGCAATAACAAACTGCTTAAAGAATTGCGGAAAGTTTACGCCGAGTAATAGTTGTTAAGGCCTGTTTCTACGCCTCATGATAATAATGAATACGGCAATAATGCCGAAAATAATAGCTAAACTCATGTTATTAGAATTAGAGAATACTCAAAGTTATATTATTCTCTAAAGATACCCTACACTGCATAACACCATGAGCATAGTATTGTGCAGGAAGGGCAAATACTCAAACTATTTTCATAGGCAGATGGAATAGATTGAGTAGTGAGGTGAAGTGATAAATAACAAATAAAGCTTTAATTATTAATTGTCGCTTTAAATATCTTAGTTATATCAATGCCTGAAACAATAATTTGCGTTATTCGTGTGAATTCACGTATAATCACTTATTATGCAATTCATTTGAAAATATAAAATGTTCGCTAGAGTGTTTTTTGCGACTGATGGAACCCGGGTGATTTTCTAATAAATTCAGGAATGCTCTTTTGGATTCAGAACAAGGTTAAATATCTTTATGGCTTAAATCTATAAATCGTGAAATCTACCACTATCAAAATCATTGGCTGCTTTATTTTATCTGCTGCCTTAACTGCCTGCAGCACCTCTTCTAAAATTGCTGCTTTAAAACCCGACCCTAATTATAGTTCTGAAATAGTTTACGATAAACAAGAATCGTATGTCAATCTTCCATTAGAAATTCAGGTGGCCGATCTGCAAAATCAGACCAATAAATACTTGAACGGATTGGTTTATGAGGATCAGGTTTTGGAAGATGATCAGGTGATGTTGAAAGTTTGGAAAGAAGCCCCCATTCTTATTCAGGAAACCAATGGCAAACTAGAAATGGCTCTGCCGCTTAAAGTGTGGGCTAAAGTGCGTTATGGGGTAGAAAAATTTGGATTTTCTATTTATGATACCCGCGAAGTAAACCTGAATGGCATCGTTAGGTTAAATTCGGCTGTAAGTATTCAGAATTGGAAATTAATCACCAATACACAAATTAAAGATATCGATTGGGTGGAAAGCCCAAGTGTGGTGGTAGCCGGAAAAAACATCCCGGTAACTTATCTCATCAATCCGGTACTGCCCATTTTTAAAACCAAAATTGCCAAAAAGGTAGATGAGGCCATTGCCAAATCGTTAGATATTAAACCTTATGTGTTCAATGCCATAGAACAGTTAAGCAAACCTATTCAGGTAAACCCGGAGTATAAGGTTTGGCTAGGTATACAGCCCTTGGCCTTATACGCCAGCCCAACAGTGGTGGCTAATAAAAAAATCAGCCTCAATATGGGTATGAAAGCTTATTTAGAAACCGCCATTAATTCGCAGCCCACCTTAAAATTCGACAGGAACCAATTAGTACTTCAACCTGCTCCGCAAAGCCTGCCCGAGTTTAAAGCCAGCGTAGCCGGTGTAGTTACTTATGCCAATGCTGCCGCTTTAATGCAGCAAAATTTTGCCGGTCAGAAATTCGAATCAGGTAAGCGTTCGGTAACCGTAAATAAAATAGACCTCTGGGGTAAAGATGGTAAGCTCATCGTAGCCTTAAATATGAGCGGATCTGTTAATGGCGATTTTTATCTCAGTGGTACGCCGAAATATAATGCCGATAAAAAAGAAATTTATTTAGATGAGGTCGACTTTGTATTAGATTCTAAGAATAAACTATTGAAATTGGGAGATTGGCTGGTACATGGCATTATTGCTCAGAAAATTCAGCAGAGTTGTACTTTTTCTATTGCCGATCAGTTAAACAACGGACAAAAGACCATGGCTAATTATTTAAGTAATTACCAGCCTATTAAAGGGATAAAGGTGAACGGCGCCATGAACAATCTTACTCCTGCTCAAATATTTTTAACCCCGCAGGCTATTGTTACCATGATCGTAGCCAAGGGCAAGGTGGCCATTAAGATTGATGGTTTAGAATAAAGTAATAAGAGCCCATGATTTTAATCATGGGCTCTTATTATTCTACTGTAACGCTTAATCCTTCTTGTTTCAGAATTTTTCGATAAACTTCCATTTCGGTAAAGGAACCTTCTAAAATGGCACATTTACCTTCATTGTGAACCGTCCAGGCAATTTTTTCTGCCTGTTTTTCTGAATAGTCCAGGTAATGCATCAGGCAATGAATCACATGATCGAAGGTATTGGTATCGTCGTTCCACAGTATGAGCTGGTGGATATGTTTCAGGCTTACTAATAGCTCTTCGAGGGTAAATGTTTCTTCTTTGGTTTGGGTGCCCATGCTGCAAAAATAATATTTATTGCGGGATGATGGCGCTCACTTCTATTTCTACCAGCAAATCGGGGTTTATGAGAGCACTAACCCCTACCATGGTGCTGGTGGGTTTAATGGAACCGAAAAATTCACCATGTGCCTTGCCCACTTGCTCCCAGTCTTTAATATTGGTGATGAAAATTCGGGTGCGAACCACGTCATTTAATGAGGATCCGGCTTCAGATAAAGCCTTTTCTATTTTTTGGATGATGAAGCGGGTTTGAGCATAAGCATCACCTTTACCAATCAGCTGGTCGTCATCCATGGCTGTAGTTCCGGCTACTTCAACCATATTACCTACGCGAACTGCTCTGGAATAGCCTACGATGTCTTCCCAAGGAGAGCCCGAACTGATGTTTTGTCTTTTCACTAACTTCCTTTTGTGGTCCGTATCATCTGTTCCAGCATGTCCCACATTTCGGGACTTACGGCTTCCAGACCATTAAATTGTCCGGCACCCTGCAGCCATTCGCCGCCATCAATGGTGATGACCTCTCCGTTCACGTATCCCGAGAAATCGGAAACCAGATAAGCAGCCAAGTTGGCCAGTTCCTGATGGTCGCCTACACGTTTCAGGGGCACCCGGTTTTTAAAGTCGAATTTCTCGGCCAATTCGCCCGGTAATAAGCGGTCCCAGGCACCTTTGGTGGGGAAGGGGCCGGGAGCAATGGCATTACAGCGAATACCATACTTACCCCACTCGGCAGCCAATGAGCGGGTCATGGCCAGCACACCACCTTTGGCACAGGCCGAAGGCACCACATAGCCCGAGCCGGTAAAGGCATAAGTAGTTACAATATTTAAGATGCTGGCAGGCTGCTTTTGCTCAATCCAGTGTTTGCCAAAGGCTAAGGTGCAATTTACCGTTCCTTTTAATACAATATCAATGATCACGCCAAAGGCTTTGGCAGATAAACGTTCGGTAGGAGAGATAAAATTTCCCGCGGCATTATTCAGTAAAGCATGTACCGAGCCAAAGGTTTCTAGCGTTTGTTTTAAAACGCCCTCTACTTCAAAATCGTGGCGTACATCGCAGGCTAAAGGCAATACCTTTCCGCCGGTTTCGGCTTCCAGTTCGGCAGCCGTTTTTTTCAAAACCTCTAATTTTCGGCTGGTGATGACCACATTGGCTCCCAGTTGCAGAAAATACTTACTCATGGCACGGCCTAATCCGGTTCCGCCACCGGTTACCACAATGGTTTTACCTTGTAAGGCACCGTCTCTTAACATGGGTTGATTGTACATTAGCTTTTCTTTTGTAGATTTTGAATAATGGTATGTAAGATAGATCGGGTGCTTGGCGACCACCATTGTTTTAGCATCATTTCCAGCGATTCACTTTGGTCGGCCTGCACTTTGGCTAAAAGTTCCTTACGGAGATTGATTTTTGATTGCTGCCAGGTAGTCCAGTCGAGCTGGAGATATTGTTTCATTTTGCGTTCGGCAGTAGTGATCAGTACGTTCAGGTCTACCACCTCGTCTACCAAGCCCACAGCTAAAGCTTCATCGCCACGCATCAGTTTGCCTTCCAGTAAAAAACGGTAGGCATTGGCCTGGCCTATCCAAAAGGCGTATAGATGGAAAATGCCATCGGGTACAATAATACCTACCGGCACTTCATTTAGCCCGATGATGTATTTGCCCGAAGCCATAACCCGATAATCGCTGCAAATGGCCAGCACGCAGCCTCCGGCCGGGCTATGGCCGCTAATGGCCGAGATTACCGGTTTGCGAAAAGCAGTAAAAACCGAAACCATGTCGAGGAAATCGTGCCAAAAGGCTTTAATTTCTGATTCGTTATAACTGTATAATTCAATAAGGTCTAAACCTGCCGAGAAGAAGCCTTCTTTTCCGGTGAGGATTAAACCGCCAACCGTATCGTCTTTTTCGAGGGTTTGCAGCATATCTCTCAATTCATTTACCATTTCGGCATTAATGGCATTAGAGCTACCACGGTCAAGACTGAGGTAAGCAATTTTATCGCGAACGCTTAATTTAAAAGTATTCATAGGTGAGGTATGTTTAGGTTAAAAGGTGTTTTTCCACATCATGCTTTCTACCGGCCGGGTAGTTTTATGATTGTATTTGGCATTACCTTTAGTGTGATACATGGTTTCTACATCGCCATCTACCACAAAATAAATCAGCTGGCCAATAGGCATACCGGCATAAACCCTAACCGGTTGTGCTACCGATATTTCGAGTGTCCAGGTATTACAAAAGCCTACATCGCCTTTTCCGGCGGTGGCATGAATATCAATACCCAATCGGCCGGTACTCGATTTTCCTTCTAAAAATGGCACATGTTTATGCGTTTCAGTGTACTCTAAAGTTACGCCGAGGTATAAAGTGCCGGGTTGTAGTACAAAACCCTCTTTGGGTATTTCGAAATGTTCTATCTCATTATGCGCTTTGGCATCCAATACCCGGTCTTTATAGGTGGCCAGGTATTTTCCTAAGTGTACATCGTAAGAATTGGTGCCTAAACATTCCCGCTTAAAAGGTTCAATAATAATAGATCCCTGTTCAATTTCTTCGAGTATCAGTTTGTCGGAAAGTATCATGTTTGTATCTGCTTTGCTTTAAAATTAGGAATTATTTTAAGGATAAGAACTAGCCGGCGAAATGATTTTTTGCAGGCATCATTTTTACCCTTACTTTTGCCTATTCATGGGCTTATCTTATCAAAAAAATATCGATCAGAATACTTCTTTTGCGGTGTGGAAGATAGAAGAGACGGAGCAGGAACTGTATGCTCAATTACAGCTCGATGAGCGAGAAAAGGCCTATTTCGAAACCCTGCAGCATAACAAAAGGAGCATTCATTGGTTAAGTACCCGGGTGCTGTTACGCAAAATGCTGCAAACCGATGAGTATATAGACTGCCAGGTAGATGAACATGGCAAGCCCTATCTGGTAAACTTTCCGCACCACATTTCGCTAAGCCATTCTTATGATTATGCCGCGGTAATGATCAGCGAAAAGAAACTGGTGGGTATAGATATCGAATTAATTAAACCTAAAATTGAGCGCCTGGCCGATAAGTTTTTAAGCCCACAGGAAATGGCGTTTATTCATCCGGCGCAAGCCGTAAACCATTTGTATGTATGTTGGTGCGCTAAAGAGGCCATTTATAAATTGCAGGGAAGGGGCAATGTTTCTTTTAAGGAGCATATTCATTTGCAGCCTTTTTCCTACCGGGATGCAGGCCAGCTTCATGCCGAATTGAAACTAGAAAATAAGCACTGGCCGCTGGAAGTGCATTTTGAAAAATTTGGAGACTATATGCTGGGCTATGTAAGCAGTGAGGAGGATGTACATGCAAAATAAGCAGGTAACATTTCAGGATTGGGGCCGCATGGATTATCAGCAGGCCTGGGATAAGCAGGAAGCTATTTTTGCTGATACGGTACGAATTAAATCTGAGAACCGGGCAAGCGAAAGCCCTAGACCTACCCCTAATTATTTGGTTTTCGTAGAGCATCCGCATGTATATACTTTAGGTAAAAGCGGTAAGCCAGAAAATTTGTTACTAGATGAATTGGGCCTGGATGCACACCAGGCTGCATATTATAAAATTAACCGGGGTGGCGATATCACCTATCATGGTCCGGGGCAGCTGGTAGGTTATCCTATCCTCGATCTGGATAATTTTTTTACCGATATTCATTTATACCTCCGCACCCTGGAAGAAGCGGTAATTTTAACCCTGGCCGATTATGGTATTGCTGCCGGCCGTTATCCCGGTTATACCGGTGTTTGGCTGGAACCCGACCTGCCTACGGCCCGTAAGATCTGTGCCATGGGTGTTCGCTGCAGCCGTTGGGTAACCATGCATGGCTTTGCCTTTAATGTAAACCCTGATCTAAGCTATTTTAAACATATTATTCCTTGCGGAATAGATGATAAGGCGGTTACCTCTATGGAATGGGAGTTGGGGAGGAAAGTAGATTTGGAGGAGGTGAAGAATATACTTAAAACACATATCGCTCGTTTATTTGGGATGGATATTGTTTAAATTTGAAGCCTGCATTTTCTAAACATGCCCTCGGGCAAATACAACTCAGGGGTATCGACATCCAAAAGGTGATGGCTATTCTCGAAGATCCTTCACAACGAATACAAGAGGATGGGCTTACTGTTTTTCAGGGATTAATTACCGAAAATGGCCGGCCGATGCTGCTCAGAATTTTTGTAAATTTACTTAAGCAGCCACCTTTGGTGGTTACGGTATATAAAACCAGCAAAATTTATAAATATTGGCAATGAAAATTAAGTACGATAAAGAAACGGATATCCTCTACATTCGCTTTTCAGAGGCTCCGGTAGCGGAGAGCGACGAGGACAAAAAAGGCCTGATTTTAGACTACGATGCTCAGGCCAATATTATTGGTATTGAATTGCTCGAAGCTTCTAAAAAATTATCTGACCCTAACGCAATTGAATTTATAAGTGCCTAGATGAAGCCGCTTTCTTATCTCGCCCTGGGCGATTCTTATACCATTGGTGAAGCGGTTACGCAGGCAGAATCTTTTCCTTATCAACTGCAGCAAGCTTTATCGGCCAAAGGCATCGCGGTAGCAGAGCCCATAGTCATTGCCCAAACCGGCTGGACTACTGATGAACTCATAGCTGCTATTCAGGAGCGGAAACTGAAACAGACTTTCGATCTGGTTACCCTGCTTATCGGAGTAAATAATCAGTATCGGGGCTATGCACTTGCTACTTACGAAAAAGAGTTTTCTGAACTCTTGCAAACGGCCATTGCTTATGCCGGCGGAGACCCGAATAAAGTACGGGTAATTTCTATTCCCGACTGGGGAGTTAGCCCTTTTGCAGAAAAGGAAGGACGCGATGCCGCACAGGTTGCGGAGGAAATAGATGCTTATAATGCCCTGAATAAATTGATCAGTATGGCAGCCAGAGTAAGCTATATCGATATTACACTCCATTCCCGTTTAGCTTCTACTGATTTGTCTTTATTGGCTGCAGATGGGTTGCACCCTTCGGGTAAGATGTATGCCGAATAGGTGAGCCAGTTAGCAAAAACATGGTCAGCCTGAGCTTGTCGAAGGCTGAAACCACCCCGTCCGCCAGTTGGCAGACACCCCTCCTTATTGAGGAGAGGAATTCATATTTAAGTTCAAGACGACAAACCAGATCGTTTATCGCCAGCCTCTTTTCCGATTAGTGCTTTTGGCGGCAGCCTGTGTGCGCCCCTTTCGGTTTCTTTTATCCGGGTTATTCCGATTAGGTTTAGAAGAGGGAGGAGTAGCTTTTGCTTGTTTTCTTTGCTGACCGGCTGTTTTACTCGGAGCAGAACTAACTTTTTTTAGATCTTCTGAAGAAGATTTCTCGGTCAGTTCATAAACTCTTTGCATTTCATCAGGTGTCAGCTCACGCCAGTCGCCAGTTGCCAGACCTTTGAGTGTAATGTGCATGATCCTTACCCGTTCCAGCTTGGTTACCTCATAGCCAAAATATTCGCACATGCGGCGTATTTGCCGGTTTAGGCCCTGTACCAGTATAATGCGAAAGGTGTTTGGGCCCTCCTGTACGATCTTGCATTTGCGTGTTACTACCCCTAACATCGGTACACCATTGGCCATTTGTTCAATTACCGCATCATTTAAAGGCTTATTTACGGTAACCACATATTCTTTTTCATGTTTATTGCCTGCCCTTAAGATCTTATTGACCATATCGCCATTATTGGTAAGGAAAATAAGGCCTTGAGAATCTTTATCTAATCGCCCGATAGGGAAAATA
>JBJTNQ010000043.1:0-2681 GCA_046074105.1 Sphingobacteriaceae bacterium | reverse complement strand
GAACGTAATCCATCGCAAGCCAAGTTCCTGAAAGGTTGGATGAATAGATTAAATGAGTTGGAAAAAATTTAAGGACATGAAAAAAGCCTCCAATTGGAGGCTTTTGTGTTTTCATAGGTTCTGAAAGTAAATTCTGAGAATTTGTATTCTTAAACTTTCTCGCCACAGTAAATGTGCTCCCAGGTCTTGAAGCTTCTCTTGTGTCGAATTCAGCCTGATGGATCGACGAAGTTCATTTACTATTTTCAAGTTCTCGTCGTATTCGTGAAACAGTTGCGATAGTTTCATTTTAATTCCTTGGAAGGGGGTGTCCCCAGATTTGGGGATACCCTTTGGTCTTCAATTAAAACTTGAACGAGTTTATTAAGTGCTTCTTCGAACGGGAAATGAATTTCTTTTCCATTCGCTTTGCCACATACTTTTTCAGCCATGTTAGCTTGGTGTTCTTCAAACGAACCGTAGTCTGACCATTCTGTCTGATGACTACGAATTTATCAGCATGCGTTTGATACGGAAGATTGTTATTATCTAGAATTCCTTCCATTCTCAGGAATGCAAATAAATCATTTCTGCCAGCCTGAACATTCACATCGTAAAAGTATTCTTTCAGGATGATAGTTGCCTCTCGCATACACATAGATCCCGCCTCATTATGAAGCTCATGATATGCCTCAATGCGTGCATCTTGTTCCTCAATTATTTCATCGCGTTCGCGTAAGGCTTCAATAAATTTATTTTCTTGCGCCTTACGATACTCTGGGATGATAGTTTCAAACACGAACCACTTGAAACGCTCCGCTTCCTCTTTGCGAGACTTGAAAATTAACGAATAAAGCCCAGCCTCAGAAACGTATGCCATGTTTTGCTGCCCGCCAACGGTGTCGGTTCTAGCGACAACCTTGTGTCGGTCTGGAATGTCGGCAATAGCATCGCGATGGTTAGCAAGCCCGATGATTGCGCATACATCTTTGACGTTGAAGCCAATTCCACCCTGGTCAAGTTCGATGGTTCGAACCGAATTATTGTCAAATCTTATTAAACTCATAATCTCTCCTAAAAATTAAAACTTCCCCTTGTCGCTGCTGCTCATCATCGCAATTTCTTTCGCTGCGTTTGGTGAGAGTGCGTAGTCTTTTCTATTACCTCCACCCCAAACTTGCTCACCGTTTTTGGGGAGCAAGTTTTCGTAGTCCACTACGAAAACGTTTACTAAATTTTTAGTAAGCGGTTTTCCTACTGGAGCAGGAAAACCCCCCATCATCAGAACCCCGCATCTTTCAAGAATTGGATTTCACGATCATAGAATTCTTGGAATTCAGGCTTGATCGTGAAATCGCGGATGTAGTGGCCGGTCTTTCCGATTTCGCCGGAATACAGACGATCAATGATTTGTTGATCTTCTTCGCACAGGTTGAGCAGTTTTAGGATCTCATTGCCATGGCCCCTGTCTAGCATGAACAGTTTGAAGGCCGTTGCGGCAAGTTGAGTTGGGAATGATACTGCGATATTGGTTCCACCATTTTCCTTTTTCGAGCGCCAATAACTTCTGATGCGGAATTTAACGACGAAACGCTTTCCGTGTTGCGAAACTCCCGTCAAAAGTTTATCTCCATTTTTCGCAATCTTGATTTCATCACGAAATTGCTTCGCATTGTTTTCAGATTGCGTGATTGGTTTTAGATTCTCAATCCTATTGTTGAGTGGATCTCCGTCAATGTGATCCATGACCAGTTCATAGCCGTTTTCATCGCGCGTTGGAAGTTCTTCCTGTTTTGCGAGCATCCAAATGATTTGGTGTTCTCGAAATTGCCTCCCGTCAATTCCAATGTGTCGATACCCCGTAGATTTGTGAACATTACCCGCGCGTTCCCCAACCTTCACGTGTCCTCCACGATCAACCCTCCAAAAAAGCATTCCATCACGATAAGAAAGCAACGTGTTTATACGTTCAATTGTCGGCATAGTCTTTCTCTTGTAGCCGGCAATTTCATTCCTCATAAATCCCGCTGGTGGAACAATCTTATAAATTTCAGTCATACAATTTCTCCTAAAAGTTCATTCAATAACCTCGATACCCTGTGCATCGAGTATCTGCATTATGGTCCATTAGTATGCCATTGTCAAGGTTCCGGCGAAGCCGGCTAGGTATCTATACATTTTCCTAGGTAGATTTGCAGGATTTTTACCTAAATCGTCATTTCATTATTGATTCTATTTCTTATTTTTTGTTTGTGTAATTGTTATTTTAATTGGAAATACAAAAAAGACCCCAGATATGAGAAGGAATGGCCTGGGATGGGTAATGGGTGGGTGGTGGAATACAAGTCTAAGCCACAAGGGCAATTCAGTCGGCCTGCGGCCTCCGAAAACCTTAATGATTGTCAGTATCTTCCAATCAATTCAATGCGCCCCGCGTAGCTGGTCGCTTAAAAAAATGATACATACCATACATCGCTGCCGCAGGCGACCTTTGACATTGACACAGATACTAGGCCATACTATAATTGCACATGGACGGCTAATTTAGCAATCCAGTATCTTTTCAATTTAAGGAGAATCATCATGAATGAAATTGACCAATTTACCAAACTCGTTGATCTATCTAACAAGATGTCTATGATCGATCAATTGACAAAGGAAGTTCTACAATCTGTTGAACTATCAGAACGAGATCAGAAAGA
>JBJTNQ010000042.1:0-11806 GCA_046074105.1 Sphingobacteriaceae bacterium | reverse complement strand
AAATCTTTCTTTGATATGATACCTGTTATCTTCTTACTGTCGTCCTTTTCCTGTAATGCGATAAGATAAGGATTTATCTCTATCATCTGCCCTATGGTAAGGGGATAAATCTTTATATCATCATGCTTGGGAAGAATGAACGGCTTATGCAATATGGCGTCTGCCTCTATTTGAAGTAACTCTGAAATACTCTCCATAATTTTTCGTTTTTAATGAAAAGGGGGGGATATGATTAACTTATCCCCCCCTCGTTTTTCTGACATATATAACTATCTATGTATTTGCCGGAAACACTATCCTTTACCCGTCATCGGTACAAAGATAATCATTATTGTCCGTAACCAAATAGATTCATACAGTGACATCATACTTCAGCAACTTCGGACTTGTCGGGTCTCTGTCAGTGGCAAGCATGAGCGTTAACTCCAATGCTACCGTTGCCTGGTCTTGACCTACAGGACCGCTCCATTTTGCTGCTACGTATGCGTAATAGCACTTAAACGAGCATGGATTACCGTCTACGGTAAGTCCTGTGAACTCAAAATACTTAGGCTTTGTAAGCTGGTCACTTCCACCTACGGTCCATGAATTACCAGTAAGCGAACCTCCTACGAATGCTTTCACGTCGTCAAGGTCTGCTTCCGGCAAGTCAACTGTTACCTTAAACGACTTTGCACCCTTCCTTATCCTGAACGGCAACTGGTTGAGTTCATTGGTTTCAGCGGTCTGTGTTCCATCTTCAAAGTCAGGGTTGAATTTTCCTTCAGAAACACAAAGAATGCTCTTCAATGTTGCCGGTATGCTCCCGTCTGCTGTTGCATCTGCATATTTTACAGTAGATACGGAAACCATGTTAAATAATGCTGACATAATTATAATTTTTAATGAGTTATTGTTCTGAAAATGAACTCTGTAGTTGTGTATTGGTCATTCAAATTTAGTGTCTGTGGTTCAAGACGTTCCGTAAAGGTAACAAGGGAATTGTTCTTCACGAAAAACTTTATACCGTCACTTATCTGCGGAAATAATGTTTCTGCATCAGGAGAATCAAACTCTGTTTCGTTCTTTTTCAGATAAAGGATAATAACGATGTCAGTTATTGAATTTACATTATTCTTTTTTATCGGAATTGAATTAAGGACTATACAGTTTCCTGTCTCTGCTGTCGGCTTTATCTCCTTGTAAACGGGAAGTCCGATAGGTAATAATTGTGTCCTCAAATTATTGTAAATGTCAATGATATTCATCTTGTTACTGTCTTTAGTATCTGAATTATCTCGGAAGCCGTAGGTGCAAAGTCATGTAATACTTTCTTCCCTGCTACTCCCTGAAATTCCATAGTCCATTCTGACTGCGCTATCTCCATTCCTCCTTCTATCTGACCGGCATACGGTGCTGCTGCGAATACTATCCCTGCTATCCCTTTTTCGGGAAGCTGTGTACCATCAGGCAGTGTGCTTTTTCCGACAATATATGATTCAAGTACGTTCCTGAAATCGGTAAGCCCTCGTGACGGGTCTGTACCGGTAGAAGCGATAAGTTGCCATTCCTTTACCTCATTAAGGTCTTTAAGTACTACTACGCCTACTGATGATTCAAGCTCTCCTTTATAGTTCCTGTATGTGTGCCCGTTCTTTGCTCTTACGGCAAAAGCTACGCACTCTCCGAAAATAGCATTTACCATTTTGTCCTCTTTTGAAATGAGAGACCTATCTATTTTCTTTTCTACAGTATCTATTTTCCAGAGTTGTTTCATCATTTAACGTATATCTGCTTACCGAAATGGGTCGGTACGACAAGTACTATCGTTCCGCTGCTTCCATTACATTTAATCTCGTTTCCTATTTCAAAATCAATGATACAGCTTTCAGGAACAAAGAGGATATATGATATTGGTATGTCACTTCCTCCCCTTGATATTACCATATTATTTGCGTCAGGCTGATAATCACATAGAAATGTTTCGTCATCAGCTTTCTTTAAATCTCCGTTTTCGTCTCTGACGTATCTTGAAATGGTTGCTGTATACTGGTATCTGAACATGGAAATAAATATTAAAATCCACTCCCGTTAATCACGTTTCCTGTTTCAGGAAGTATGTACTCTACACCCAGTGATTTCAATATTCCGAAACCTCTTCTCCTTAAACTCTTTCGTGAGCTTTCGGATAGAGTCTCGGAAGTATTGAGCTGCTTATAATCCACATCATCAGCCCTCTCAATCATTCCCAAAGCCATAGACTGTTTTATGGCGTCCGTAGCCTGAGGGTCTATGTTATAGAGTGAGAGAATAAGCGTTGCTTTGTTCTCATCACTCATATAAGATTGAAATGCTTCTGAATTGGTCATAATCAATATATTGGATCACCAGTTGTGGTGTCGTCGGTTACAAGGATTGCCATAGAATTACGCCCTGTCAATACAGGAAGTGCGCAAAGGTCGGTATCGATAGACAAGTTTCCCTTCTTTGAAAGAGCTGCAAGGAGAACGTTGTAAGCTGCCACGGCATACTTATAATCGTCATCCGGCATTCTCTGCTCAGGAGAAAGGGTGTACATGTACTTACCCAGATTATTGCCAATGGTAGCACCTACACGTCCGTCAAGAAAGGCATTGTAGCTTTCGGACGGAACATCGATATTACCGTTTGCACCGCGAATATCGACTACAGGGTCGATGATGCTCAAAGGAGGCAATTTATATTGTCCCTGCAAAACTACGTCGAGGTCTTCTGCTGCCGGTACGCCTGTTACCTTTGTGCGCCTGTTACCGTTTGAGATATAAGACGTAATGATGTCTGCGCTTGATTTCTGCAACAGAAGTTTACGGAACTCATCAGGATTCAAAGCGAGTTTCTTCACTCTGAAATGCTGTGTTTTCCATACCTTCTGAACAAAAGCGTCAAGGTCTGCAAGACCTGTTGCATTATCCTTATCTGACCATACTGTAGGAACATGGTACTTGTGCACCTCAAAATCGATTGAGAACGGAACCTTTGCTGCGTTCTTTGTCTTGTCAATGGTTGCCGTACCGTTTGACCATTCCTCGAATGCAATCTTATCCATTGCTGCCAACGGCATACGTGCAATAGGGTTGAATCTCTTCAAGAGTAACTGTGTACGCTGGTCGGTGAGCTGGTCAATTACGGACTGGTCTGCTTTCTGGCCTGTAATGCTTACTACATTTGAGGCGATATAGTTCTCCAGTCTTTGAATCTCTACGATTTCATCAGACGAAATAGCTATACTGTCACCCCAGTGCGGTAACTGACCATACATGAATGCGGGCTTATCGGTATTGATAAGAGGCTTTCCTGAATGCGGGTCAATCAAAGATGCGATAGGGATTCTCCCTATAACCTTCTCGATTCCTTTCCAGTCCCTTGTCTCGTTGAATGCGGGAGTAAAGTACTTAGGGAATTGAGGTTGCGTCATCAGAGGTTCAAGCATTGAAATCATTGCCTGAAACTTGCCGGAATCCCTGACCAAATCAATAAATGGTATCATAATCTTCTAATTTTTAATACAATAAATAACGTCCTGTTGCATTGATTTTTGCAATCATCGTCGGGCTGATAGGTGTATAGAATACAGACGTATCAACATCAGAGAAAATCTCTGCTACACATGAAATGGTATTCCCGTCGTGGAAATCATAAAGCCATTCAGAGCTGATAAGGTTAGGTATATGAGCCAGTTCAGGACTTGCACCTGACGCCTTCGCCTGTTCGAGATAATTTCCTGCCGTAGCACCTGTACATGCTCCGGAAAGAGTCAATACATCATAATCTGCGTTTGTGGTATCAACAGAGCTTACTGCTACTGCATCGCCAGTAACGAATACAAAATCACCTGCTTGAAAGAAATGTCCCTTTGCAACACGTGGTGATGATGTAGTACCACCTGCAACTACCAGTGCATTCTTTACGATTGATGCTTCCCTTGTTTCAAGGTCCACATCAAGTAAGGTGCCCTGTGGAACATCTACCCCTTCGGGTATTCCTGCCGTAGCCAGGTTAAGGAAGACACTCTGTGATTGCTTTGCCAGATTGTAGTTCCACAAAGCCCTATGTGGTGCCTGTCCTGCCTGAGTTCCAAAATTTTCCATTTTTAATCAGTTTTTTGTTCTTGTTCTTTTTCTTTTAAAAGACGTTTAACGGAAGCGGACATATCCTTATCTTCCTTTTCGTCTTCCTTATGTTTATTGGAAGAATCAACTCCGAAATCCTTAAACCCACGTTTTGCCATAAGTGCCTTGTAATCAGAAAAAGCCTTCTTTACATCTTCTTCCGAAGAATCGACATTCAGTGTAGCACGGATATACTTCTTATCCACATCATCTACCCCTTTTCCGTACTTAGAAAACAATTCGTTGAATTTCTCCTCCTTACTTTTCTTTTCGGAAGTGGTCTTGAGTTCAGAAAGGGCATCTGTAAGAGTTTTGATTTGCTCTTTGAGAGAATCAAGTTCAGTTGATGATTTGCCATCTTCATCCTTCTTCTTCTTCTCATCTTTCATTTCCGCCTTCAATCCGTCGATAAGTGACTGTAATCCCTTTGCTTTCGGGTGCGGGTCATTTAAGATTTCTTTTAGTTCATCTGCGGTGTATTCGTCAATACCCTTTTTCTTTTCAAGTTTCGTCTTGAACTCTTCAATCCTTGATTCCTCTGTCGTCTTGAAAGATTCAATCCAGCTATCCAAGTCTTCGGGCTTATCGAAAGACAATCCGCTTCCTAACTTTTCGTTTATACCTTCCTCTTTGAGTTTAGCCTCAATTTCCTCTTTTGTCATAATTATTCCTGTTTTAAGTTATACAAATTTATATCTAATTCGTTATACGTCAAAGCAAATGTTAACGTTTAACATTTTTTACTAACCATTAACACCAGTTTCATTTGGTGCATTGTTATTCTTTGGCTTTACGATTGCCTGTTTTCCCGCAAAATCTCCTTTTTTTTCACTTTCACCAATATCCTTTACCGTCTTAGGGTCATTGAAGTCCAACTGACTTGCTGCCCTTTCGTGCGTAGTTATATTTGCACCTACGGCAGATGAAAGCATGTTGACCAAATCGTCCGTCGAACTCGGAAGAATGGAGTTATATTTGAACTTTATGTCAAGGTCACGTATATGATCATCACCATTTATTGCTGCGGATATATCCTTCATGATTGATATGCACCTTCTTACCATTTCGTCCCAGTTTTCACGCTCTTCCGAAATCTTTGCAGATACGTGGGTGAACATCAGTTTTATTGACTTTGAGGAAAGGTTTCCTGATATTGCCTTTTCTATAAGCATATAAAGGTCAGGCCAGGAGAACCTGTAAATATCCCTTTCGTTATTCTTTAGCTCAAGTTCGACACTTTCAGGTGCACCCTTTACTTCAAGATATTTCATATCAGCTGAAGATGACGAAGATGTTCCGTCAAGTGAGTTTCCTGTACTCTGTATCTCGTAAATCTTTACCGCATCACTTATTTTCGGCTTTGTGGCCAGTTTTCCGTTTACAACGAGTGCCGGATTCCCTATCCTTGTATTCACGTCACTGTGCTGCGACCTCGCATAGTCCTGTTTGTCTATAATATTCATAACAAACCAGTATTCGGGATATTCCTGCTCGAAGAAAGCAAAAAGTATCTTTGTAGTACCCTTCGGATTCTTCATCGGAAACCCTTCGTCAAGTTCTCCATTTGAGTACCTGTACCACTCATTCTGTAAATATATCTCAACTGTGCTTACACCGTTTACAACTTCTCCATTTTTGAATATGTCCCTGTTATACTCAACGACTACGGCATCCATCTTTTCGTTTTCGTCCTTGTGCCTGTAAACCCTGTAACCGTTTTCGTGAGAAAGCACCTTTCCTTTTATGATACCTGAATCAGATACGAAAAACTGAACGGCACACCTTGTTTCTATACCTGTAAGTCTTGCCGATTCCCTTAGCATTGTGATAATATTCGAGTTTTCCCAGTCTTTCGTAAACTTGTCATACGAAGAAATATCCTCGTCATTATCAGATTCAAATACGAGGTTAAGACCATTTCCCATAATGAATGCTGCCCTCGTGAGTATTATCTGCTGTGCGTATGGCAAGCATAGTTTTGTCCTTCTTATCCAATAGGTATGATAAGAAACATGGTCTGGAAATTCAGGGTCAATTATCGGCTCCCTGTCAGGCGTATCCATAAGATTCGGGTCATACTTTATCCTGTGGTCTCCAAGATAGAAACGCCTGCTTTTGTCTATATCTGAATCACTAAGAGGACTCAGATTCTTTTCGAGGTATTGCAGCTTGTTCTGTAACCCCTCCAACTGCATGATTTCACTTGCTTTCATATTTATAAAATTATTTGTTCTGCCTTTATCTCTATTGACGGCCATTCTTCTTTAGGGTCAGGTTTCCTTTCCTCGTACCCTAACTCAAATATCAACCTTCTTAACATTGACACCGAATCGGCTGCGTCGTCGTGCTGGTCTTTCTTTCCTTTTATGTATGATGTAAGTTGGTTCATGAATACGGCATAGTCTGAACCCGCCTTATATCCGTATGGGTGTTTGTCCTTGTCATACGGATACCTGAACACTACATGTTTCTTTATCCAGAATGAATCGGTGAGAATTCTTGTCTCCTTATTAGATGTCGTCTGTTTCCAGTAAAATGCACATGACGGTATTTTCTTTTCAATGTCACGTGCGAAAATCTTTCCCCCGTTATTGCTCTCGAATCTCGCCAGTTGCACTTTGTTTTCGATATAAGCGCCTTCTATCATCGGAGCGGACAATTCCATGTTTAACTGAGTAAACACGACGTCATAGAGATAATATAGGTTTTCTACCTTCTTTACCATAGGAGAGGAAAGATAATCCGTACCCGTATCTGCTGTATCGCACACTGCTATATTCGACTCGAAACGTGAAGGCATAAGGTCTGAATACTGTAATTCGTCTGACTTGAACAACTGCCCTTCTATGTCTATAGGCTGCTGCATGTATTCGGCATTCCATGTCAGCTTTGAAACTTCATTGTCCCTCAAGTTGATATAATATTCAGATGTATGAACTGCATCACAGAACGATTTTCCGTTTTCATCAAGTGCCGGTATGCTTATTATCCTGTCATACTTATCAAGGTTGCTTCCTATCATGTCGTCCTTGGTCCACCTTGTTCCAATATCAACACGGCAGCAATTCCCTTCAAGACGTGAACCCATAGCGGACTCGTCCCACGACTTGATGCTCTCATTCTTCACACCTGACAAGGCGTCCTCCATCTTATTGAATACATCGTCAGTCATTGCAAGCATGGATGCACCGAAGCCGATAATCGTACCTCCTACACCTGCTCCGAAATAGCTTATCTGCTTTGCCGTTTCCAATGAAACCTGCTTTGCATTATTGACTGAAAGAGATATATTGCCAAAGCATTCCTTCCATTTTCTTGAAGAAAGTATTTTCCCCAAGTCTTTAGTGAATTTCATGTGCAATTCGGAAGTACACGTATTCCTCATGACGCTTTCTGTAGGGAAATGGCCAAGCATGAAAGATATGAACAGGGAGCTTATGTAACTCTTTCCTGCACGTGGCGGGGTACTTATTGCCACCCTTACACGCTTTCCGCTTTTATATGAATCATACACGTACTGAAATGCATCGGAAAGAATATCAAGTACACTCATTCTTTCAGTAAAGAAAGGAGCGTCCCAATAAAGGCAATAGGATTTGAAATTACCTTCTATTGTCTCCCTGCGCCATATCTCACGCTGCGCATTTACCGCCAGTTCTGCACGTTGTCTTTCATTCATTTCCTGTCTTTTTTACATCAAGCACACGCCGTAGATCATCATCACTCCACGAAGCAAGAGCATTCTGCGTACCACCTGTATCTATCGTCTTTTCCCAACCCATCATCTTCGTAATCGTATTGGCTGCACCTATCTTGTCATAAAGCTGAATCTCCATACCGTTTTTAGTGTATCTTATTCCTTTGAATGCAACCTTCATGGTCCTGGTCCATTTGTCTATAGGCTTCAGTCTCATCATTCCGCTCCTGTCCATTTCAAAGAAATCAGAAGCATTGCAGTCTATTATCCTCTTCATCGTTACGGATATATTTTCTTTCGTAACGGTAGAATAAACGCCCAAATCATCAAACAGGTCATTTATCCTCTTCTTTACATATTCATCTTCGCACAGTTCCTTTCCTTTTTCAAAGGCCGTAATTTCATCAAGGTTTGTATGGAAGACCACGTTATACGCGTCTCCTATATCCTGCCCCGTAGCAATAAGCCTTGCGAAAGATTCACGTTTCCTGTCAAGTGAACTTGATGTTATGTATATATCTTCCTTACCTATTCTTTTCATATCATTAAAATCAAAACGGGAAGACCGCCAGATTACTTAAAACCTAAACGACTTCCCGAAAATTAATGGCACAAGAGAGTTCATTTGCAAATATACGGTATTTATTCGTATAATCCAAGTTTTTTCAGACTTTTATATGTCTGCTCTATCGTGTCTGCAAAATTAGGGTCTGAATCATAGTGCATAAAAATACCCCCCCTCGGTTCATGCTGAATCCTTTTCGGAAACTCGTGCATATCCAGTCTGTACCCCATTGCTACTGTGAATCCGTCGAATACATGAAGATGGTCTGAAAGGCATTCTGACACCGTTCTGAATGTCTTGAAATACATCATACACGTATATTTTGTTAATCCACATTTAAGTTTCTTTGCATAAATTATATTTTCTTTTCCATATATTTTCGGATTATCCTTTGATACGACTATCGTATGCCTCAAAACCTTTTTTCCTTTGAAATCTTCAGGCGCCATATCACCGAAAATATTATTTCCTTCCCGTTCAGTCTTACCCCATCCACTCTCAATACATGTCAGTGCGGTAACGAACATAGGGCTGAACCCTGTTTTCAAAGCCCCTTCCATAATCCTTGATGCAAATTCCTTATTCATAATGAATGTTTTTATCATATTTCTCTCTGAACTCTCTTCCACCGAAAGGCAATTCTATTCCGACATTATACGGGTATCCGTATTTAAGTTTAGAATACATATACCCTTCTCTCCATTTATCATTCTGAATACCATCGCTCAAATGCTTTACCAGTATCTGATAGGTAACAGCTGCCATACAGCCTTTAGTTACGTTGTCTACGGTAAACATTACGTCATAGAAATGAAATCCCGTCAGACGCTCGTCAAACCTTGCTTTCAGCCTTGATTTTTTTACTGCCATGAATAAACCATCAACGGTGATAACAGGAACAAGCGGATTCTTGATAAACAACGGAGAGAAAAGAATATATTCTGGAAACTGATAACCATACTTGACTCCTTGTATAAGATGTCCTACTGCCTGTGCTCCTCTTCCTCCAAGCCATTTACCTCCTGTATTTCCAAGCCATACTCCTCCGCTCCACCCATTGCTTCCTACAATACCTATTATACCCGTATTCTTGTATTTATCAAACAGTTTTTCGATTATATCATTCCACCCTTTTGTCATCATTCTTATATCATTATGGCAAAGAATGACTATATCTGTATCAGATTCATCTAAAATCTCATTGTAAGCCTTGCATATAGATGTATATCCTACCTTAGGAATGATTTTCATCTTTCCACCCGTCGATTCCATGTTTTCGATGAACTGCTTATCATCACATGGATTCAATGTACAATAACCTAATGTAATCATAGTACCTCCATCGCACGTTTGTAGAACTTCATACGGTCATCATACCCGTTTAGGCCACCATTTATTCTCTTCGTTACCGTTTTCATATCACCCTTATCCGCATATACGTTCAAATTCATTTCATTCCAGTATATGCACGCAGACCATACCGCATTTTCGGGTTCTTCAAGTTTGTTCGGGAATTTTATCAGGTCTATACCCATAAGCCTTCCGTACTTCAAGTAGTTAGCCCTTCCGGTAATCATGATACAACCACGTCCCTTGTACATTTCTCCATCGCCATCCTTTTGAGGGGTGTTACCGAGCTTGATAGCAAGCCTTCCAGTGTCGTATGCTTTCCCGCTTGCTATTTCATGAAGCCATCTGAAACTTCCTGTCTCATGCAATATCTGTGCAATGAATGCTGACTGTCTCAATTTACTGTTTATGCCGTATTCAGGCATATACTTGTTCAGTAATGGAAGAAATACACCCGGTTTTGATATTCCGGGTGCAATCGCCATAAGTTGTTTTAGATCCATTTCCGTGAGTCCTCCTCAAATTTCCTACTGTTAAGTTCTATATATTTGCTTTTTTCTTCCTGTGTCATATTCGGCTTTGGATTCTCTTCAAACATATCCATCGAATGGATATACATGTTTATCCAAAGCGGTGAATAATATCCCTCTTTTCCTGTCATTCCGAAATGGTGTGCCCTCATTGCATACTCCACATCTTCAAATCCATACTTCTTGTACCCTTCATCGAAAAGACCACATTTCTCAACACACTCTCTGTCAATATAGCAGAACGCCCCCGAATACGGAGACTGTGATACTACTGTATCTCCGAATGCTCCAAGAAGAGATATGCTCTTATAGTCAAGACCGGCAAGATAATGTACATCATTTCTAGCTGCCCACCCTATAATCTTTTCTTTCCACATATCAAGTACAGGATATGTATCATCATCGAATATGAATATATGCTCTGCGCCTTCATTCAAGAACTTCCTGATAAGAAAATTCCTTCCATGTGCAGCACCTTTCCTTTCCTTATCGATATATACATCATCTGATTTCATCTTCAACTCGCGTACTCCGCAAGTCACTACGCCAACCATTATTTTACTCATTTACTATCCTCCTTATCTTTATTGTTCTCGAATATAGAACACACATCGCCAAACGTAAAACGTAATCCGATAATATCTACACCTTCATGATTATCTCTATTAGCTTCAAACCCGTTAAGACAACAGGATTTGCAATTTTCACTAAAAGAAAACCTGATAGCTTCTTTCGCATATTCCTTTAACTGGTCTATTGATTTTCCTTTTAACCAGTTCTTTTCAGAATATGATTTACTATTTATAATTTCGTAAAGATGATTAAAGTCGAATTTATTGACTACATCTTCTATTTCTTTTTCTGTTTCCATATCTATTCTCCTGTAATTTTCCTGAACATTTCTTTGAACTCTTCAAAACTCCTTATCTCGCCACCGTCACCACCTTGTTCCTTTACCTTGTTAATGAATGCTATCTGCTCCGGTCTCAACTTATCATGCCCGACCTTTATATCCCACGCATACATTCTACCCTTGAAATAGAAAATGAAATCGGTAGTCCCCTTGACTACTCCGAGTGACTTCATTTCAGCCATTCTTGCCGCACCTGCACGACCTTTAAGCGAGGTGGTAAGATTATTCGTAACTGAAAATAAAAGGCCCCTTAGATACGGATATTCATTCCATACCCAAAGGAAACATTTACTCTGCAACTGGTTGTGTGTCATCTTTTTTATCGTTTTTATCCTCGTATTCCTTCCACGATTCCCTTATCTTCCTCGTTATCCATTCCATAGTATATGCACGATATTCCTGCGCGCCGCTTTCAAGCCCGAAATACTTTTCCAGATGCGTCAATACGTGAGAAGCCTCATGTACACACGTATCTTCATCAATTTCATTCTCGTTTAAGATAACAAGATAACCTACATTCCCGTTTTTCTTTTCCTTTGCAAGGAAAACGGTTGCTGCTATCTGCTTGTCAAATGTATTTTCATTTATCCACTCCTCTCCTTCAGGAACAGATTTTTCGCTGTC
>JBJTNQ010000041.1:0-48184 GCA_046074105.1 Sphingobacteriaceae bacterium | reverse complement strand
CATAATTATAGAAAAAGCCTTCCGAAATTCGGAAGGCTTTTTAATCAGATTTATCTAATTACTTAGTATTAGTACGACCATAAGTCGTGTTCCCAATCGAGGAGCGCTTTTTTAATACGTTCCGACTCGTATAAACGGTCTATACCTTGTGCGTAATCTTTAATACGCAGATCCTGATCATTAGATTCTTTTACGATGTAGCTGGCAAAAATACGCTTCATGAATACATCGTCGAAAGTTAAACTGGTGGCATCATTACGGCTATTTACCACGGGACGGGTAACCAAAATATGGCGCACTTCCGGAAAATAGATCCAAAATGCAGGCTGATCTTCGAACGATTCGCCGGCAGCCTGTTTTCTTACCATGGGTGCAATACCAATAATACGTGGCTCGAAAACCGAACGTTGCTTATCAAATATCCAATCTTCTTTAATGCGGAATTTAAGAATGCTATCCGGATTAAATTCTCCGGCTTTCATTTCGGCGCTGATCTGATTTCCATCCGCATCGAACTTAGGCACCAGAACGCTATCAACAAATTGGGCGTAGGCCTCTTTAGCAGTTAATACCTTTGAAAATTCATCACCCCCTATATCTTCTTTAGTAGGTGTAGGATCATAAGCGGTTAATTCTCCTGCCATTACCGCATCTAAAATAACATCTACTAAACGAGATTTTGGCGCAATAAGGGGCTTATTCAGGGGATCGCGAAGATCAATTTCACGCCAAATACGCTTACTAAATATAATATCTGCCTCGCGAACGGGCGCATAAGGAATAACCTTGGCATTAATTACGTTTGATTTTTTGAAATAACCATCTTGTGGGCGCTCTACAGGCTTAGGCTTGGTACTGTTATTCAGGTTAGGTGCCTGAGCCCAAACAGAAAGACTTAATAAAGCCAAACCGAGAGAAAGAAGACTATTTTTCATATCGTATTAGTTTGCTGTTAACACAATTGGATCTAGCTGGCGAGGTACGCCATCAGGACCAACTGCTATAATATTGTCGAAAATAACCCTTGTTCCGGGACTAACCGTAGAAAGGGCAGATTTCATGGCACCGTTAATGGCGCTGTTATTACTTTGTATTGGGCCAATTACATCGGCTCTTGGTTTAGCAATTACCAAACTGAATCCGGTAATATTAAATTTAGCATCAAAATCAAACCCTTCTAAAACGGCAAAGATATTGTCTTGTGATTTAATAGCTACCGAGCTTAACTTACCACCGGTTTTGCCGGCAATTTTAGCTCTTGGATCTGGGATACGCTTTACCCTAAAATTACTGGATCCGATGGCCTGAACTTTACCGTTTATTTCTGCAGCTACATTAACCGTTGCCTGGCCCATGCTGCTCACATTTACGGTATATTTTCCATTTGCACCAGAAACATTACCTCCAGACATGCTAATTCTTAGCTTTTCTTTAGGAATTCCGGGGGCCGAGATAGATATGGGGTTAGGTACACCTACATAGAATACATTCATTTTATCGGGCGACACTACGGCTGATGGACGTGCAACCTGATATTTTTGCTCTGCAGTACGGTATTCTTTTACAGAACCGTCGGTCTGCTTTACACGAATAGTGGCAGCCCAGCTAAATACACCCTCGCTGTTGGTATTTACCGTGTATAGGCCTTTACCATCTCTTACGGCTAAAGTAGAACCTCCAACGGTAATGCTTGGGTTAGATTTAGAATCGTAGGCGGTTAAAAATACTTCTGCCTGATATGGCTGACCCTGAATTACATAAGAAGTTGGGGCTACTGCTACTGCAGAGAACTGATCGAGGTTTACTACCGCCTGATCCATTTGCCCTAATATCTTTTTAACCATTTCCGATTCGGCATTTTTAATATCGGCCTGAATTTTACTTAAGGCGGTAATGGCCGCGGTTAATGGAATACCATCACCAAAATTAGCCTCTTCCCAGGTTTTGCTTAATCCGCCACGGGCTGGAGGGTCTATGGCATTTAATGAAAAATTAACTCCTCGTTTTTGTTTCTCGTCTAAAAGGGCAATTAATTTTTCGCGGGTTTCGTTTATGCGTTTGCGTAGTTCTTGAGCACGCTTTTGATTAATCATTAAACGGGCAGAAATATCCAGATTATCTCTCTTTTTTAAGTCGCCGGTTGCCGGATTGACACCGCCGCCTTCTGTTTCCATTAAGGTTTTAATTTCTGAAACATAGGCATCGAGCTCGCGGGCGTAAGCACTCGCTTTTTTAGCACGATCATAAATTGGTTGGGCCCTTTGGGGTTCGTTCTTCAATTTGGTTGCTTCGAAAGAAGCAAAAGTAGCGTCTACTCCACTTTGAACATTCTGAGTAGACGTTTTTAAACTTTCTGTTAAGTTTTTAAATGCATCTAATATCGAATCACTTACGTTTAATGCTACTAAGCCTAGCAGCACTAAGTACATAATACCGATCATCTTCTGCCTTGGGGTTTCTTTACCTCCAGCCATGCTTCAATCTTTTTAGTTTAACGAATCTTAACTGGTTAATTAACTGTTACGAGGCTGATTCATGGCAGTTAGCATATTACCATAAACTGCATTTAATGAAGCCAGATTTTTAGATAGTTTAGCTACTTCTTCTTTAAATTGTTTAGCATCTTCTACAGACTCATTAAAGTTTTTCATGGTGCTAGCCATATCTTTATAAAATGCGCTCATTGATTTTAAATGAGTGCTGGAATCTTGCAATTCTAATTCGTAAACCGCATTTAATGCAGCCATATTTTTAGCCAGGTTGTTTACTTGTTCGTGGTAAGCCTTAGAATCGATATTTGAAGTAGACATTTCCTGTAAATTGGCGCTGGCTTTAGCAAAAGCTGCACTCAATTGATCGAAATTCGCGGTAGCTGATTTTACTTTGTTGGTAAATTCGCCGGTTACTAATGCCGCATCTGATGCATTGGAGATTGCAGATACCTTATCTGCAAAATTTCTTAAGCCGGTTTCTATCTTAGCAACAGATTCTTTATCTAGTTCTACTCCGGGAATGCCCATGCCGCCGCCTGCAGCCTGGCTATCATCGGCACCGCTATCTTTTACAAATCCTAATATTAAAAAGAGACAAGCTTCTGTAATTAAACCTAGTGCAATTAAGTACTCGCCACCAGGCCAGTGTAGAATTTTGAACATTAGCCCGACAATTACCACACTCGCTCCCCATGATATCAGGGAATTTATTCCATTAAAACCTAGATCTTTAAACATGCTTTTTTGTGCCATTTGAGTAGTTGTTTTTTATTACGTTTTGAGGTTAGTTTTTTTACCTGTCTTTAAGGTCTCTGCCTAAATATGGGGTTACGCAACGGAAACCCACATATGCTTTGGCTTCGTCCTGGTATTCGAAAGTGCGGGCAGAATTCTGAAGGAAATATCCAATATCTTTCCATGAACCGCCTCTTACTACTTTTCTTTTCATTACTTCTGGATCGTTCTCATTTGCCTCGTAGGTGTAGGTAGGATTTAAATCGTTGGTAAAACTAGATGCAGATTCATCGTAAGCAGATGAGGTCCATTCGGCCACGTTGCCGGCAATATTGTATAGTCCGAAATCGTTCGGGAAATAAGATTTTACATTTACGGTAAATGCACCGCCATCATCGGCATAACTGCCGCGGCCTGGTTTAAAGTTTGCCATTAAGCAGCCTTTTGCATTTCTTGGGTATGGACCACCCCAAGGGTAAGTAGTTCCATTACGCCCTCCTCTGGCAGCATATTCAAATTCTGCTTCTGATGGCAACTGATAAGGTAAGCGTTTAGGCAAACGTTTACTTTCTCGATAAGAATCGTTAAAACGGGTGCGCCAAACAGTAAATGCTCTTGCCTGACGCCAGGTTACCCCTACTACTGGGTAATTGTTATAAGCCGGGTGTGAAAAATAGCCTTGTACCATCGGTTCATTTTGCGCATAAGCAAAGTCTGAAAGCCAAACCAACGAGTCGGGGTAGATGGCAACATTATCGCGAATTACGAAATCAGATCGTGTTTTGGTTTTATCCTTACGATTTTCGGCCGCATCGCGGAAGTTCATAATGGCAAAGCTGTACTTTAAAAGGCGAACATCGATCTCGTTACGATCGAAGATACGATCGTCCCCTTGGTAATACATCCCCTGTAGTTTATTCTGATCGGCAGCACCTGCAGGACCTTTTTTAGTACCCCAGATAGAAGCGGTACCTTTTCCCACTTTGGTCCAATCTATATACTTTCTGCCACTTAAATTGGCATTAGGATTTTTAGATTTAAGATAAAAGCGATCATCTTTCAGGTAATCGGTAATGGCAATAGAATCACGAACCCAATTTACAAACTGACGATATTCACTGTTAGTAATTTCGGTTTCATCCATAAAAAAGGCCTGGATGGTTACCTGTTTATTTTGTGCAATTTGCGCAAAAGTGATGTCCTGATCGGTTTGACCCATAATAAATGTACCTGATGGGATGTAAACCATTCCATAGGGTACTTCATTATTACGAAATTTCTTGATTCCTGCACCTACCAGCTCACCTCCGGCACCGCTGGCACCACAAGCACTAATAAAGGCTGATATTGCTACTAAAACGACAAGATATACTTTGTTCATGTGAGCTTTTATTGAAGCCATTTTTGAAAAATATTTCGAATATAATAAAATGCTAACTAAAGTGTCTTAAAAAATAAACGTTCAATTAGTAGATTATCATATTTAAAATTTAAACATTAGGATAATATTTTATAAAAATAAAGTTATTCCTAAGCATTAAGGCTGTTTTTATAGGTTAATAGGTGAATATAATTATTTGTTGGACTGTTTAATATATTCCTCCAGAGCCATGGTCATACTTGGCGATTGAGGAGTTGGAGCAGGAATATCTAAAATCAGGCCATTTTCTAGCACTGCCTTATGAGTGCTGGCCCCAAAGGCAGCTATTCGGGTATTGTTCTGCTTAAAATCTGGGAAGTTTTTGTAAAGAGACTGGATGCTTGAGGGACTAAAAAATGCAATAACATCATAAAAAACCTCTGCCAGGTCTGATAAATCACTACAAACCGTTCTAAACAAAACTGCTGCTTTAAAATCGTAGCCGTTTTCTTGTAAGAATTTTTGTGTTTCTTCGCCAGACACATCCGAACAAGGGTACAAAAACTTATCGGTAGCGTGCTTTTTTAAAACATCTGCCAGATCGGCGGCAGTTTGCTTACCAAAAAATATTTTGCGCTTGCGATACTGGATATACCGTTGAAGATAAAGGGCTATGTTTTCTGACAGGCAAAAATATTTCATTTCCGAAGGCACTTCAAAGCGCATTTCTTCGCAAATTCTAAAGAAATGATCGGCGGCATTGCGGCTGGTAAAAATTACTCCGGTAAAATCGGCCAGGTTAATTTTATCTTTTCTAAATTCTTTAGCCGGAACTCCCTCTACATGTATAAATGACCTGAAATCAACTTTTAGGTTATATTTTTTGGACAAATCAAAATACGGAGACTTATCAGTCTCTGGTTTGGGCAAAGTAATGAGTATACTTTTAACTTTCTTATTCCTTGATTCTGGTGATACTGCCATAGGATATTTCTAAAATCTAAGCGCTTTAATGAGTATCAATATCGGACAAATTTCGAGGGCACAAAGGTACACAAATAAATAGAATTTTGGAAACGATGACTGAGTTAGCATGTGTGTACTAACTCTGATTAGTTGATAAACTATGATCAAAATAGTTAACAAAATTCCTACGTATAAAAATATACCCGAATAGGTGGCCGAACTTAAACTAAAGCAAAATATAAGTGGTAAAAACAAAATTGCGGCGTGGAAATAGCTTAGGTAAAGCATGGAAATGTAGGTTTTTACAATTCCCTGTATTTGCAATAAATAACCTAAAAACCGGAGTGCAAATATTTTAAGTGCAAATAAAAGTATAATGAGCAGCGATAGCAGTACATACCATCTTAAACCGGTTATGAAATACTCCAGCTGAAAAAATCTTCCAATTAAAAACAAATACATGCCAATGGTGAAACCAAAAAGCAGATACAGTATAATAAATGGCCAGGTGCTGAAAAGCTGACCGCCAATGGGTATTTGGCTCAACAACCTTTGACTGTAAAATGAAGTTAAGATCAGGTCTATCTCCTTACTAAAGCTTTTACTAAAAAGGGCGAAGCTTACAATTAGGGCTAATATGGTGATAATGATCCAGCCCTCTCCATACCTTCTTATTCTACCTATACCTTCATGATTTTTATTTCGCGGAAATTTCTTAGACCATTCTGTGAAATTCAGATCAGATACCTTATAAAGTGTAACCAAACTATCTATAAAGCTATTTTTTCTGGCGGGATCTGGGTTTTTTATCCAGAAAAAAGTTAAGGAATCGGCTACCTTTTTCAAAGAATCGCGAAGAAAGGCCTGGCGTAACAGAAAAACACTATCTGCCTGACTGTAGGTAGTGGTTTTGGTATTAACAGGTAAGATTTTCTTTGTGTTTGAGACAGAATCGGTTTGAGCCAATAATCCCAGGGGGGTAAAAAAGATCAGGAATAATACGGTATAAAATAATTTTGGCATCAAACTTTTGGTCGAAACAAGCTAAATAAAACTCTACGTTGCAAAAATACCCTAATATTTCCTTATTTAGAGAACTTTGCATTAATTCTGCGACTGAAGATTTAATTCAAACCAGCCGGCATATTCATTTTCCATGGGTATAACGAATGTTTTTTCTTCTCTAAGGTTTCCATCCATTTTTACCCTCAACTTAACTTCTTCGTCTTTACTCAAATTAGGTGTGTAAATAAACACTTTCATTTCCAGCGGAAAAACCAAGTCTCTTTCTTTAAAAAAATCGATATTCCAACTGTTAGATCTAAATCTTTTTATTTTCAGATAATCATTTTCATCCTTGTAAGAAACCTGCACATTGGCTTCAAAACTCAACTCTACGGCTAAATGTAAATTCAGTAAGGTCTCAAAACTTGAGGGAGAGGCCTTAATTAGCATTTTGGTAAATATGTTTTTTAAAAGCATTGTGTAGTATTAACAGCTTGAGTGTACTTTTTGAGCCTCAAACTCTTGTTCTGACAATTCTTTTTCCTTTTTTATCAATTAAAAAAGCGATTAGGCCTTCTTTTTTTATTATTAGTTAAAGGTAATACTTAGTATTTCATCAATAAATAAGTAATACTAGTCATATGAAATTGCTGCAGCTGCACGAATAAATATTACATTCGTAAAATATGTCTGGCATATATATACACGTTCCATTTTGTAAAAAAGCATGTCATTATTGCGACTTCCACTTTAGCACTTCGCTGAAGTATAAAAGCGAAATGATAGCGGGCTTGCTCCATGAAATTGCACTTCAAAAAAATTACTTAGGAGAAGAGGAGATAGCAACCATTTATTTTGGCGGAGGTACTCCTTCGCTTCTGGAAGTGGAGGAAATAGAAAAAATATTGGCACAGATCCATCAATACTTTCCGGTGCGCTCTGATGCCGAGATTACCCTCGAAGCTAACCCCGATGATTTAAATGCAGCAAAAGTTTCGGCTTTACGAAACAGCCCGATTAACCGGTTCAGCATTGGTATACAGTCTTTTTTTGAGGAAGACTTACGCTGGATGAACCGCAGCCACACCGCATCGGAAGCCGAAAGTTCTATAAAAAGAGTGCAAGATGCCGGTTTCGAGAATATCACCGCCGATCTAATTTATGGCTATCCGCTGCTAAGCGACAAAAAATGGCAGCATAATATTCAACTGATGACAGCGCTCGCGGTAACGCATCTTTCTTGTTATGCTATGACAGTTGAACAAGGTACTGCGCTACATCATTTCATTCAGCGTGGAAAGCAAATCCCAATAAACGAATCTCAATCTGCCGAGCAGTTTGTACAGTTGATGGATGAATTAGCAAAGGCCGGGTTTACACATTATGAAATATCTAACTTTGCCCGGCCAGGCAAAGAATCTCAACATAATGCTAATTATTGGAAAGGCCGCACTTATTTAGGCATTGGCCCTTCGGCCCATTCATTCAACGGGCACTCCAGGCAGTGGAATGTGGCAAATAACTCCAAATACTTAAGTGAAATCTTTGAAAAACGGATTCCGGCAACTAGCGAAACCTTAACCGCAAATAACCGGTTTAATGAGTATATCATGGCTTCCTTAAGAACAATCTGGGGAGTAGATGAGCAAAAAATAAAACTCGATTTTGGGGAAGATTATCTCGAGAAATTGAAAAATAAATCGGCAGATTTCAAGGATAAAAACTGGATTAGATCTGATAACGAAAAGTTATATTTAACTCAGGAGGGCAAACTCTTTGCCGATCATATTGCTTCAGAACTTTTTATAATAGATGATGAATAAAAACAATCAGATTATCTGGATAACCGGTGCCTCCTCTGGTATTGGAGAGGCTTTGGTGTATGAATATCACCGTCAAGGTGCAAAATTAATTATCTCATCTCGCAATAAGGATAAGCTATATGAAGTAAAAGTAAATTGCAAGGGTAATCCGCTAGATATTCATGTTTTGCCACTTGATCTGGAAAATTTAGAAAGCCTGGCAGAAAAAGCCCAGGAAGCCCTTAAAATATATGGCCGTATAGATATGCTAATTCATTCTGGCGGCATAAGTCAACGTTCTTTGGCTATGGAAACAGGCTTAAACGTTGCCCAAAGGCTTATGAATATTAATTTCTTTGGCACGGTAGCATTAAGCCAGGCTTTAATTCCGGCCATGATTAAACAGGGTGGCGGACAGTTGGTGGTCATCAGTAGTCTGGTGGGCAAATTTGGCACTCGTTTTCGCTCGGCCTATTCGGCAAGCAAGCATGCGCTTCATGGCTATTTCGACTCTTTAAGAGCCGAACTTTACCCTCAAAACATTAACATCACCATTGTATGCCCTGGTTTTATAAAAACTAATGTTTCTATTAATGCATTAACCGCCGACGGATCTGCGCAGAACACCATGGATGATGCCCAGGCAAATGGCATGACACCCCAAACCTGTGCCCTAAAAATTAGAGAAGCCGTAAGCAAAAACAAAGAAGAGGTTTATATAGGCGGCAAAGAAATTTATGGGGTATTGCTTAAAAGATGGATGCCTCTTTTATTCTCCAAACTCATGCGTAAAGCAAAAGTTACATAAAATAACCCAAGTATTTTACCTTCATTTAAAAAGTTCTCCTATTTTCACTTAAAATAAAAAAATAAGAAATAGATAAATATAAAATTGAGCTGTTTTTATAAATTCATTAAAAATAATTAATTTATTATATTTATTTATTAATTTAAGGTTATTTATATAGCATTCACCTCTACCATCTAATTAACTTGCCGCACCAGGATCAATATATCTTTCAGAATAATGAACGATTGGAGCTCGTTTTAAAAGGAATAAATGCCGGTGTTTACGAGCTCAATTTAGTTCACAATTCTCTATGGTGTTCTTCTAAATGTTTTGAACTGCTGGGTTTTAAACGTAATGAAATCGAATCGACTTCAGCATCACTCATTTCCCGAACACTGCCTCAATACCGTCAAAAATTAACTGATGCCGTAAAAAACATAAGTGCCAATCAGCATTCATTTAAAGTTGAAATAGAATTATTGCACCGAAACGGAGAGTCTAAATGGTATGAAGTAACCGGGCTAGGCAAATGGGAGGCAGATGAGCCAAAATATATAGTAGGCACCCTTATCGATATTGATGATACGGTAAAAAGCAGACTCGAAAATCAAAAAAATGAATTTCTGCTCGAAGAAGCAGGGCTAATGGCCAAAGTTGGCGGCTGGGAGCTAAACTTAAAGAATCCATTTGTAGTGTGGTCTAAGGAAGTTTGCCTAATTCATGAGGTGCCTGTTGGATATAGGCCCAGCCTGGATGAAGCCATTAATTTTTATAGCCCCAGCTATGTGCCGTTAATACAAAAAGTTGTTCAAAATGCGTTGCAAATAGGCCAACCATTCGATGAAGAGCTGAAAATTATTACCGCAACTAAGAAAGAAATATGGGTTAGATCTATTGGACAAGCTATATACCATAATGGAGAAATAATAGGCATACGAGGAGTTTTTCAGGATATAGATGAGCAAAAAGAAAAAGAAATTACACTGCAAGCCTCTTTAAACTTAATTAATCAGCAAAACCAGCGTCTAGTTAATTTCGCTCATATCGTTTCGCACAATCTTACTTCTCACGCTACCAACCTGGCATTAACTTTAAATCTTTTAGAACTCGAAACCAATCCGGAAGAAATTGACCATTTTAAAGAAAATTTAAAGAAGATCAGTAAATCTTTAAATCAAACCATGAGCCATCTCAATGATATTGTGGTAATACAAACTGAAACAAATAGCATTAAAAAGAAGATTAAGTTTGAGGAAGTATACTCGAGAGTTTTGGCCACATTAAAAACAGAGCTGGAACAAACTCAGGCCCATATAAACTCAAATTTCGATGATTGTCCGGCAATAGAGTATATACCTGCTTATTTGGAAAGTATTTTACTGAATCTTATTTCCAACGCCATTAAATACAGAGATCCTGATAAATCTTTAAAAATCTCCATTAAAAGTTATTTGCACGAGGAAAGGGTTATTCTGGAAGTAAGTGATAATGGATTAGGAATTGATTTAGATAAATATGGAAATCGCCTTTTCGGGATGTATAAAACCTTTCATAAAAATCCCAATGCCAGAGGTATAGGCTTATTTATCACCAAAAATCAGATTGAGGCTTTGGGTGGCAAAATAAACGTAGAAAGTGACGTAAAAAAAGGAAGTACTTTTAAAATCGCATTTTAAAACTGATGGCCAACATTAACCTGACCTGTATTGTAGACGACGATGAGATATTTGTTTACGCAATGAAAAAACTCATCAGTCTTAGAAACCTATGCAATGAGGTGATGGTTTTTAACTTAGTAGAAGACGCCATTACTTATCTTAAAAAACACCAATCTGAGCCCTCTCTGCTGCCCGAAATTATTTTATTAGATATTAATCTTCCAGTTATGGATGGCTGGGATTTCCTAACAGAATATAAAGAATTAAACCCCTTACTGGTTAAAAAGCCAGCCATATACATGCTCAGCTCCTCTTCCAATCCGGCAGATCAGAAAAGAGCAGAAGACACACCCTATATCAAAGGATATTTTGTAAAACCCTTAAGCAAAGAAGCCTTTAGCACCGTATTCGGTGCAGAAATTAACCCCTAAAGTATTTAGGAAGAATGGTCTGAAACAATAAACCATTTACCTTTAATCTTTTGCATAATTAAGGTAAAAAAGCCTTGTGGCTCATCTTTATCTCGTTTTAAATGCCAGCCACCTAAAACAAAAGCGGTTTTCTTATCCAATAATCTAACCTCCCGAATATCAAAACTTAAATACCCCATTGCAGCCTTATCCGGATACGATTTTTTATAATTATCTAAGGTTTGTTTCCACCCATATTTAGGGCCATTTTTACCAACAAAAAGCAAAGAATCGGCGTTCCAGTAACCCTCCATGTAAGCCGACAGATCGCCACGATTCCAGGCCTGCCGCTGATTTTCCAATACCTGTTTTATTTGAACCTGCGCCTGGCCTTGCGCATAAACCCCTAGGCTCAGCAGGCAAAATATCATCAGAAAAAGTTGTTTTTTCATACCTCAATTTATCAAGATTTTTGGATATCCCAGCTATAGCCAATCCTTTTTTAAAATACCCAAAAACAAATCTCCTTTTTAAAAACTTAACTAGTAGTAAGCGTTTACACTGCAAATTAAAACAATTCAATTGTCGTTGCTGTTACTAACAAACCTAAGTCTTATTGCTCTTTTAAATGTAAAAGGTTAATAATGATGAAAAAACTATACCCTATCCTGATCGTAACTTTATTAAGTATTCATCCGGTGGTTTTAAAGGCACAGTGGCCTAAACCCCCAAATACCTACTCATGGGAAGGAACCTGGAATCCTACTTTCCCCATTCCAAACATGTACGACGATTATTATTTTGATGCACACCAGCAAAGTGGGCAGGCGACCCCGGTGCTACCCCCCGGGGTTTGGGACTGGCAGCAAGAACATAATCTATCCAATTGGAATTTATTTAAAACCAGTTTTGGACATTTTGCAGCCATTGTAGATAATCAGAATAGAATTTTTGGATGGAAACTCATCACCAATATGTTACCCTCAGAACTTACTGCCGGAGCGGCTTATTTTAAAGGCTCTCCGGGTATAGATATTTTAGACTTGGGCGCAGGGTCGAGCATTCATTCTACCGGAGAAATAGCGCTGGGCGATGGGCCAGATATTATCCGTTTTGAAAAAGGCTATTCGCTTTATCTCACAACAGGATCGGGTTTAACAGGAGCACAACAAGACAATGACCTGGTAATTGCTGGCCGAAATATGGTTCCGGCCGATGGTTCGGTTGATATTAAACAAACCTCCATAGTTACCGGGCCTGGCAACGACTTGGTTTTTGTAAACAACATGGCATCTGCCGGGGTAGATGCAGGTTGTGGTGCCGGAGGCAGAACCGACACCACCGACCCCAATGATGGAGATGATATCGTGGTTTACGGTGGCAACATGAACGATTTCAGGTTTGTAGGCGGCAAAGGAAATGACTTGGCTGTATGGTATGCAGATCAGGTACAGCAGCAAGTTGCCGGCTGGAGCTGGCTGGGCCCCAACTTTTTTGGTGGCGGAGCCTGGGGCAAAGCCCTTTGGGAAGATACTGGAACCGACCGCCTGATCATGGTTATACCTCCAAACACACTGGTAAAAAATGAATATGGTGCCCCTGCTCCGGGGCAATTAAATGTTTACTTGCTAAATAATTATCCGGCACAAGCACAGGCCGATGGCCCCACAGAAACAGATGTATATGCCCGTTATTGTATAACCTGCGGCATTGGCCCAAACCAGCGGAAAACCATTACGCTAGAATATGTCTCAGCAGACGGGAAAGTATTTACCGGTCGTTTTTGGCTTACCGCTTTCGAAGAATTACAAATTGGTATTGGGCTGGGCGCCAAAGTATATAAACTGGATGACCTTAACGGAAAAGCAGTTTTAGATAATTCATTAAAAGCCATTACCCCACCGCTACGCAGTAATTTTAACCTGGTAACCAATAATTTTATAAACAGCCTAAAATTAGTAGATCCGCCTACGCCGGGTTATGCGCCCACCCTTACCCAAATTAAAGGTTTGGAAGCCTACCCAAATCCTACGAGCGACTATGTGCTGATAAAATACGAAGGTACCCAAGTAACCAAATGCACACTCAGTTTGGTAGATTTTACCGGACAAGTGGTTTTTAAAGAAGATGAAAAAGTGGCTTTTGGAGAAAATACCTACCAAATAAATATGGCAGACTTTACCAGAGGTGTATATATGCTGGTACTTACGGAAGATAAAAAGCAGTATCAGGCCAAGGTAATTCTGTACTAGGATGTAGGCTTAAAAAGCATTGGTTTATTTGAAGATTAAAAAGGATTTTTGATACAAAAAAGTTAATTTCGGAAGTATCAATTCCATTGTTAAACTCCTATGCTCAACCGGCTTTTTGGCTTAATCATCATCAGCATTGTGCTGATCATTATAGACTTTTACATTTACAAAGCTGTTTTGGCTTTTCGGCCGCAGTGGTCAGATAAAAAAAGAAAACAGTTTATTTACATCTGGTGGGGTTATACCCTGCTGCTAATCATCGGTACTTTTATAAGTATTTTTGTCAATATCCGCCTAACGGTAAGATCAATATTATTAGTTGTCTTCTTTTTATCAGCGGTAGCTAAACTGTTTTTCCTTCCTTTTTTAATCATCGATGACCTACGAAGAGGCTTAATATGGTTAAAACGGAAATTCTTTACTCCAAAAATTAAAGATAATCCCGCTTTCGCGGAAATTGGCGAACCTATTAAACGCTCAGAATTTCTGGTTAAGGCCGGCATGCTGGCCGCTGCCGTTCCGTTGGCTTCATTAAGTTTCGGAATTGTATCTGGAGCGTATGATTACCAGGTAAAAAGACGAAAACTATACCTACCCAACCTGCCCAAATCTTTCGACGGGATGATCATTGGCCAGATATCCGACATTCATTCGGGCAGTTTTTATAATCGGAAAGCCGTATTAGGCGGCGTAGAAATGCTACTAAACGAAAAACCCGATGCCATTTTCTTTACCGGCGATCTGGTAAACAATATGGCCAGCGAAATGGGCGATTATCAGGATATTTTTACCAAGGTAAGGGCACCTTTGGGTGTTTATTCCGTTCTGGGTAATCATGATTATGGCGACTATTATTATGGCCGTGGTCCATCTGCCGCTAAGGCAAAAAGCCTGGCCGACCTTAAACAAACCCACCGCCATATGGGCTGGGACCTTTTATTGAACGAGAGCCGCCGGCTAAAAGTAGATGGCGAAGAGATTGCCATTCTGGGTATAGAAAATTGGGGAGTAGGCCGCTTTGCCAGATACGGCCGCATGGATTTGGCGGTGCAGGGCACAGACGATACCCCGGTAAAATTGCTTTTATCTCACGATCCTTCTCATTGGCGGGCACAAGTATTACCAGAATATCCGCAAATAGATGCCATGTTTAGCGGGCACACCCACGGCATGCAGTTTGGGGTGCGTACCAAAGAATTTCAATGGAGCCCTATTCAATACATTTACAAAGAGTGGGCAGGTTTATACCAGGAAAATAAGCAACAGCTTTACGTAAACGTAGGATATGGCTTTTTAGGTTATCCGGGCCGGGTGGGCATCCTACCAGAAATCACCATTTTTGAGTTAAAAGCCGGAGATCCGTCTTAATCTAAAGGCAGCCTTATGCAAAAACACATCAGGCCATTTCTAGATTTTTTACTCTTTAGCAACCTATTTATTGCCTTAGGTGCTGCGGCGCAGGTAATACTCAGCTACCAGCTTCTGGAACTAAGCCCCAACTGGAGGCTCATTAGTTTGGTGTTCTGCGCCACCCTGGCACTGTATAATTTTAGCATGTTTTTGGCCAGGCCGGCTAAGCCCGAAAGTTCTCCTTACCGCAGGGTGCGTTGGATATTTGAGCACCAAAGGCTCATCACCTCTATCAGCCTTACGGCCATATTTGGAGCCATTATACTCAGCCTGCTGCTGTCCTATACCTCGCAAATACTGCTGCTCTTTTTAGGTTTTATTGCTATTGCCTACAACTTACCCCTGCTTCAAATCAGGTCGCAAAAAATCGGATTAAGGAATATCCCCGGTATAAAACTGTTTTTAATTGCCGGAATATGGTCATTAAGTGTAGTATTGCTTCCTGTGCTCGAAGCAGAAAGCAAGGGTATACTGTTCATCAGCTCGGGGCGGGTAATGTTGTTATTGGCACAGCGTTTTGCCTTTGTGGCAGCCATTACCATCCCATTCGATATCAGAGATCTTTATCAGGATAGAATTTATGCGCTAAAAACTATCCCCGTGCTGTTTGGAGAAACAAAAGCCTACCTGCTGTGTCAGTTACTGCTAGTGGTATCGCTAGTTTTATCGGGCATGGCGTTATTCCCTTTGGGCCAAAGTTTCAGCACCATTTTAATAACAAGTTTGCTTAGCGCCTGGCTTATTTTTAGATCAAAATGGAAAAAAGACGAATACTATTACTTTTTCTATCTGGATGGCGTACTGCTCATACCGACAGTATGCTTAGCTCTTTTGCAATTTATCTGCTAAATAAATTGTGCTTTATTCAATATTAAATTGATAGCCAATGCCACGAACCGTTTGCAAATAAGTGGGTAATTCCGAATCCTTTTCTATCTTTTTTCGTAAACGAACAATATGCATATCCAATGTGCGGGTATTTACATCGGCCTGATAGCCCCATACCTCCAGCATCAATTCTTCGCGGGTAACTACCTTATTGGAATTCTTTAGAAAATAAAGCAGGATACGATTTTCTAATATGGTGAGTTCGGTTTTTTTACCCTTGTTGTAGAGTAAATGGATATTAGGATGATGTTCTATATCTCCAAATTTATGAACCTCCGATTTTTCATTATTAATAAAATACTTCACCTTGTTTGCGATCATGGCAACCAACAGATCCATATTAAATGGCTTGGTCACATAATCAGACACTCCGGCACTGTAAGCATCCATTTTATCTACATCCTGAGCCTTAGCCGTCATCATGATAATTAAATTATCAAAGCCCTGCTGACGCAGCTGCTTGCAAACATCTAAGCCCTGTTTGCCGGGAAGCATCCAGTCTAAAAGCACAATATCGGGCTGCTCGGCTAAAATAAGCTCTTCGGCCAGTTTACCATCGGCCGATTCTACCACCAGATAACCTTCTGACGCTAAACGATGGCTGATTAGAAAACGAAGGTTTTCATCGTCTTCTATAACCCCTATTTTAATTTCTTTTTGCATACTATATCTGATAGGGCAGTTCAATGGTAAATTCGGTGCCATTTCCGGGCTCGCTTGCTACGCTAATGTCGCCTTTCATAAAATTAACAAGTTGTTGGCAGAAGGCCAAACCCAAGCCCACACTACCTTGCTGGTTGTATTCGCTCTCTATGCGGTAAAATTTCTTGAAAATGTGGCTCAAATCCGATTTCGCAATTCCAATACCCTGATCTTTAAACTTAAAAAGTAGTTTATTACCCGATTTGCTAATCTCAATGTGTAGTTCCCTCCGATGGGCATAAGAATACTTATAGGCATTATCCATCAGGTTATTAAACAAACTGGATAACAGAACCGGATCGGTTTTAAAATGACTTACCCCAATTATTTCATAAGTGATCAGAAAATCGGGCTTGTTAATGTGATAAGCATCTACCCTTTTCTGACAAAAATGGTTAAGGTCTATTAACTCTTCCTGTAGTTTTATCGACTTGTTCTCTATCTGTGTAAAAGACAGCAATTTGTTCATCAGGTCGTTCAGCTTATCGGCTTCTTCATCCAGAATACGGCCATAATGCTTACGTTCCCTTTCGGTTAAATCGGCACTGCCGCTAATGTTATTACCAGCTACCTTAATTACACTTACCGGGGTTTTAAACTCATGCGTAAAATTATTAATGAAATCGTATTGCAGCTTAAACATGCGTCGGTTGATGTTCAGGTTTTGATAAATGAGATAAGCAATAGCCGCCAGAAAGCCATAAATTAAAAGCAGCACCCCGGCAATAGGCAAGAAGCGGCGGTTAATTTCTGTTTGAAGAAATGCCGGCGATGAGCTGAGATACAATTTAAAATTAGAGAACGGCCCGGATAGTGCAATTTCGGTGCTCATCTGCTCATCCAGTTCGGTGAGTGTTTCATAAACCAGTGGCACAATCTGAATACGTTGATACAATTCGGGATGCGTATTGGGTAAACGGAAATGTGCCGGGTTTAAGTAAAAGCTAAACATATCTTTCTGAAACACCGGCGATGGAGCTTTCTGATGCATCATCAGATCTTTAAAAATGCTTAATTCTTCTCTTCTGGGTATGTTTAAATAAGTGATCCGGTTAGGGCTTAAGGTATAAAAAGTATTAATGATCTGATCATTAGAAAGCGCCTGGGTCGTATCCAGCGCTTCAATAAAACTGCTGAATTTAATTGCCATTTTATTAAACTCATCGGCCGTTTTTAACGATAAAGTATTGGGGTTACTGCTTTTAAAAAGCACCATAGAATCTTTGTCAACGTCGGGGCCAAACTGGTATACCGCCTTAGGGCCGATGGAAATATGAGCGGCCCTAAAGCCATCGCTTATTAAGTGATTACTAATCTCGGTATCGTAAAAAACCACCCGGTCAACAAAAGGGTATTTATGGGTTACTATTCCAGCATATTTTTGAGCCGATGCAGAATCCAGATAGCCCTGATAGTAGGAAATTTCAGGGATATTATTCTGAAAAAAATCGTTATATGGCTTAATAATTTCTTCAAAAACTTCAATTTTTTTAGAAGAAAATTCCGTTTCTACATATTTTTTATTGAAACTGTAAGCCAGAAAAACAGCCAAAATGAACGACACCGTTATCAATATGAAGAAGATGATAGCCAGCGAAAAATTATTACGGTAAAATGGTTTAACAGGCTCCATCTATTATTTTTCTTTCAAATTCTTTTCAAAGAATTTCTCCAAATGCCTGTAAAAATCTAAGCGGTTCTCCTCGTTCCTGAAAACGTGCCCTTCATTCTCTTTTACCAGATAGGTAACCTCTACATTACGCTTACGGAGCTCCTTTACCAATTGGTTGGTTTCTAAAATACTTACCCTCGAGTCTCTTGCCCCCTGAGCAATAAGTAATGGCGACTCTATCTTATCGGTATGAAACACCGGAGAAGCCTTTCGGAAATACTCTGCATCTGTTTGCGGATTGCCCACCATTTCCTCATACATTAAACGGTAAGGTTTATAATAAGGCGGAATAGCTTTTAAATAAGAATACAAATTACTTAAACCCGAATAAGAAACACCGCAGGCATATAGATCAGGCTGATAGCATAAACCCCACAAGGCTGAGTAACCGCCAAAGCTAAAGCCGAAAATGCCTATATGTTTAGGGTCGGCTATGCCTTCTTTAATAAGCCAGTGTACACCATCACTTATATCCTGCTGTATTTTACCGCCCCACTGTTTAAATCCGGCCGACCAAAAGGCCTTACCATAACCCTTAGATCCCCTAAAATTTACCTGGAATACCGCATAACCCCGGTTAGCTAAGAACTGCACCTCGGCATTATACGACCAATTATTCCGGTTATCGGGCCCCCCGTGCGGCAAAACCACCACGGGTAAATTTTTCTCGTTTTTACCCCGGGGCAAGGTTAAATAACCTTGTATGGTTACCCCATCGGCAGCCTGGTATGAAATGGGTTTCATTTCACATAATTCGTCTTCCTTAATGGCCGAATTAATTTCTGATAGTTTATTTAACTGACCATTTGCCGTTTGGTAAAGGTAAAATGCTCCAGGTGTGCGGTCGGTATAAGTGCGTATAATAAACTTATCTTCAGCCAAACTCCGATCAGCAATGCGAACCTCGGTATGTGGCAATAATTTATTAAAATTCTCAAACAACTGCCGGGTGGGCTCATCCAGAAAATGTCTCTGATTTTTCCAGGTATTATACTCGGCAAACAATACCCTCCTCTTCAAGTAAGAGTAATCGCCCTCGCTCACATCTACATCTGGATGGCTGTAAATTACCCGTTCCTCTTTCCCGCTTAGGCAATTGATCACTACTAGAGCCATCTTATCCCTACCTTGGTTAGAAAGTGCATAAATGCGGTCTTTTTCAGCACAAAAACCAATAGGCCTTACACTAGTCTTAAAGTTATTGGTAAATAGTGGTTTGTACCGCTCATTTTCGCTACCGCGATATAAAATAGTTTCCGAAACACCATCGCTGGAAACAGCCAGTCTAAGCTGCCCTTCTGCATCGGCAATCCAGTTGGTAATATTTCCCGGATTTTGAGCAACCATGCTCAGTTTTCCGGTCTTTAAATTCAGGCGGTAAGCATCAAAAATACTCGAGTCACGCTTGTTTAAACCCAATAATAATTGATCATTGTGTATGCGGTCTAAACTGATGATGCGTATTCTTATCTTTTTATCCGGGATCAATTCCCTCACATTAGAGCCATCCCTGTTTACTGCATACAAACGGAGATTTTCATCCCCATCATTATCTTTCAAATACAATAACTCCTCATTATTAGCCCAAAAGTAATAGGAAACATTTCGGTCAAAGCCCGAAGTTATGCGAATAGCCCTATCGCCATTAATAGGCTGTATATAAATATTTAAACGATTGCGAAAAGGTTGTAAATAAGAAATATATTGCCCGTCGGGCGATATCTTAAAAGAAGTCTTCTCCGGATTTTTGAAAAAATCTTCGATCGGTATATTGCGTACACTACCGCTACTGCAGGCAGCAAGCAAGCCTATAACCGAAATATAAATGAATAGTTTAACGCTTAGTCTCATCAATTTGGCACTGCATTTCCAAGGTTCAATTTACAAAACCCTTGCCGATAGCGGGCTTACCGGCAAGTAACAAATGCAATACAAAATAACCTAAAAATGAGCTCAGCCACAAGACCTACTTCCAAGACCTATAAGATTTATTAGACCCGAGACCTAACGAGACCTAATAAGGTTTTAAAAACCTTATAGGTCTTAGAAGTAAGCAGAACAGCTAATTTACTATCTTAGCAGTATGATATTATACAACGTAACGTTAATTATGGAGGAAGGCATTGAGCAGGAGTGGTTACAATGGATGCGTGAAGAGCATATTCCTGAAGTTATGGCTACAAACTGTTTTGTATCTAACCGGATGCTTAAGGTATTAGATTCTCCTAATGAAGGTTTAACTTATTGTGTTCAATATGTAGCAGAAAACACAGCACAATATGAGGCTTATAAAACCCAGTTTGCACCGGCTCTGCAGGCAGCTGTACAAGCAAAATTCGAAAACAAGCTGGTTGCATTCAGAACCCTCATGGAATTTGTAGACGCCCAATAAATAATATGAAATTTACAGCAACACCCTTGGCAGGACTTTGGCTCGTTGAACCTCAGATCTGGAAAGATGATAGAGGCTACTTTTACGAAAGTTTTAACCAAAAAGCTTTCCGCGATGCAGGCATAGAAGCCAACTTTGTACAAGATAACCAATCGCTTTCTCAGAAAGGTACCTTAAGAGGTTTACACGCTCAGGCACCCCCTTTTGCACAAGGCAAACTGGTTAGGGTAATTCAGGGGAGCGTGCTGGATGTTGCGGTTGATATCCGTAAAAATTCTCCCACTTATGGGCAAAGTTTTTCGATCGAATTGAGTGGCGATAATTTTAAAATGCTATGGATACCTCCTGGATTTTTACATGGCTTTGCCACTTTAACGGACCATACCATTTTTAGCTATAAAGTAAGCGGCGGATTATACGATAAAGCCTCCGAAATAGGCGTAATCTGGAACGACCCCACACTGAATATTAATTGGCAGCTAAGCCCCTCCGAAATATTATTGTCAGCAAAAGACCAAGCTCTACCACAATTTAGCAATTTAGAAAGTCCTTTTTAAATGTAAAAAGCCTTTTTAAATGTAAAAAGCCCCGGCAGATAGCGGGGCTTTTTTGTTGGGCACCCTTCGACAAGCTCAGGATGACACCGTATAGTGGAGGCACGACTCCTGGTCGTGCCTCCACTAATCTGGTTATTTAATTAACTGATACAATTCATCCAGTTTTGGCGAAAGTACAATTTCAATACGGCGGTTCTTACTGCGTACATCGGGGGTATTGCCTTCGGCCAGGGGCTGGTATTCGCCTTTACCAGTAGCCGTAATACGGCTATTTTCTATCTTTTCTACATCGGTTAAATATCTAACTACCGAAGTGGCACGCAATACGCTCAGGTCCCAGTTATCTTTAATTTGGCCCAGGTTATTTACCCGCTGGTTATCAGTATGACCCTCAACCGAAATGTTTATTTCGGGTTGCGTTTTCAGCACTTTGGCCAATTCTTTTAATGCCTGCTGTCCTTTTTCATCAATTATGATGCTACCGGTATCGAACAATAGTTTATCGGTTAAAGAAACGTAAACCTTGCCATTACGAATTTCTACCGTTAAGCCATTTTTCTGAAAGCCGAGCAATGCCTTTTGCAGTTTTTCCTTTAAAGCATTGGTGGCCTCATCGCGTTTACGCAAAATATCTTCTACCTCGGTTAATCGTGCTTCCCGCTTTTTCAAATCTTCAGCCAGTCTTTTAATCTCTGAGGAACTGTTATTTAGCAGAGCGGTATAATCGGCATCTAAACCATTAACCTTAGTTTGCAAATCGCTGATACGTTTATTCAAGCGCATGGTATCGGCCTTTAAGCGGTCGATAGACAATTCCAGGTTCTCTATTTTGATCTGGGCCTGATCCCAGCCAACAGACAAAGAATCGCGTTGTGCCAAAAGTGCATTATGCTTTTTGGTTGATAAAATAACGCATGAATTTAATGCCGAAAGGCTAAGCACGCTTAGTGCTAATAACATGATCTTTTTCATTTAATATTTATTTATGATAATGCGTTTCGTAGAAATACCATTAACGGATATAAGGTTTCAAAACCGGCTAGTACCGTTTTAACAGCATCAGGTTTACACAAATCTGCCCGGTTTAAAGTACGATTTCCTATAAAACTTTTCAATTTTAACCATGCGATATCCGGATGATCTGCAGCATACCCTTTAGGAACGGTTTTCAGGGTATCACTAGTATCTAAGCCTCCAAAGTATTTTTTAAAGGCAACACTTTCTATCAAACCGCGAAACTCATCTCCATTATAATCAATTTCTTGCCGTATGGCCTTCAAATCATTGGGATCTGGCATCCAACAACCTCCGGCCAGAAAAGATTCGATGGGATGAATGTGCAGGTAATATCCGGGGCCGTCAAAGTTCTTTCCTTTAGCAGAAATAGCTATCGCGAAGTTTTCTTTGTAGGGAGATTTATTTTTGCTGAAACGTACATCGCGGTATATCCGCATGACGCATAGTTTAGGGTCCAGATCTGCGGGAATAACTGGGTCAATAGCCGCCAGCCCTTTAATGAGCTGCTGGGCAAATTCAAGTACATTGGCTTTTGCCTGCTCGAATGCTGTTTTGTGCGCTAAAAACCAGTCCCGATTATTGTTCTCTTTAACTCCTTGTAAAAAATCGAAGGTTTCGGGCCGGAGCATTTGGTGCTTTTTTAGTTCAAATTAATTTTCTCATCCTTTAATCCCAATGCCACATTTTTACGACGGTATTTTTTATACCATAAAAACCCTACACCAGCTATGGCCAAGTAAGGAGCGGCCAGCAAATAAAGAATGCCGTTATTTAAACCCATACCCTGTGTGTTGCCGTTCTTTACCGAATTTTCGGCATTTAGGGTACACATAGAACACTGTGCTGCACTATTTGGGCCACTCAGGCAGAGTGCAAGGAACAATAAAGCGATTAGAATAAATCTGGGGGCTTTCATATTACAAATATACCTCTAAAATTGTCTAGAAAGTGTAATAAGGTGAAATCATGAGATAAACAATAACACCGGTTATAGTAACATAAAGCCAGATGGGATAGGTACGACGAACCAGTTTACGGTGTTTTTCTACCTCCATTTTTAATCCGCTGTTAAAACTCAGTAAAACCAATGGCAGTACAATTGCTGCCAGGGGGATATGAGTTAGCAGAATAAAATAATAGATCATTTTGGTAGTACCAGAGCCGCCGTATGTAGTTTCCTTTACGAAGTAATGGAAAATAATGTACGATACCAGAAATACAGATGAAAGCAAAAAGGTGGTAATGTTTAAGCGCTTATGCATCGTAATGTTTTTCTTCTTGATGAAATATAAAGACAGCAAAAGCAGTACCGAACAGGTTCCATTGATAATGGCATTTAGCTTAGGCAAAAAATAAACAAAAGCAGGGGTTGGTATGGTTACCGGAATAATTTTGCGGTTTAAAATAACCACTACTAAAAAAACAACAATAGAAATGGCCGTTACAAGTCTTAATATTAGTTTATCGTTCATATAATTAATGGTTGCTCTTATGGATTTTTTCTTGGTTACCATCCTTCGACAGGCTCAGGATGACCTTACTTATAACAACGTCATCCTGAGCCTGTCGAAGGATAACGCTATTTAATACTTCTCAATTCTTCAGTTATGAGTACTTTAATTTCATCACTTAATTTGTCTACTTCTTCTTTGCTCAGAGAATTATAGTATCCTCTGATCCGTTTCTGCGGATCTAATAAAATGAGCATCGGCGAATGGATAAAATTCTTCGGATCATTCGGATCGGCCATGGCATCTACCAGAAAATCTTTTTTAGCCAGATCGTAGATCAGTTCTTTCCGTCCCGTAAGGAAATTCCATTTGGCTGCATTAGCCCCCAAAGATCCCGCGTAAGCGGACAGAACTTCGGGCGTATCGTATGCCGGATCGACCGAGATGGAGACAAACTGCATTAATTTATTCTGTCCGTAAGCCTTGGCCAAGCGCTGCATTTGCTTATTCATAGCCGGACAAAAAGTTTGGCAGCGGGTAAAGAAAAAGTTAACTACCGTGATTCGGTGGCTATCTGCCGGAAAGGTAAATTCCTGATTATTCTGATTGCTTAATTTAAAGTCGCGAATGGTATGATAAATGGTATCAGGAATTTGCTTACGTCTTACCGTATGAAAAGTAGCGGCCACCTGCTTGGGGCCAAAAACAGGCAAAGCCTTGTAACGGTTTTTGCCTTTTTCGGTTAGCATCCAATATAAAAATCCCGGTACCGCAAGCAGGGTGACCAGGATTAATATTTTTTTTGTTGTAAACTTTGGAAGGTTCATTAGTTCATGTGAAGGTGCAAATAGGAACCTTCTGTGAGCATTAAAACAATAAAGTAAACAATAAATACAAGCGATACAATAATACCGGTTTTTAAGGCAAATTTCTCGAATTTCAAGTGCATGAAATAGGCTACAATGTAGAATGCTTTAACCAGTGTTAATACGATATAGGCAAAATTTCCTATGCCATGTGAAAGAATTCCTTTCGGGATTAAATATAAAGCGATGAAGAATTCTACCGCGGTGATTCCTAACAGGTAAAAGAATACCTGCCAGATCTTGCCTTTAGTCATGGTTTCTCCATGCGCTTCGGCATGGGCGTGCGTGTTTTCTGCAGACATAATTATACTAAATAAAAGAAGGTAAATACGAATACCCAAACCAGGTCTACAAAGTGCCAGTAAAGGCCAACTTTTTCAACCATAAGGTAGCTGCCACGTTTTTCGAAAACGTTGCCCAGGGTCATGAATAAAATAATGATATTAATAATTACCCCGGTAAATACGTGGAAACCGTGGAAACCGGTAATGGTAAAGAACAGATTTGCGAATTGCAGGGCCCCTACCGAATCGACTCCGGTAAAGGTAGCCGGGAAACTTCCCCACCAAAAACCTTCGTGATGTAAGTGGGTCCATTCTAAGGCCTGGCAACCTAAAAACATAAAACCACCAAGAATGGTCCAAAGCATCCAGGTAACTACTTCTTTCTTGGCATTGCGATGTCCGGCTTCTACGGCCAAAACCATCGTTACAGAACTCATAATCAGAATAAAGGTCATGATACCTACGAAAACCAAAGGATAACCTTCATCGGCTATGCCCGGAATAGACTGGAAAACATGATCTGGATCTGGCCAGGTTAATTTGCTAAAGCGCTGTGCGCCATAATAAATTAGAAATGCAGAAAATGTAAATGCATCAGAAAGTAAGAAAAACCACATCATTAATTTGCCGTACTCTACGTCAAATGGTGATTTACCGCCGTTCCAGGCTCCGGTTTTAACTTGATCGATTGGTGATACCGTAGTACTCATTTAGGATTATATAGGTCTTAAAATTATTGGTTCAAAAGTAAGAAAACATATAGATAAATCCATAGGATATCTATAAAATGCCAAAAAATGGAAGTGATCTCCAAACGGAATAAATTATTCATTTGCGGGATGTTTTTTACTTTACCCAACCAGGCCGTAAACAACATTAAAATACCAGCAAATACGTGTACCAAATGGGCTCCGGTAAAAATGTACAGAAATGATTGGGAGGCATTCGGATTCACAAAATAAACACCCTGGGTAATTAAATATTTCCAACTGGAAAGCTGCAAAGCAAAGAAGATCAATCCCAATAATATGGTAATTAATAAATAGGCTTTTTGTTTGCCAAATTGCAAGCGCTTACCTGACAGGTAGGCCATATGCATGGTTAAACTGCTAACAATAATTGCTGCAGTACTGTAAACAAAGGCTTGTGGCAATAAAATTTTAATACCCCGCTCTACATTGCCTGCAGTATACACAATGAAACCGCTGGTTAAGGCAGCAAAAAGCATAAATGACGAGATCACTAATAGCCAGATAAGGAATTTTTTGGCTTTTAAATTAGTTCTGGTTTCTTCTATAGTACTTGGCATGATTTCTGGTTATGGAATAAAATCAAACAATAAGCTCAATTGCACGATGGGCAAATATACAAAAGAGACGTACATCATGCGTCGGGCAGCCGTGATATCTAATTTTTTATACAATACGATGGCAGTATAGAAAAAGTAGACTCCGCTTAGGGCAGAAATAACAGCCAGTGTATAACCGCCAAAATGATAAAAAGTGGGCATCAGGCTTACCGGAATTAATATCAGGGTACTAATTAAAATAACAATAGCACTCGGTTGGTCTGGCCGGGTGGTGGGTAATAAGCGGAAACCGGCTTTTTTATAATCTTCGTCCAATACCCAGGCAATGGCCCAGAAATGAGGAAACTGCCAAACAAATTGAATAAGGAACATAATTACCGGGATCCACGAAACTTGCGGATGCTGAAATGCAGCGAAATAACCGATGAGCGGCGGTAAGGCTCCGGGTATGGCCCCTATAAATACCGCAATAGGCGATTTCCGCTTCATGGGAGTATAAACGAAGGCATATAAAAAGATAGAAAAAACGGAGAGCAGACTAGTCAGAAAATTTAGTTTAACCAGTATTAAAGTGCCTGCAATGGCCATCATTAAACTTAATACCAAAGCCTGCCCGGTGGTCATTCTACCTGCCGGTATGGGCCGGTCGGACGTACGCCTCATCAGTTTATCCAGATCTTTTTCAATAATTTCATTAAAACCATTGGCCGCTGCGGTAACTAAAAATCCACCCAGGGTTAAAATAGCCCAATTAGACCAATTAATGCTCCCCTGCTCCTTGCTACCAATTAAAAAGGAAATAGAGGCCGAAAAAACCACCAGAAAACTCAAGCGGAGTTTCACGAGTTTAATAAAATCGGAGAGGAAATTATTCACCTGCACCTTCCTTCCCTGTATCTAGTCTTAGTGACAAAAACACATAAAACTGTGCACCAAACAATAAACTGGCTAATAATATATGGCTGGCCTGCGCCACCGGCGGAAGGGCAAAATAAGACAAAGCCACACCGCTAAGTAGTTGCAGGGCTATAAGCCCTAAGCTGTAAGTAGCATATTGATAAGAAGCAGTTAATTTTGCAAAACGCTTGGCTATGATTTGAAATAAGAAAATATTACTTACCAAAACCAAAATAGCCAGATCGCGGTGGAAATTAAAATTCAGGCCTACCATAGCCACCCATTCTGCCCGGTTTAAATTATTCATTGCCGAGGCAATGGCATCTATCTGTTCGCGAACTTCGGTGCCTAAGGTAATCTGAACCAAGCTTAGCACAATAACACTTAATGCCAACAGTCGGATTTTCCAATCGACCCTTTTAACTGTTTGTACACCTAAATGCTTTGCTTCAGAATAGGTATAAATGGCAATGGCTAAAATAGCTAAAGCCAAAAGCATGTGTACTGTTACTACCCAGGCCAGCAAATTGGTAGAAACCACAATAGAGCCTAACCAAGCCTGAAAGCCAACCAAAAACACGTTAAATAAACTTAAAAAGAATATTCGTTTCCGGGATGTTAAATAAGGGAACGAGAAGATGACACATCCCAATAAAAACACTCCGCAAATGGCTCCAATCAAACGGTTCACATATTCGGTCCAGGTTCTGGAGGCATTAAATTCCTCAGGTTTTAAGATCGAACGGTCTTCACGGATGCGAATAGCCAGATCGCCATAACCAAGCACATCTAAAGTTTTGGCAAAACGTGCGTTTTTAGCTACACGTCCGGCAACATATTTCTGCTGGTAATTTGCAGGCAATTGCGAGACATGGATGGGCGGAATATATTGATCGAAGCATTTGGGCCAATCGGGGCATCCCATACCCGAGCCTGAACTGCGTACCACCCCACCGGCTAATATCAACACAAATAGCGTGATGATAGCAAGTAGGTTGATTTTAATAAATCGCTTTGCGGCAGATGCTTGCATGGGCTGTTAAAAAATTGGGGTATCTGTAAGCTTTAAAAACTTTGACCAGATACCCCAAAATGTAATGGTTTATAAATTTTTAAACCTTTTGGCTTGTGGCCGATTTTTTATTTTCCTTTTCCCATTTCTCCTGAATCTTTTCAGCTTCTGTATTGCCTTCAAAATCGTGGGCAACGTTAGAGCTCATGGTTTCAGAGAATGGAGTAGTTTGCGGAATGAAGTCTTCTTCATGTCCGGGCTTACTATAGTCATATGGCCAACGGTAAACAGTTGGGATCTCGCCTGGCCAGTTTCCGTGTAAATGTTCTACCGGAGCAGTCCATTCCATGGTATTTGAGTTCCAAGGGTTTTGGGTTGCTTTCTTACCCCAGAAAATAGAGTGAATGAAGTTGTAAAGGAAAGCAAACTGTGCTAAGGCAGAGATAATTGCCGCCCAAGAAATGAAAGTATTAACCGTTAACCACTCTTTCATAAATTCGAATTCGGTAAAAGCATAGTAACGACGTGGTACTCCATCTAATCCCATGAAGTGCATAGGGAAAAATACCAGGTATGCACCAATAAAGGTTAACCAGAAATGCAGGTAGCCTAATTTTTCATCCATCATACGGCCAAACATTTTAGGGAACCAGTGATATACCCCAGAAAGCATTCCGAAGATGGCTGCAGAACCCATTACCAGGTGGAAGTGGGCAACTACAAAATAAGTATCGTGCAGGTTTATATCCAAGGCAGCGTTTCCTAAGAAAATTCCAGTTAAACCTCCAGAAATAAAGAAAGAAACTAATCCGATGGCAAACAACATGGCCGGTGTAAAGCGGATATTACCACGCCATAAAGTAGCCAGGTAGTTAAAGGTTTTTACTGCCGATGGAACCGCAATGATCAGCGTAGTGATCATGAACACACCTCCCAGGAATGGATTCATTCCGGTTACGAACATGTGGTGACCCCAAACAATGAATGATAATACGGTAATACCAATTAATGAGTAAACCATGGCATGGTAACCGAAAATAGGTTTACGAGAATTGGTGGCAATTACTTCTGAAGTGATACCCAAAGCCGGCATCAATACAATGTATACTTCCGGGTGACCTAAGAACCAGAACAAATGCTCCCATAAAATTGGGCTACCACCCTGGTTAGGTAAAACCTGACCTTGTACCACAATATCAGATAAATAGAAACTGGTACCGAAGCTACGGTCGAAAATTAATAATACTACCGCCGCAACCAATACCGGGAAAGATAAAACCCCTACAATAGCGGTTAAGAAGAAAGCCCAGATGGTTAGTGGCATTCTCCACAAATCCATTCCCTTGGTACGCATGTTTAATACCGTACTGATATAGTTCAAAGCGCCCATTAAGGAAGAAGCTACGAACAATACCATACTCATTAACCATAAGGTCATACCGGTTCCTGAACCTGAAATTGCTTTTGGCAGGGCCGATAAAGGCGGATAAACCGTCCATCCGGCACTTGCAGGGCCGCTTTCTACAAAGAAAGAACCCATCATAATTACACAAGCTAAAAAGAAGAACCAGTAAGAAAGCATGTTTAAGAAAGGCGAAGCCATATCTCTTGCTCCCAATTGTAATGGAATTAATAAATTACTAAAGGTTCCGCTCAAGCCGGCAGTTAACACAAAGAATACCATCATGGTACCGTGAATGGTTACCAAAGCCAGGTAAAATTCGGGTTTTATACGGCCGCCTTCAGCCCATTTCCCTAAAAAGGTTTCCAAAATAGGGAATGACTTATCTGGCCATCCTAATTGTAAGCGGAACAAAATGGATAAAAACATCGCAATAACACCCATGATAATTCCTGTGATAAGGAATTGCTTGGCGATCATCTTGTGATCCTGACTGAAAATATATTTAGTCAGGAAGGTTTCATGGTGATGACCATGATCGTCGTGGTGTACTGCAGCGGTATCGTGAATTGCTGTTGCCATAAATCTTTATCTTATTTACTAGTATTAAATGCCATTTTATTAGTTTCTGCAGCTGCACTTTGTTCAGCTAACTGCATTGCTTTCTTCACATCGTCGTTATAATACAAAGCTTGTTTGCTTAACCATTCTTCATATTCTTTTTCAGAAACAACTTTAACTTTCACCTGCATGTTGTAGTGACCTGAACCACAAATTTTGGCACATAACAAGGTGTATTCAAATTCTGGTTTGTTCAGCTTAGCACGCATTTCCTCTGTGGTATATTTTGGAGTAAATTGGAAATACGTTGGCATACCTGGTACCGCATTCATTTGTACACGGAAAGTAGGGATGTAAAAACTATGCAGTACATCTTTAGACCCGATAGCGAAACGCACCGGACGGTTTACAGGCAATACAATATCGCCGGCTAAACGGTCGTCCCAGCTTTTCTGATCTTTAAAATCGATACCCAGGTTATTGGTTGGACTTACTAGTTTGTAGTTCTTTAATCCGGTTTGGTTATCGGCACCAGCATAGCGAATGGTCCATTTAAACTGCTCGCCGGTAACCTCAATGTTCAATGCTTTTTTCTGATCTGCATCAGAAACATTGGTAATTCCTCTCCAAGTAAAGAAACCTAATAATACCAGGATAGTTAAAACGATAGCTGGAACAATGGTCCATAAACGCTCAATGGCATTGTTATGCGGATAGAAATAAGCCTTACGCTTTTCAGATCCCGCATAGCGGAAAGAAAAGCCAAATAATAAAATGTGGGTAAGCACAAATACTATAGTAGTAATTACGAGAGTTACATTGAACATAAAGTCAATTTGCTCTCCATGCACTGTTCCTGAAATATGATCTATCATAGCACCCTGGTTGGTGTATGACCAATAAGAACCATATAAACCAGCTATCAAAGCAACCGCAAATAAAACGGCTTGCAAACGATTCCAGTTAATACCTTGATCTTTACCTTGTAAGCTTCTGCTCAACTCATAAGCACGTAATACTTTACCTACAATGCCAAGGAATATACAAAACAAGAAGAACAGCAAAGCATAATACGCTGTAGACTTGTAGGCAGCAGAAAAATCTTTGGCAGGTTTGCCAATTTCTACTGCATTGCCCTGTCCATCACCCTGATTCCAGGATAATTTAGTGGTATCTACATCCGTGCTGATTAAAGTGGGAACTTTAACAACATCTGTAGTCGCTTTTGCGCTATCAGCCGCAGCAGTAATAGATACTGCTGTGCTATCCATAGTTTGGGCACTCAGGGTACGAGTTCCCAACAAGGCAATAGCCAGCATGAAGCTAAAAATAGAGGTCTTATGGACTAGTTTTCTAAAACTCATTTTCTTATCGAACAATAGGTTATAATTCGTTTTATTTTAAATGTGATGATTTACACTTTCTTCTAAGAACGGATGGTTAGCCGGAGCTAAAGGTTTCTTAGCCAGGAAGCTTAACATTAAGAAGGTAAACAAACCAGCAAAACCTAATGCTGTGCCCACTTCAATAATTCCGAAACCACGTTCGGCACCAACAGTACCAGGCATAATCATCATATAATAATCTAACCAGTGGCCACAAAGCAATAAGATGGTTACAAATAATAACACATTTTCTTTGCGTTTGGCATCACGGGTCATTAAAATTAATAATGGAGATACAAAGTTAATCACGATGTTTAACCAAAACCAAGGCATAAATTCAGGTTCCCATCTTTTGTAGAAATAAACGGTCTCTTCCGGAATGTTGGCATAGTAGATCAATAAGAATTGAGCAAACCATACATAAGTCCAGAAAATAGAGAACGCAAAAATGAACTTGCCTAAATCGTGTAAGTGGCTTTCGTTAATCCAGCTTAAATAACCAGCACGCTTTAATAAAATAACGGTCAGAGTGATCACACATAATGAACTTACCCACATGGCCGCAAAGTTATACCAGCCAAACATGGTAGAGAACCAATGTGCTTCTAAAGACATGATGGTATCAAATGCCCAGATTGGCGTAGTGAAACCATAAATTACCAGGAATACTGCCGAAACACCAATACTTTTCTTGTAACTTTTTAATCCACCTTCCAAATCTTCATTAGCAGATAATTTGGTTAACACGTAAGCAAAGATGCTATAGGTACCCAAGAAAATCACTAAACGGCTTAAGAAAAAAGGCACGTTCAGGAAGCCAGATTTACCTGCTATTATGGCGTCGTAATTAGGGCTGGATGGATCTGTTAAACCTTCTCCGTTCCAGTGGTGGTATAAATTATGGCTGTTTAAGCCTAATGCACAAACAGCAATTAAAATAACTGATGCGATTGGCAACACTTTAGCAAAAGCTTGCGGAACGCGGATCAAACCCGCAGACCAGCCTGCCTGAGCTACAAACTGAAGCGCAATAAAAAATGCTCCAGAAGCGCAAACACCTGTAAAATAATAAGCCATTAACAATAAGTTGGCAAAAGTACGCTCATGATGCCCCGAATAAAATCCGTAAGCTATAGACAAAATCCCAAGTGCAATACCAATTAAGCTCCAGGTTTTTGCTTTACCTGAAAATTGGAAAGTTTGAGAAAAATTATGCGTTTGGTTGTGAGTTCCCATGTGTATTAATAGCTATTAACTACTGTAATTTTTGTAATTCGTGTACATACATAACGATTTTCCAGCGCTCAGTTGGCGTTAACTGGTAGCGGTGTGGCCCCATCAGGTTTACACCATAAGTTATGGTATGGAAAATTTTTCCATCGGTTAAATCTTTCATGGCGCCGCCACGAGAAGAAGATCCGGTTGAATAAGACGGAGGAGCTGGAAATTTGCCCATTTTAATAATGGCTCCATCGCCCTGGCCGCTTAAGCCGTGGCACTGAGAACACATATTTAAGAACAAAGATTTTCCTTCTTCTAAGGTCTCGGTATTTACCGGCAGCGGGTTAGACATGTTATTGCCTGCCGCCTGATAACCTTCCAGCGTGTTTGGATAGCTATCTTCCGGTTTATCAAAACCTACAGGCATGGTATTGGCCGGAGGCGTTTGTGCGGTTTGTCCGTTTTTAAAGTTCTTATTCGCCTGATCCGGGTTGTAAGCAATCGGATCATACATATTACGGGCATATTCTAAACCCGGACTGCGCTTACCACCACAGGAAGCAACCAAAATTGCCGTTGCAATGGCTAAGAAAGCGATATTGAATACGCGTAGTTTATTCATAGCTAACATATTTCCTTTCATTGTGCAATACTTCTACCGCACCAGCATCTTTTAATAAACCTTCAACTTTAGCTGCATCTTTAACATCTTGGGCATCTACTGCAATAATGAATCTATCGTGGGTAGCACGTAGATCCATTACTCTTGGGGCACGCCCCGGGAACAAGTGATTTTTGAAGAAAAATGCACCCACCATACCAAATGCGCAAAATAATACCGTTAATTCGAACATAATTGGCACAAAATCGGGCATCGCAAATGCCGGCTTACCTCCAATATTCATCGGCCAATCGTATACCAACATGTAATAAATCATGCTGAATGCAGTTAGTGTACCGGTTAAGCCGCAGCAGAAAGCTACGATAGGTAAACGTGAACGCTTAACGCCCAATTTATCTTCAATTCCGTGAATAGGCATTGGAGTAAATACATCATAAATGGCGATGTTATTCTCCTGAAGCTTGTCGATCCCGTGCATCATTTCATCAGGATCTGCAAAATGGCCTAAAATATATTTAGTCTTACTCATAATTAGATTTTTGCGTAATCGGCAGGGTTAACACTATCATACTTGTCTAATGACTCTACATAGAATTGCGCCTGCTCTTTATCCACCTTACCTTCTTTTATTAATTTTTTCTTAGACTGCTCGCTGGAAGTCTTTACCAATAGTTTTACCTCGGCCATCGCGATAGCTGGTAAGAAACGAAGGAATAATAGGAATAAGGTAAAGAACAAACCAATGGAACCAATGAAAATACAAACATCGACTACCGATGGATAGAACATTACCCAGCTAGATGGTAAGTAATCGCGGTGTAAAGAAGTTACGATAATTACGAAACGCTCAAACCACATACCAATGTTTACCACGATAGACAGGATCCATGAAGCGGCAATGCTGGTACGGATCTTTTTGAACCAGAACAATTGCGGAGAGATCACGTTACAGGTCATCATGCTCCAATAAGCCCACCAATAAGGTCCGCTAACGCGATTTAAGAAAGCGTACTGTTCGTATTCTGCACCTGAGTACCAGGCAATAAATAATTCGGTTAAGTAAGCTACACCCACAATAGATCCAGTTACGATGATGATCTTGTTCATCGACTCGATGTGGAACATGGTAATGTAGTTTTCGAAGTTCATTACCTTACGGGCAATCAGCAATAAAGTTTGCACCATGGCGAAACCAGAGAAAATTGCACCCGCAACGAAGTATGGCGGGAAAATGGTGGTATGCCATCCCGGAATAACCGAGGTAGCAAAGTCCATAGATACGATGGTGTGTACCGAAAGTACCAGCGGTGTAGAAACACCGGCCAGAATTAATGATACCGCCTCAAAACGCTGCCAGGTTTTTACCGAACCATTCCATCCGAAAGAAAGAATAGAATAAATTCTGCGGCGTAACCCAGTAGCACGGTCGCGAATGGTTGCAATATCAGGTAATAAACCAGTATACCAGAATACTAAGGATACCGAGAAATACGTAGAGATCGCAAAAACATCCCAAACCAATGGTGAGTTAAAGTTTACCCATAAAGAACCAAACTGGTTTGGCAATGGTAATGGCCAGTAAGCTAACCAAGGGCGACCCATGTGCGAAACTACATACGTAGCGGCACAAATTACCGCAAAAATAGTCATCGCTTCTGCAGAACGGTTAATGGAGTTACGCCAGTTTTGACGGAAAAGTAATAATACTGCCGAGATGAGGGTTCCGGCGTGACCGATACCTACCCACCATACGAAACCGGTGATATCCCAGGCCCAACCTACCGTTTTATTTAAACCCCAGGCACCAATACCGGTCCAGAAGGTATAACTTACGGCAACAACCCACATTAATGCGCCCAAAGCAGCGATGGTAAAACCGATCCACCAGGCTTTGTTTGCTTTATTTTCTACAGGAACCAGTACATCTTCGGTTACTTTGGCATACGTGATGTTTTCACCGGTAATTAATGGTTCTCTGATTATTGATTCGTGATGAGATGACATAGTTTTTAATGCTATTCTATGAAATTTAATTAAGCCTCTGTGGTATTTCTAACTTTTACCTGGTAACCTACACCCGGCTGAACGTTTAGTTCTTCCAATACATAATAGGTACGATCACTCTTTAATGCTTTAGAAACTTCTGAATTAGGATCGTTTCCATCGCCAAAGATGATAGCGTTTGCAGGGCAAGTTTGCTGACAAGCGGTTTTGATATCGCCATCTTTTAATGGGCGTTTTTCAATTTTTGCCTGTAATTTACCTGCCTGAATACGTTGAATACACATCGAGCATTTTTCCATAACCCCACGTGAACGGGTGGTTACATCTGGATTTAATACCAACTGAGTAAACTCATTATTCAGGTAATTATCGAAACGTGAATCGTTCCAGTAGTTAAACCAGTTGAAACGACGCACTTTGTATGGACAGTTGTTTGCACAGTAACGGGTACCTACACAACGGTTGTAAGCCATGTGGTTCAATCCGTCTGAAGAGTGAACCGTTGCTAATACCGGGCAAACGGTTTCGCAAGGTGCATGCTCACAATGCTGGCAAAGCATCGGCTGGTGTACTACCGATACGTTATCCATATCTTCTAAATGAGCAATTTCATTTTCTTCGGTTACTGATTTTCCGTCTTCGTTAAAGCTATAGTAACGGTCAATACGGATCCAGTGCATTTCACGACGTTTACGAACCTCGTCGCGGCCTACAACCGGAATGTTATTTTCGGCATTACATGCCACAATACAAGCACCGCAACCGGTACAAGCATTTAAATCTATAGCCATTACCCAGTTATTACCTGGTTTTTCGTGCTTATCCCACAAATCGTAAGTTTTGTGGCCTTCACCATGGCCGCTTCCGGCATGTGGATCTTTTAAGTATTCTTTTAGAGTGGTTTCGCGGATAATGTTACGGCCTTCGAAAGAGTGGTGCGTTTGTGTTTGCGCCAATTCGTAGGTACCGCCTGCCTTGCTAACAGAAACAGCGGTAGCTGTTTGTAAGGTTCCGTTTACGAAACTTAAGAATGGATAGGCATTCTGGCCTACTCCATTTCCGGCCTGACCGGCTTTGGTACGACCATAACCTAAAGCAATGGCTATGGTTCCTGTTGCCTGTCCGGGCTGAATTAGTGCAGGTAAAGTGGTGCTGTAAGTAGCGGTTTTCACTTCTACCAGATCGAATTCTTTAATGCCTAATTTTTCAGCGTATTTAGGGCCAATGGCTACATAGTTATCCCAGGTTACTTTAGAAACCGGATCTGGTAATTCTTGCAGCCAAGGGTTATTGGCACCGTAAGCATCGCGTAAAGCTACATTTTGATAAACTTGTAATTCTACTGCACCGCCTTTGGCCAAAGCTGCACTTTCGCTTGCAATGGTTGCTGCAACCGCATTTAAATCGCGGTTAAAGCTTAATGCTGCTGCCGCAGCAGAACCGGTAGAAACTGATCCGGTTTGCAATATAGCCGCCCAGGTTTTTCCACTTGATGCTAAAATAGTGCTTTCCCAGTTGCTGCGTACAAATTGATAGTAGTCTTTTACTGCCGCATCAGACCAAGTCAACAGGCTTTCTTCGGCCATACGGGTATTATAAACCGGGTTAATGGTTGGCTGTACCAAAGTATAGTATCCGGCAATCGGGTTGCTATCGCCCCATGACTCTAAGTAATGGTTGGCTGGTGCATTTACCTGGCATAAAGCCGCGGTTTCATCCTGACGCTCGGCAAATGAAACGCTTAGTTTCACTTTAGCCAATGCATCGGTAAATTCTTTAGCATTGATAGCTGTGAATGCAGGGTTGCTGTTCAGGAAGAACACCGCATCTACCTCACCGCGTTTCATTTCATTAATAAATTCTACAAACTCTGCATCGTTACCTGCATATTGGTAAGATGGGTTGGTTAAATCGATGGTAGTACCATAACTTCCTAATAAAGAGTTGATGGCATTTACCAGAATTTGAGTAGAAACATCATTAGAACCGCAAACTACCAAGGCTTTCCCTTTTGCGTTTGCCAATTCTTTTGCTGCCAGTTGAATGGCTTTATCTGCTTTGGCATTATTAGCTAATTTCTTAGCCGGTACATTTCCGCCTAAAGCGTTATATAGATTTAATAATGCAATTCCTTCTTCAGATGGTTTCAAAGCGATGCGGGCATCGGCATTGGTTCCGGTTAAGCTCATACCCGTTTCAAATTGGATATGGCGTGACATTTTCTTTCTTTCTAAAGCTTCTGCAGCACGGTTTTTGGTGTACTGACGGGTAAACTCTACCGGAGAGATCCAGGTACCTAAGAAATCGGCACCGAAACTTACGATAACGTCTGCTTTATCGAATTGGTAGTGTGGCAATACTGCCTTACCAAAGCTATTTTGGTTAGCCTGGATGATACCGGTATAAGAAACGGCATCAACCTGAACTAATTTTGTATTCGGATATTGGGCTGTAAATTGAGCAATAACTGCTTTTGTAGAAGGACTGTTTACGGTAGAGGCTACAATACGGATTTTCTTACCACCCGCTTTAACTTTAGCCAATTCGCCTTTTACAAAGTTATCTACCTGATTCCAGCTGGTTTCGGAACCATTTAATACCGGTGCTTTTAAGCGAGATACATCATACAGATCTAAAACAGAAGCTTGTGCTTGTGCATCTAAGCGACCACCACTAATTAAGCAGTTCGGGTTACCTTCTACTTTAATAGGGCGACCTTCGCGGGTTTTTACTAGAATGCTCTGTCCTTTAAAGGTAGAGGCATAGTAGTTAGGAATTCCCGGTACAATTTCTTCTGGTTTAATTAAATAAGGAATAGACTTATGAATAGGAGCAGTTTGACAAGCTGCCAGGGTTACTGCACCAATACCAAATCCAAGGGCTTTTAAAAAGTCGCGACGTGGGGTTGCGGTACTTAAGCCTGCTTCGTTTAGCACTTCTTCAATGGGCAAAGCCTCTGCAAATTCGTTTTTGTTGTTTTCAACGAATGTTGGCGTTTGCTTCAGTTCTTCTAAACCTTTCCAGTATTTTTTATTGCTTTCCATTTAAGGATATTTAATATTTAATATCTAATAATTAGTATTGAGTATTGAGATGCGTATGTTTTAATTTCCAGACCCTCTCAAATCGTAAATCATCAAATTAATAGTGACACTTACCGCATTCTATTCCGCCTAATACAGCTGCAGTAATTTTCTCGCCTTTTTTCAATTGCTCGTGTGCCGCAATCAGTTTGTCATAGTAAGCATTGCCTTTATGATTTACTTCTGTTTCTTTGTGGCAATTGATACACCATTTCATGGTTAATGGAGCATATTGGTAAACCTCTTCCATATTCTGGATTGGGCCGTGACATTTCTGACACTGAATACCTGCAACTTTAACGTGCTGAGCGTGATTGAAGTAAGCCAAATCAGGCAGGTTGTGTATGCGGATCCACTCTACCGGCTTCGGATTATCTCCGTACACTTTGGTGTCAGGGTTATAATCTAATGCACTGTAGATCTTCAAGATCTCAGGAGAAATTTTTCCATCGTACTTCTCGGTTGCTTGTACGTAATTGTGGCAATTCATACAAACATTTAGTGAAGGGATAGAAGCATTTTTAGATTTAAATGCTCCGCTATGGCAATACTGACAGCTAATTTGATTCACACCTGCGTGTAACTGGTGAGAGAATTTAATAGGCTGTACAGGCTGATATCCTTGGTGAACTCCGGTATTCCACATACCAACTAAAGCGGCGGTAGTTAGCACCAAAACTGCTAATAACACTACTACAAAAGTGAATTTCTTGTTCTTGAAACGGTTTTTAACACCTGCAACGCAATCGGCCCAAGTATTTTTTGGCTCAGCTACGTCTACTTTAATACCTTGTTTTTGGTTAAACAGGTTTTGCAAAGCAGCAATTACCTTGTTTAATACCAAAATCACCATAAAGGCCACAATAATCAGAATGATAATACCACCAATCATCATATTGCTCACTTCATCGCTTTTAGCTTCTCCACCAGCAGCAGCTCCGGCAGCAGGTGCTGCGGGCTTATCGCCTTCTTCTTTAATGTAAGCTAAAACCCCCTTGATATCATCGTCAGACAATTCAGGGAAGGCGGTCATGGCAACCTTGTTGTACTCGTTATAAATTTTCAAAGCAGCCGGATCGCCTGCGGCAACCATTGCTTGTGAATTTTTAATCCACTTTAATAACCAGGCCTCGTCATGACGGTCATGTACACCTTTTAGTGCCGGACCAACCATTTTCTGATTCAATGCGTGACATGAAGTACATTTTTGCTTGAATAATGCTGCTCCTTCGGCTGCTGTTTGTGCATTTGCCACATTTAAGCTCAATAAGCCTAAACATAAAAATAGCATCGAGGTTCGTACAACACTTCTAAAAAACAATGAGATGCTTCTCATATTGAGTATGTTATGCTTTAATTTGTTGAAATTTAATATTTCGAAACCAGGTGATTCGTTAGAATTCAGTCCTAATTTCGGTTGACAAAAGTATCATTTATTAGAACACGCCTTACAATTTGATGACGATAAAAAACAATTTATAATCATTCTAAATAACAGCGATAATCTGCATTCTAACAATTAAATATAAAGATTAAATTAATTGGTGTTTAGACTTGTTATATAAGGAAAATCTAGATTTAGCTAATGCATATTTATATTGAAATCTATTCAGTATTTGAAACCACTTTATGATGAATACTCATTATAAATTTTTAAGGTTTCAATAAACACAAAACAAGATTGATTGTTAATTTATTAACATTTTAATTTATAAAACCATGAAAAGTAAATCGCTCAGAACCAGAATTTTTCTATTCCTGTTATTTTTCATTTCATTGTTTCTTGGTGGTCAAGCGGCAGAAGAACCACAATGCGGTTGTACATATAATTGGAAGGATGGTTCACAAACTTCTACAGATGCTGCTTGGAGTAGTCATGCGGCAGCCTCGTCAGCTTGCTCAAGTGTATGTAATGGAAACCCAAATTGCGCAAGCATTACTACTTGGTGTAGATAAAAAAGGCTTAGATGGACAAACAAGAAAACACCCAGTTCATATTGATGAACTGGGTGTTTTCTTGTTTATATTGAATTAATAATTATACACATCAAAATTTTTAACAACAACGAAAAGGGTGTAGAATTTTGTTACTGCTTCAAAATCCAGGCGAAAATTAATGGAGCAACAATGGTTGCATCAGATTCTACAATGAATTTTGGCGTGTGAATATCTAATTTACCCCAAGTAATTTTTTCGTTCGGAACAGCACCCGAATAAGAGCCGTAAGAAGTGGTGGAATCTGAGATCTGGCAGAAATAGCTCCAGAAAGGAATGTTTTCCATTTCCATATCCTGATACAACATTGGTACTACACAAATAGGAAAATCGCCAGCAATACCACCACCAATCTGAAAAAAGCCTACACCCTTGCCTGAAGAGTTTTTTACGTACCAATCGGCCAGCCAAGCCATATATTCGATACCGCTTTTCATGGTACTGGCTTTCATTTCGCCTTTAATAATATAGGATGCAAAAATATTTCCCATGGTAGAGTCTTCCCAACCCGGAACTACTATAGGTAAGTTCTTTTCGGCTGCGGCCAGCATCCAGCTATTCTTAGGATCAATTTCATAGTACTGCTCCAAATCGCCGCTTAGCAGCATTTTATACATAAATTCATGCGGGAAGTAGCGCTCGCCTTTATCATCGGCATCTTTCCAAACCTGGTGTATGTGTTTTTGTAAACGGCGAAATGCTTCCTCTTCCGGAATACAAGTATCGGTAACACGGTTATAATGATTTTCTAACAGATCCCACTCATCCTGGGGGCTTAGATCACGGTAGTGAGGTACTCTTTTATAATGAGAATGCGCTACCAGATTCATAATATCTTCCTCCAGGTTGGCGCCAGTACATGAGATGATATCTACCTTACCCTGGCGAATCATTTCTGCTAAAGAGATGCCCATTTCTGCGGTACTCATGGCACCGGCCAGGGTAATCATCATTTTACCCCCTTCTAAAAGATGGGTTTCATATCCTTTGGCTGCATCTACCAAAGCCGCGGCATTAAAATGCAGGTAATTTTTTTCAATAAACTGAGAAATGGGTCCTCTTTGTACACTCATGATGATTAGATTTTGCGCAAAAATAGGAATATTAAGGCATTATGGAAACCTAATATTAGGCGATTAGAACCTGATCTTGAAATCTTCCTTTGCTTGCCCTGTTCTAAAAAACACCAAGCCAATATAGAATAGATCTACCGTAACGCTTACCTGCGGGTTTTCCTTAATTTTTTTCCAAGCCGCTTTACGATCTTTATTGGCATAAATATCCTGAAAAACGAGTACAGTTTGGCTATCTGCTTTAGGCAGGCATGCCTGAAAAAGAGCTAATGGTTCTTTAGTTATCAGCAAAAAAGAGAGCTCATTTACATCTTCCAGATCGGCAACAGACAATAGCATTCGGAAATCTTTGGGCTTAAAAAAATCTATTAAGCGATTTATTAGGCCGTTTACCTTTCGGGATGGATTTACAGCTAACTGGCTTTTAGTTTGGGCACGGTAATTGTAAATAACTTCATCAACCAAACGATAAACAAAAGGCGAATGGGTTCCGTGGCGGGAGTTGGAACTAATCCAGTGGATGAAATAATCTGAGGCCAGGCGGAAACGGAACATACTACAAAAGTAGACAAAGCTTTTTATCACAAAAAAATACTTATTTTGATTGATAGATGAATACGAAAGAGATCGAATCGTTAATTAAGCTACTAGATGACCCGGATGTGGAGGTAGCCCAGCATGTAGAAGAAAAACTGCTTAGCTACGGGCAGGAAGTTATCGAGTATCTGGAAAGTGCCTGGGAGCAATCTTTTGATGCTATTTTGCAGCAGCGTATTGAAAACCTGGTGCATAAAATTCAGTTCGTACAGGTAAAGCATGATCTGCAGCTTTGGCACATGAGCGGTTCTTTCGATCTACTGCAAGGCATCATCATTATTAATCGCTACCAATACCCCGATCTGGATGAGCAAAAGATCATAAACCAGATAGAAAATATAAAACGGGAAATTTGGCTGCAAATGATGTACGAAATGAGTGCGCTGGAAAAAGTAAAACTCATAAACCATGTGTTTTACAATATTTACGGCTTCTCTGGCAATACGAGCAACCATCAGGATCCGCTTAATTCTTACATCGGGCAGGTATTGGAAAGTAAAAAAGGAAACCAGATTTCGTTAGCTATTATTTATTCTATCATAGCCCAAAAGCTTGATATTCCAATATATGGAGTCAATTTACCTCAGCATTTTATATTGGCTTATGTAGACGAAACAAGAGAATACGACCCCAAAGGCGGGATTTTGTTTTATGTGAATGCCTTTAATAAAGGCATGGTGTTTTATAAGCGAGATGTAGATGCCTTTTTACGGCAACTGCAGTTAAAAGCGGACCAGCAGTTTTATGAACCCTGCAACCATACGGATATCCTGATCAGGGTATTAAGAAACCTCATTAGTGCTTATGAAAAAGCCGGACAGCCAGAAAAAGTAGAAGAACTGAAAGAATTACTCGATGTACTGATAGCTGAATAAGCAATTGTTGTCATTTCGAACGAAGAGAGAAATCTCTCGTTCATACGAGATTTCTCACCCGCCATCGGGCGGATTCGAAATGACGAGGAGATTAACTAGAACTCCATCAAATACGCTTTAAGGAAATCATTCAGATCGCCATCCAATACCCCTTGCGCATTAGAAGTTTCGTGGTTAGTGCGCAAATCTTTCACCAATTTATACGGATGGAGCACATAATTTCTGATTTGCGAACCCCATTCAATTTTCTTTTTAGAACCTTCAATAGCCGCTGTGGTTTCCATCTGCTTACGTAACTCTATCTCATATAATTGCGATTTGAGTAAGCGCATAGCATTTTCCTTGTTCTGCAGCTGAGAACGTGATTCTTGGTTTTTGATTATGATGCCAGAGGGTTTATGATATAAACGCACCGCTGTTTCTACTTTATTTACGTTCTGACCGCCGGCACCACCCGAACGGAAAGTTTCGAACTCAATATCCGCCGGATTAATATCGATCTCAATCGTATCATCAATTAAAGGATATACGTAAACCGAGGCAAAAGAAGTATGCCGCTTGGCATTAGCATCAAAAGGCGATACCCGCACCAAACGGTGCACCCCATTCTCTCCACGTAAATAGCCATAGGCAAAATTGCCATCAAACTGCAGGGTAACCGTTTTAATACCGGCCACATCGCCTTCTTGCGAATCTTGCTCGGTAACCTTATACCCGTTTTTCTCTCCCCACATAATATACATGCGCATCAGCATACTGGCCCAATCGCAACTCTCCGTACCACCGGCACCAGCTGTAATCTGCATTACCGCATTAAGCTGATCCTCTTCTGCACTCAGCATATTTTTAAATTCGAGTTCCTCTACCTGCCTCAAAGCAGTTTCGTACTGTTCATTCAACTCTTTGTCAGTAGCATCGCCGCTCTGAAAAAAATCAAACATTACCACCGCATCTTCTACGGCCGCATTAACCACAGCAAAAGCATCAGTCCAAACCTTTTTAGACTTAATGGCATGTAAAACTTTTTCGGCAGCTTTAGGGTCATCCCAGAAATGGGCGCCCATGGTTATTTCTTGTTCAGCATTAATTTCATCAATCTTCTTATCGATGTCAAAGATGCCTCCTCAGGGCCGTTACTCTGTCCCTTAAATCTTGTACCTGTTCTTTGGTCATAGCACAAAAATAAGATTATAGTTTGAAAACCTATGTCAACTCCCCGAAATACCTATAGTCCTCCGAAGGAGTCCTTTAGACCGCTTTACGCTCAAATGCCGTCAGGCGGCATAACCGCTACAATCGGGTTTATTATTGAACAGATTTACCTTTTTGTCATGCTGAGCCTCCCGAAGCATGGGACACACCCTTCGACAAGCTTAGGGTGGCGAGCCATCAACTTAAAACTCCAAACTCATTTCATTATCTTCGTGAAAAAAGAACACACATGTTAGCCAGAGTAAAACTCGACCAGACCGAAGCCTATCAAAAACTCCATAAGCATTTCCAACAGATACAAGGCCAGCATTTACGTAACCTATTTACGCAAGAAATTGGCCGTTTCGACCATTTTTCGCTTCGTTTTGAAGATATATTACTCGACTATTCAAAAAACCTTATCAACACAGAAACCAAAGCCTTATTGATCAGCCTGGCTAAAGAATGTAAATTAAAAGAAGCTATCGAAGCCATGTTTACGGGCCAGGCCATTAACGAAACCGAAAACCGGCCCGTATTGCATACTGCTTTGCGCAACCCTCACACTTCGGGAATAAAAGTAAACGGCGAGGAAATATTACCCGATATACACCGTGTACTGCAGCAAATGGAAACATTTTCTGATTCGGTATGCTCCGGCAGCTGGAAAGGATTTACCGGCAAAGCCATTAAACACATTGTAAATATTGGCATAGGCGGTTCAGATCTGGGCCCGGTAATGGTTACCGAAGCCTTAAAAGCCTACCAACATCCTCATATACAGCTCCACTTCGTATCAAATGTAGATGGCACCCATATTGCCGAAATACTGAAGAAAATTGACCCAGAAACCACCCTCTTCTTAATTGCCTCTAAAACCTTTACTACACAAGAAACCATGGCCAATGCCTTTACGGCCCGCCAATGGTTCCTACAAAACGGAGGCAAGTCTGATGATGTAGCCAAACATTTTGTAGCCATATCTACCAACGAAAAGGGCGTGAAAGATTTCGGTATCGATACCCAAAACATGTTTGAATTTTGGGATTGGGTGGGTGGGCGCTACTCCCTATGGGGCGCCATAGGCCTTAGCATTGCCTGTGCCATTGGCTTTAAACGTTTTCGCGAACTGCTGGATGGTGCTCATGCCATGGACCAACATTTCCGCGAAAGCGATTTTGAAAATAATATGCCGGTTATTCTGGCGCTGCTGGGTATTTGGTACAATAATTTCTTTGGTGCCCAAAGCCAGGCCATATTGCCTTACGACCAATACCTGCACCGCTTTGCAGCCTATTTTCAACAAGGCGATATGGAAAGTAACGGAAAGCAGGTAGACCGTAATGGTGAACCCATTGATTACCAAACCGCACCCATTATTTGGGGCGAACCGGGCACCAATGGGCAGCACGCTTTTTATCAGTTAATTCATCAGGGTACTAAATTAATTCCTTCCGATTTTATTGCTCCGGCACAAAGTCATAACCCCTTAGGAAATCATCATCAATTATTGCTTTCTAATTTCTTTGCCCAAACCGAGGCCTTAATGAATGGCAAAACCCGCGACGAAGTGGCAGCCGAATTAAAAGCAGCGGGTAAAACCGAAGCCGAAATAGAAAAATTAGCCCCCTTTAAAGTATTTAGCGGCAACCGCCCTAGTAATTCTATTTTGGTTAAAAAAATTACACCCAGAACCTTAGGTTTGCTTATCGCGATGTATGAGCATAAGATATTTGTGCAGGGCGTAATCTGGAACATCTTCAGTTTTGACCAATGGGGCGTAGAACTGGGCAAGCAACTGGCTAACCAAATTTTACCGGAATTGGAAAACGAGAACAACATCAGCACACACGATGCTTCCACCAACGGATTAATCAATCAATACAAAGCCTGGAGATAATTTAACGAAGGGTTCTCATTTTATAATGGATTCGTTTTTTCGTAAATTAGTTAAAGAAAAAAGGAGTCCACTATGAAACCTGTCAGATTGCTATGCTTAGTTTGCCTGCTCATGTTGGGCAAACTCGTTTTCGGGCAAGTTGGCAAAACCGACCTTCCGAAACTATTAGCTGCTAAAAAATTTGTTTTTCAGGCTACCACGGCCATCCCTTTTGCTGATGCGGGTTTAAGTGAAACTCTGCGGGCAATGGGCAACCCGGGCGGCGGAACGGTACAATTAAACTCATCTGTATACAATTTAGCAATTAACCCAGATAGTATTGTAGCATTTCTGCCTTATTATGGCCGGTCGTATAGTGCCAATTTAAATCCCGGTGATTCGGGAATTAAATTCACTTCCAAAAAATTTGCCTATGATATAACGCAAAAGAAAAAAGGAGGTTGGATTATTCGTATCCGTCCGCAGGATGTTAAAAGTGGACAGCGGTTTACTTTAACGGTATCTGAAAGCGGATATGCCACACTAAATGCTTATCACGACCAGAGGCAGACGATATTTTTCGACGGGTATATCAGTAAGCCAGAAAATATTAGAGAATAATTACTTTGCCGGTATCAGCTTGATCTGAAAAAGTTTATCCCACTTTTTACCGGTTACCCATAAACGGCGTGTAGCCCGATCGAAAGCAATACCATTCAACACATCGGTATTTACCAGATGGTCTTTAGCAGGCAGTAAGCCGCTTAAATTAATATCGCCGGTAATGGCGCCTGTTTGTGGGTCAATGATCACAATACGGTCGGTCTGGTACACATTAGCATAGATCTTCCCATCAATAAATTCTAATTCATTTAGCTGATTTACGGCACCATTATGGTCGTAAACTTCCATATAACCTTCTTCCCGATAGGTATCTTTATTTAAAAAATAGATGAGATTAGAACCATCCGATTTATAGATACGCTGACCATCATTGCATAAACCCCAGCCTTCGCGGCTGCTTTGGTAAGGAAATTCTCCGGTAAGGGTAAAGGTATTTTTATCATAAACGAGGCCCACATTCTCCTGCCATGTAAGCTGAAGCACTTTATTCCCAATTACGGTTATGCCTTCGCCAAACTTATCGCTGCTAAGATCTACTTTCTGTACTACCTTACCTGTTGCAGGTGTTACTTTTCTTAAGCTGGAGCCACCATATTCGCCATCGCTTTCATAAAAAATACCATCGTGAAATTCCAGACCTTGTGTATAGGAGCTGGTATCGTGCGGAAAAACCGCCTGCACCTGAAAAGCAAATTTTTCGGCAGCTTTAGCTGGCTTTATTACTACACTGGTGGTAATTTCCTGCACCTGCCCGCCGGTATACACTCGGGCAGTAATGATACGGCTGCCCATTTTCCAGGTATTGATGTTTAAATTTACACTTTGGCTATGTTTTGCCGAGGCCAATCTGTTTTCATCAACAAAATAAACCACCGAATCTGCCGGTTTACCCTCCGGAAATTTCAATTTAAGCACCACCTGATCCTCATTGGTCAGCATGGTTCCCGATTCTGGAGAAAGGAAATAGGCCTGCTGTGCTTCTTCTTTTTTAGCAGAATTACATGCCGCTACCGCGATGATGATGCCTAGCGTAAAAAAGCGTATGGATTTATTTTTCATGATCTTAGTCTTGTCCCGGCCAAAATGCATCGGGAATATGTTTAAGTATGGGTTGGCTGTTTTTATCAATTAATACCGCAAAAATGTCGAATCTTACTTCACCCTTGTGCTCCATTAAACGGATATATTCTTCGGCTGCCAATTGCATTTGCTTTTGCTTTGCCAGGTCTACAAAATCTTCTGGCTGGCCAAAGGAACTTCCGCTTCGGGTTTTTACTTCAACAAAAACCAAGGTTTCATCCTGAAAAACAATCAGGTCGACTTCCGCCTTGCCGAAAGTCCAGTTTTCCTCCAAAATTTCGTAATAATTTTTCAGAAAGTGCTCGCGAGCCCATTTTTCACCTTGTTTGCCCAATTCTAAATGCATGGCCATTATTTAACAATTACAGAGCCTAAAAATTTCGAAATTCCTTTCTCTACTTCTTTTACCTGCAAATAACGTTTCATTAAAATAGCCTGATTGTCGGTATCGGTTTCCTGCTGAATTTCTTCGCGAATATTTTTTAGGATACGCTCTACTTTGCGTTTCTTTAAATGAAAAATACCGCCTAAAATAGTTCCCCTTAAATTCTCCGATTCGTTGCGCACGTAAATTTTGCGCTTATTATACCAGTTTTCGCTTAGGGAATAAGGCGAAGAAATTAAAGAAATGGCTAAATCTGCCAATTTTCTGTTGGGATGCTTGA
>JBJTNQ010000040.1:0-7363 GCA_046074105.1 Sphingobacteriaceae bacterium | reverse complement strand
CCGCCCAATGCCATTGTTACCTGGACAACCAGTGGCGCTGTACAAATTGTAGGTTCCAACACCGCTAATCCGGTAACGGTGGGTAAAGCTTATGATGGCACAGGCACCTTGAGTGCCAATATTACAAGTAATTGCTCTAATAAAACCATTTCTAAAACAATTAAGGTGGGCAGCCTTTCTTATCAGAGTATTAGTGCACAATGGAAGGACTGGATTGATGGTTCATCTATCATTTTCAGTGTTCCTTATACTCAGGGGGTAACTTATCAATGGATTATTGATGGCTATGCCAATCCTAATGCAACAGGTAGTAGTTTTATATACCCTGCAAATAGCTGTTACAGTACCGATCCGATACAAATTTACTGGAATGTTAAAGTAGTAATAACTAATAGCTGCGGCTCAAGCACAATTTGCAGAAATTTTAAACTTTCCTGTAATTCTTATCCAAAATTAAGTGATACCGGAAGTTGTTATGTAAATAATGGTGAATTATATGATTTAATTTCTGTAAATGATAATTTCATCATTTACCCCAACCCTTCCAATGATTTATTGACCATTTCTCAGCAAATAAATTTGAGAGAAGAAAGCATAAACAATACATTACCTTATAGTGCTAAACTCTACGATGCACAGGGATTAATTTATAATAGTGGTGAATCTAGAGATGGAACAAACCTGGTAATGGATGTAAGCCAAACACCCAACGGAACCTATTTCCTACACATTCAGCAGGGCGAAACCCTGATTAAAAAACAAATTATCATTCAACATTAAATCGATAATTTTAATTCTTACAAAGCCTTCCCAATCCGGGAGGGCTTTCTTATTTTTGAATACTATGGAAAACAAAACCATTGCCCGTACCCTTCGTTTATTCAGTCAACTACTCGATTTACACGAAGAGAATCCCTTTAAAGTACGTTCCATAGCCAATGCTGCATTTAAAGTAGATAAACTCCCCTTTCTAATTGCGCAAAAAAGCCTCGACGAAATGAGCGTTATAGAGGGAATAGGCAAAAGCACGGCTACCAAAATTCATGAGTTGGTTAACACCGGTCATATTGCCGAATTAGACCAAATACTGGCCGAAACACCCGATGGAGTGGTAGAAATATTACAAATTAAGGGAATAGGCCCTAAAAAGGTGGCCATTATCTGGAGAGACTTAGGTATTGAAAGTGTGGGCGAATTGCTTTACGCCTGCAATGAAAATCGTTTGATTGAAGCCAAAGGCTTTGGGCTAAAAACCCAGGAAGAAATTATCAAAGTTATTGAATTTAGAATGGCCAGCAGCGGCCGTTTACTTTATGCAAAAGTAGAACAACAGGCCGAAACACTATTAAAAGACCTGCAAAATGGCTTTCCAAACAACCCCATTAGTTTAACCGGCGATTATCGGCGGCGATTAGAAATTATAGATCAGCTGGACATTCTGCTGGGACTAGAACCTTCTGATTTTAAGAAAACCACGCTCCCAAATAACTTAAATATTGTTTTAGACGATAAAAACTATGTACATACCGATGAGGGTATAAGCATACAGTTTCATTTTTGCCATCCGGCAGATTTTGGCTGGGAATTGATCAGAACTACAGGAAACACACAGCATGTGGCCGACCTAGAGAAAAAACTGGAAGGTAAATCTATTGCAGGCAAATCAGAGTTGGAAATATACGCTTTAGCAGGCCTCGATTTTATTGAACCTGAATTAAGAGAAGGAAATGCGGAAATTGTTTTAGCCGAGAAACATCAATTACCCCAGTTAATTAAACTGAGCGATCTAAAAGGGAGTTTACATAACCACAGTACCTGGAGCGACGGAGTAAACACCCTCGAAGAAATGGCCCTTTTTTGCAGAGATGAGCTAAAACTAGAATATCTGGGCATTTGCGACCATTCCAAATCGGCATTTTATGCCAATGGGCTAAATGAATTACGGTTGGCTGCCCAGCATCGGGAAATTAATGAACTGAATAAAAAACTAGCCCCTTTCTACATTTTTAAAGGTATAGAATCAGATATTTTATACGATGGCAGCCTGGATTACGATACCGGCACGCTGGCCAGTTTCGATTTTGTAGTAGCATCGGTACATTCTACACTTAAAATGACCGAAGAAAAAGCCACCGAGCGTTTAATTAAAGCCATTGAAAACCCCTACACCACCATTTTAGGCCATCCTACCGGGAGATTATTATTAAGTAGAAGCGGTTATCCAATTAACCATCAGAAAGTTATAGATGCTTGTGCAGCAAATGGAGTAGTTATAGAGATCAATGCCAATCCGCTTCGTTTAGATCTGGACTGGCGCTGGCATCAATATGCCTTAGAAAAAGGCGTAATGCTGGCAATTAATCCCGATGCGCACCGTACCGATGGATTTTTCGATATGCACTACGGTATACTGGTTGGCCGCAAAGGCAGATTAAGTGCCCAAATGTGCTTAAATGCGATGAATTTAGACCAAATTGATACATTTTTCAAAAACGCTAAGCCAGCCTAATTAATTTGTCTAATTTTGCCTTATGATCAGTTCCCTTTGTAATTCCGTTTTCGAGCAGGCCATTGCCGATTATCATGTGTTCAATCAAATTGACCACAAACCCACCAACCCATACCCTTCCGGAAGTTTAGAATTCCTTTTGTATGCTAAAAACTGGATAGATACTGCCCAATGGCATATGGAAGATGAAGTGAGGGAGCCCAGCATTGCTGCTGCAGATGCCCTGACCTGGAAAAGAAGAATTGATGCCTCAAATCAGGAAAGAACAGACCTGGTAGAATATATTGACAGTTATTTCCTCGAAAAATATAAAAACAACCAGGCTAAGCCTGATGCTAAAGTAAATACCGAAAGTCCGGCATGGGCAATAGACAGGCTATCTATTTTGGCTTTAAAAATATACCACATGGCCGAAGAAGCCAACCGCAGCAGTGCTTCGGCAGAACATCGCGAAAAATGCACCACGAAACTGAATACCCTACTAGAGCAAAGGGTAGATCTTTCTTTAAGCATTGATGAATTACTGGCCGATATTGAAGCCGGCAATAAATACATGAAAGTGTATAAACAGATGAAAATGTATAATGATCCGAGCCTAAACCCGGTATTATACAAACAAGCTTAAATTAATGCCCGCCAAGCAACGAATTCTGGTATTGCGGTTTTCGGCCATGGGCGATGTGGCCATGACCGCTCCTGTTCTTCGTCAATTAGCTGAGCAACATCCAGAAACAGAGTTAGTAGTGGTCAGCAGGGCACTATTCGAACCTTTTTTCGAGGCTATTCCTAATCTCAAATTTCATGCTTTCCACCCCAAAGGCAAACATCAGGGATTTAAGGGGCTATTAAAGCTCTTTGCTGAACTCCAGACTTATGAAATTACTGCGCTGGCAGACCTTCATCAAAATTTAAGGAGCCGTATTTTAAGCACGCTATTTCGTTTAAAAGGCCTCAAAACAGCTACCGTAAATAAAGGCAGGGGAGATAAGAAAACCCTGACCCGTAAAGACCAAAAAATATTACGCCCCTTGCGACCCATGGTAGAGCGCTATGCCGATGTGTTCCGAAAATTGGGCTTTCCCATCCAGCTACAAAATAAGCTTAACCGCAACCCCGAGACCTTAAGTCCGAATATCAAAGCCCTTACGGGCGATAAAGGAGATAAAAAATGGATCGGTATTTCTCCTTTTGCACAACATGCCCAAAAGGTATATCCGCTGGAAAAGATGGGCAGAGTGATAGCCGGTTTAGCAGCCCAAAACCTTCAACTGTTCATTTTTGGTGGCGGACCGGAAGAACAAGCCATTGCCGAATCCTGGGCTCATCAAAACCCCAACACCATTTCATTGGTCGGTAAACTGAAACTAAGAAATGAACTCATGCTCATCTCTAATCTAGATCTTATGCTCAGTATGGATTCTGCAGGTATGCATTTGGCCTCCTTAAAAGGCATACCGGTTGTATCTGTTTGGGGTGCCACCCACCCCTATGCCGGTTTTTTAGGTTATGGACAAAGTGCCGAACATTGCGTACAGTTAGATCTTTATTGCCGTCCCTGTTCCGTTTATGGAAATAAACCCTGCTATCGGGGAGATTTTGCCTGCATGCAGCAATTATCAGAAGAAATCGTCATTCAAAAAATCATCAATACTATTTCATAATACTTTACGTTTTCTTTAGAAAACCAAAACATTATGAAAAAGCTATTACTCATTACACTAATTACTTTTATCGCTTATCAAGCAAATTCTCAAGTTAGAATAGGCGCTAAAGCAGGAGTTAATTTCACCAACATTCCTTTTGACTTTAAAAACTCCAATACCACAGTTGAAAACAAACCTGTTACCTCTTTTCTAATAGGAGCTTTTACAGAATTTAAGTTGATGCCTAAGATATTTTTACAACCCGGGCTTGAATTAAGCGGCCATGGAACAAAATTAGATGATGGCAGCAATGTAATTAAAGCGAACATCATGTATCTGGGAGTACCAGTAAATGTAGTAGGGAAACTCAATTTAGGCCTCGGTACTGTTTCATTAGGTGGCGGCCCCTACTTTGCCTATGCCCTGTCTGGAAAGGGTGAAAATAATGGAGTTGAAGAAGATCTGGACTTTGGAAATAAGATTGAAGATGAATTTAAAAAAACAGATTTTGGGATCAATCTATTGGGAGGCTACCAATTGAATAGTGGTTTAGGTATCAATTTAGGTTACCAATTAGGTTTAAGTAATATCAGTTCCGATGCATGGAAAGATTCTTATACTTCAAAAAATACCGGATTTTCGGTTTCCCTAACTTATATGCTTAAACTTTAACAAGGTGAAATAAATCCAATCCATATACTCTTAAAAGCTCCCAAACCTTGGGGGCTTTTTATTTTAAAGCTAATAGGGCAATGCTACTCTATTATTAAACCAACTTGTACTGTTTTCCCGGCATAGATATGAGTATACCCTTCATCTCCATCTCTAAAATATGTGTAACCAATTTACTTTGCGCCCATTGGGTTTGCAGCATTAATTCATCAATAGCCATTTGTTGGTGATTCAATAATAAATCATAGATGATCTGCTCTTCTTTTGAGAGGTGAATGGGCATACTGATCTGAGGTTCAGCAGCTGTACTGGGTCTTTCCCAACCTAATAAATAGGCCAAATCTGACGCTTGTGTAATTAAATTGGCTCTATTAGTTTTAATCAAGTAATTGCATCCGCAACTTTGCTCATCGTGCACCCTGCCTGGAAAAGCAAAAACATCACGATTATAATTATTGGCTAACTCTGCGGTAATTAAAGCACCCCCCTTTGCATGCGCTTCTACTACAATGGTTGCATCGGCCATTCCGGCAATGATGCGGTTTCTTTTGGGAAAATTTTCCCTATCGGGATTGGTTTGCGAAATAAACTCGGTTAACAAGCCCCCGTTTTCGAGCATATGACCTGCTAAACCACGATGAGATGAGGGGTAAATACGATCTAAACCATGGGCCAAAACACCAATGGTAGATAAATTATTCTTTAGGCAGGCTTTATGAGCCATGCCGTCAATACCATAGGCCAAGCCACTCAATATTAATGGATTATGAGGCTTCAGTGCTTCCAACAGCTCATCACAAAGCATTTTTCCATAAGTGGTGGCTTTTCGGGTGCCTACCACACTAATTACTTTGGGTTGGTTTAGCGCTACATTGCCCCGATAATAAAGCATAAGCGGTGCATCATAGCACTGGGCTAAGCGTTTAGGGTAATCAACATCTGTTAAAAATAAAGGCTTTATCGCATGCTCATTGATAAAACGGATCTCATTTTCCACCTTATCGAACTGATGGAAAGAACAAATGTTTGCTGCTATTTGCGGGCCAATACCCGGCACCTGTAATAGCTTTTTGAGTGGCGCCTTAAAAACGTTTTCCGAAGATCCGAAATGCGATAAAAGTGCCCTTGCGGTTATACAACCAACACCCGGAATTAGTGTTAAAGCAATTTGATAGAAAACAGACACTTCATGTTATTGTGCCTCAAAATACAGAACGTATTTGGTAATAAAGAAATCTGGTTTAAAAAATTCACTTATGCGATATTTTTTTACATTTTTAAGGTTCGATGCTGCAATTTCATCGGCCAGATCGCCCCCTTTTAAATACAATACCCCATTAGCCAAGGTATTTTTTCCGCCGCGGCGGATTTTATTTCTTATCCAGGGATAAAAATCTTTAAGCTGTGTTACTGCTCTGGAAATAACAAAGTCGAATTCGTCCGCTACCTGTTCTGCACGAGCATGACTGGCTATCACATTTTTTAGCCCCAAGGCCTGAGCAACCTCATTTACTACTTTAATTTTTTTACCAATAGAATCTACTAAGTGAAATTGTGTTTCAGGAAATAAGATGGCCAGCGGTATACCCGGAAAACCACCTCCGGTACCCACATCTAATACTTTTTCGCCGGGTAAAAAAGTAATTACCTTAGCAATGCTTGTAGAATGCAGAATATGATGTAAATACAGCATATCTATATCCTTACGAGATACCACGTTTATTTGAGCATTCCAATGCCGGTACAGTTCGTCTAATTGCTCGAACTGCTTTTTTTGTATTGGACTTACATTCGGAAAATATTCAAAGATAAGGTTGGCGTTAGGCTTCAAAATCCTGATGTCTTTTTACGTTTCAAAATATTAGACAGTAAATCCCTGCCCCTGGATAATTGCCCTTTAATGGTATTTTTAGGCAGATCTAGCTGCAAAGCTATTTCTTCTACAGACAATTCCTCAAAATAATATAAATTAATTAGTATCCGATAGCGGTTAGGAAGCTTGCTAACCACTTCTTTAAGGTGGTTTTGTTGCTGCTTTTTTATCGATTTTTCTTCCGGGTTTAAGCCTTCATACTGAATGAATAGGTTCTTGTCCAGACCCTCTTTTTCAGACAATTGATCTAAAGAAATGACCGTTACTTTTTTTCGGCGGATATAATCTATAGAATTATTAGAGGCTAGCTTAAATAACCAGGTACTGAAAGCGAATTCGGGTTTATAGGCGTCTATTTTTTCAAATGCTTTGGCAAAAGTTTCAACGGTCAGGTCCATTGCATCTTCCTTATTGCTGACCATTTTAAGCATCATGAAATAAATGGCATCCTTATATCGGTCCATTATTTCTGCAAAAGCTTTTTGGTCGCCATCTAAGGCCCGTAAAACTAAAGCATAATCATTTTTTGCGTTCTCAGAAAAATTCTGATTTACTTCCATTTAGTCCTAATCTTAAACAGGGTAGCAATACTGAGAGCGAGTACATAAATATAGTAAATGAAATCTAATATTGGAAGCCACCATTTAAGATCAGGATAACTTAATC
>JBJTNQ010000039.1:0-18510 GCA_046074105.1 Sphingobacteriaceae bacterium | reverse complement strand
GTTCTGGTGAATCTTCTCCAAAAATGAGTTTGGCTGCCAAGGTGGTCCTAAGCGCAAATCCTTCATATTTGGTATTAGCGTTTAATAAATTAGTTGTAACCAGGTAGATTATTTTAGCTGCTTTTTCAATGCCAATTCCGGCTATACTAATGGTAGTACCGGGATCATTTTCGGGATTTACATTTCCTCCAACAGATAATAAATAATACCAATAAGATATTACTGTAGAATTAAAATGCGGGTCCTGATTTAGGGGGTCCCAATATTGCCCATTATAAAAATCAGGGTGATTGTCTGAATTGGGATCTTTTGATATTCTGTTTACACTATAGCCCTTTTGGCTTTTATACCAATCCTGAAATTCCTGGTTTCCGGAAGTAGTTGTCCAGGTGTTTCCAAACAAAGAATTATAAGTCCATGGATCCCCAAAGTCTGATGGGTGTTTTTTAAGATAGTAATCGGCCACAGTATAAGACCATATGTCACTTAGGGCTTCGTTCAACACTCCCGATTCTGTAGATCCACCAATTAGGCCAGATTCGCTAACGGTAAAAGCGTGGGCATACTCGTGGTAAACCGTTTGCAATTGAGGATGAATTTTAATTTCCGGCTGGTATTCTCCATCATCATAAGGAAAAAACAAACTTTCCTCACGATCATAAAAAGCTCCACCTATTTTATAACTATAAACATAGGCATGAATGGGACCCGATGCGCCATCATAACCCATTCTGCTATAATTAGAAGCAAAATAGGTGGCGGCACTTTCTAAACCCAAATGCACTTTTTGGGCAACTTCAAAATTGATATCGTTAATATTTCTAAAATCACCGAATCCCTGTGCATCTATATTTGCAGTATTAAATTCGCTAAACGGGCCTTCGGGATCTTTTCCTGTTACCCCCGCTATGCTCTGCGTATGGTTTTTATATAGTAAATCATTTAAATAGGCGTTCTGATTCGAGTTGTCGGTTACACCCGAAGAAAGCTTATCATAACCATAAATCTTGAGCCAAATAGGCGTTGGATTCAGGGAGAGGGCCTGTTCCACGCTCCCGGCTTTCAATTCGGGTGCTTTAGCTAATCTTTCAACATGGTTATCATCGCTAAGCAAATCGTACTTTTTGGCAATAGCTCCGGTTTGTGCGTCAACAAAAACCTCTTCCCTGGTCCATGGGTTGGTTGCAAAAATTTCCATTTTATACGCCAGTTGACCCGTCTCGGATAAAATGACCAATTCTGGTTTAGGATAATAGCTTGAATTAGGGTCCTTTTTTCTTTCTTTCAAAGATTTTTCCCGTTGCGGTTCCTGCCAGGCGTATTTTCTGGCACCGATTTTTTTCATGGCCGAGTTTATGGCCGCTTCTTTGCTTAATTTAGGGGTAATATTAATAGTAGTAATTTCTTCATAGTCCTGTAATGCGTATTTAAGCTTTCCCTTTTGTTTAACAATTCTAATTTGTCCTCCATCTACACGAACGCCTTTAAAGTATTGATCATAAATATCAGTTACGATTTGATGATCTGGATCGCCCTTAGATTTGACTTTAATAAACTTCTCTTCTTTGGAGGGATTTAAAAGATCAGCCAACGTTTTTTCTGGCGATCGGTCATCGGGTTTAAAAGAAATTACCCTTTGGGTTTTTACCGGTTTTTGAGGTTCCCGCTGTGCGATACCTTTTTCTTGTCCCCTGGCTACCCATAGCCAAGCAACTGCCGTTAGGCACATCATTGTTTTTTTCATAATTGCGTTAATTTTTCTTTATTAATTTAACCAATGGTTAAATTAATACTTGAATATAACAACAATTATTGGCAAATATTGTTCTCTTGTTAATTTATAGTTAATAATTGTGGGTTGGCGCCTTTAAGAATAACAAAAAAGCCCCAAAACAGTTTGTTTCGGGGCTTTGGCTTTTAAAGAAATGCCAAGTATTAATCGCGACGGTTTCCCATCAGCATGCTGGCATAGTATAATAACGTGGCTAATGAGCCCAGAGCGGCTACCACATAGGTCATGGCCGCCCACCAAAGCGCATCCTTGGCTTGTTCGTGTTCGGAAGAACTACCGATGGTGGTACTACCCGAAGTGTTTAACCAAGCCAATGCCCGGCGGCTGGCATCAAATTCTACCGGAAGGGTAATAAAGCTAAACAAAGTAACGATGGCCAAAGCGGCAACACCAACCGCCAAAACAAGCTGATTGCCCGAAAAAGCCAATAATAAAACCCCGATCATTAAAGTCCATTGAACCAGGCGTGAGGCTACACTTACCGCCGGAACCATAGAAGAGCGGAATTGCAACCAACCGTAAGCTTTGGCATGTTGCACCGCATGTCCACATTCGTGGGATGCCACCGCGGCGGCGGCTACGCTTCTGCCATGATAAACTTCCGGACTTAGATTAACGGTTTTGTCGGCCGGATTATAGTGGTCGGTTAGCTGACCTTCCACAGAAATGATTTTTACATCGCTAATACCATGATCGGCCAGCATTTTTTCGGCAATTTGCTGTCCGCTTAAACCAGACGACAAACCCACCTCCGAGTATTGTTTAAATTTACTTTTAAAACGCCACTGAACAATAAAACTAACAATGGCTACGGCTATTAATAAGAAGAGTCCCATAATTTTCTTTTAGTTGATTGATTAAATATATAAAGCTTTATTCAAAAAGCATTCCGCATTTAAAACGAAAACAAATTTTTACCTTTAAGAGATGGAAAAATCCTTTTCTTATTGGGAACAAGACAGTTTTTTAGGAGATTTTGATGTACTGGTGGTGGGTGGTGGATTGGTGGGCTTAATGGCCGCTTATCAAACCAAAAAACAAAATAAAAGTCTGAAAATAGGGATACTAGAAGCCGGGTTTTTGCCTACCGGTGCCAGCACCAAAAATGCAGGTTTTGCCTGTTTTGGAAGCGTTTCGGAGCTGTTAGATAAGCTTAAAACCACCCCCGAGGCCGATCTTTTAGAAGTTATTGATTTGAGATGGAAGGGCCTGAAACTACTCCGCGAAATTCTGGGCGACGCTATTATTGATTACAGGCCTTACGGCGGATTTGAGATCTTTAAAAGTGATGAAAAAGAGTTTGCGGAAAATTGTATCGAACAAATCGGACATTTTAACAGCTTACTATCTCCAATTACCGGAACTGCTGACATTTATGCGCCAGCCAAAGACCAGATAGCGGGCTGGGGATTTGCCGGCGTGAATAATATGATCGAAAACAAGTTGGAAGGACAGCTGGATACTGGCAAAATGATGGTAGCCTTAAACCGGCTGGTGCAGCAGGAGGGTGTTTTTGTGTTTACCAATTGCCGGGTAAATCAAATAAACAACAAGGGTATTGGACAAGGCTTGGAAACCAACCAGGGAACACTTTATTCTCGAAGGGTTATTATTGCCACCAATGCCTTTACCTCAGCACTTTTTCCGGGGCTGGATGTGGTACCCGGCCGTGGGCAGGTTTTGGTAACCGAACCTATTCCTAACCTTAAATTTAAAGGGGCTTTTCATTACGATTGCGGTTATTATTATTTCCGCAATATTGGCGAACGCATTTTATTGGGCGGGGGGCGCAATTTAGATTTTAAAGCAGAGGAAACCACCGAACAAGGATTAACAGATGTGGTGCAAAACCAATTAGAAAAATTATTGTCGGAAGTAATTCTGCCGGGGCAAAAACCAAAAATTGATTACCGCTGGAGCGGAATTATGGCTTTTGGCGAAGAACTTAAACCTTTAATTGCCGAAGTAACGCCAGGGGTTTTCTCTGCGGTGCGCTGCAATGGTATGGGAGTGGCCATGGGCAGCCAAATGGGTAAGTTGGTGGCCGGTTTGGTTTTGGAGAGTTTATAGTGTTAGCTATCGCGATAGCATATTTTAGTATTTTAGCCTGATAAATTTATAGATGATGGAATTAGCTGTTTTAGCCCTTGCGGTATTGGTTTTAGGAATTGCGGTGCTCTTAATTATTAAGAAGCCTAAAAGTGTAGATGGGATTTCTTTAGATGAGCTGAATCGCCTGAAGGCGGAAAACGAAAGACTCAAAATAAGCGAAGCTAAAATTATGGAGCGTGCCGAAGGCCTAAGTGCCGAACGCGAACGCTTGGAACTCAAATTAAATGAGGTAGGTGCCGAACTGGGGCTTGAAAGAGGCCGAATTGCGAAAGCAGAAGAAGCTTTTAAGGCCCAGCGGGAACGCCTTACCGAACAGCAAACTTATATGGACGAATTACAGCAGAAATTTAAGCTGGAGTTTGAAAACGTAGCCAATAAATTACTACAGGAAAAATCGGAGAAGTTTACCGAACAAAACCGAACCCAGCTGGACGTGATATTAAGTCCTTTTAAAGAAAAATTAAAAGATTTTGAAGAAAAGGTAGACAAGGCTTATAAAGCGGAATCGGATGAGCGAAATACGCTAAAGGGTGTAATCGGGCAGTTGATGGAACTGAACAAAACCATGAGCGCCGATACCCAAAACCTGACTAAAGCTTTAAAAGGCGACCAGAAAAAACAGGGAAACTGGGGCGAGATGATTCTAGAAAAGGTGTTGGAACGTTCCGGCTTGGTTAAAGATCGTGAATACCGGGTACAGGCCAGCTTAACCGGTCCGGATGGCAACCGTTTACAGCCCGACGTAATTATTGATATGCCGGATGGTAAACATTTAATCGTGGATTCTAAAGTTTCTTTGGTGGCCTATGAGCGGCTGGTGAACTCTGAAAATGAGCAAGAACGTGAGGCTTTTGCCAAAGAACATGTAAAATCTATCCAAAATCACATCAACGACCTTTGCGGTAAAAATTACCAGGATCTGTATCAGATCAATTCGCCCGATTTTGTATTGCTTTTTGTACCTATCGAATCTTCTTTTAGTGTGGCTGTACAATTAGATCAGGAGTTGTTTAACTATGCCTGGGACCGCCGGGTGGTTATTGTAAGTCCGTCTACTTTGCTAGCTACTCTGGGTACGGTTTCGAGTATTTGGAAACAAGAACGCCAGACCAAAAATGTAATGGAAATTGCCCGTTTAAGCGGCGCCATGTACGATAAGTTTGTGGGCTTTGTAGAAGATATGGAAGACATTGGCAAGTACATGAAACAAACCGAACGTTCTTACGAAAAAGCACTCAATAAATTATCTACCGGGTCGGGCAACCTGACTACCTCGGTAGAAAAAATTAAAAAACTGGGTGCTAAAGCCAGCAAACAGATCGACCAGAAATTTTTAGACAATAGCGAAGAGGCTAATTAAGCTTTAAAGGCATTCCAGCCCTGGGCCTTAATTTCATGAACCTTATTCGATTTAGAAACTAACTGGCAGCCGGAAGCTTCATCGGTAATGTGGCCGATAATGGTAATATCGGGGCTGTCTTTTAATTTTTCGTAATCTTCCTGTTTAATAGTGAACAGTAATTCATAATCTTCGCCACCGTTTAAAGCACAAACTGTTGGGTCTAAGCCAAAATCACGGGCGGTATCATAGGTCATCTGATCGATCGGGATTTTTTCCTCGTAAATAGTGCAGCCTTTTTTAGATTGCTCACAAATGTGCTTAATTTCTGAAGCCAGGCCATCCGAAATGTCAATCATAGCGGTAGGTTTCACTTTGATTGATTTTAAATATTCCACAATATCTTTTCGGGCTTCGGGTTTCAGCTGGCGCTCTACGATATAATCTTTTCCTTCCAGATCGGGCTGTATATTGGGGTTTTCTAAAAAGATCTTTTTCTCTCTTTCTAAGAGTTGTAAACCAGTATAAGCACCGCCCAGATCGCCGGAAACGGCAATCAGATCACCTTCCTGGGCACCATCGCGGTAGCATATATCTTTTTCATCGGCATAGCCGATACTGGTCACGCTTATAATTAATCCTTGCTGAGAAGCAGACGTATCACCTCCTACCAGATCAACTCCATATTTTTTACAAGCTACCGCAATACCTTCATAGAGTTCTTCAATGGCTTCGAGCGGAAAGCGGCTCGACATGGCGATAGAAACCGTTATCTGACTTGCTATACCATTCATGGCATAAATATCGCTTAGATTCACTTGTACGGCTTTATAACCTAAATGTTTAAAAGGAATATAAGCCAGGTCGAAATGAATTCCCTCTAATAACAGATCAGTAGAAATTAAAGTCTTTTTCTTACCAAAATCTAAAACCGAAGCATCATCGCCAATTGCTTTATTTGTAGTGGGCTGGCTAATTTCAAAATGCTGAGTTAGGTGCTTAATTAATCCGAATTCGCCTAATTTTTCTATTTCGGTACGCTCTTTATTTTCAAACATGTTTTATTCTGATTTTTATAATCCTAATTGAGCAGAAATTTCCAGCATACGCTCAATGGGTTTTTTTGCTTTTTCTATGGTAGTTTCCGGTAAGGAAATCTCCGGATTTTCATTTTTTAAACAGAGATATAGTTTTTCTAAGGTATTGAGTTTCATGTGCGGACAATCGTTACAAGCACAGCTATTATTCGGCGGAGCCGGAATAAAAGTTTTTCCCGGATTAGCCTTTTCCATCTGATGAATAATACCGCTTTCGGTAGCTACAATAAATTCCTTGGCGTGATTTTCTATCGTGTATTTTAATAATCCAGTAGTCGATCCAATATAATCGGCCATACTTAAGATGGATTCCTCACATTCCGGATGCGCAATAAATTTAGCTTCCGGATGCTGGTTTTTAAGTTTTAAAATACGCTGTTGCGAAAAAATTTCATGCACCATGCAGGCACCATTCCATAATACCAATTCTCGACCGGTTTTTTGGGCTACATACCTGCCTAAATTACGGTCGGGGCCGAAAATAATAGGCTGATCTTTAGGTAAGCTGTTTACAATTTGTACCGCATTAGATGAAGTACAAACAATATCGCTCATGGCTTTCAATTCGGCTGTACAATTCACATAAGTAATTACCATATGATTTGGATAACGTTCTTTGAATTTGGCAAATAAATGCGGCGGACAGCTATCAGATAAGGAACATCCCGCTTTTAGATCGGGTAATAAAACCTTTTTATTGGGCGATAATATTTTAGCGGTTTCGGCCATAAAATGTACACCGGCAAATACAATCACTTCCGCATCTGTTTTAGCTGCTTCTTGCGATAAGCCTAAACTATCGCCTATATAATCGGCTATATCCTGAATATCGGGCTCCTGATAATAATGAGCCAGTATAACCGCATTTTTTTCTTTTTTTAAGCGGTCAATCTCTGCAAACAGATCTAACGTTTGGTCTATTACTTCTTCCACAAAACCTTTAATTTTTAATTCCTCTAAGGTATCCATTTCTACACCGTGTAATAATTACTATTTATTATTTATATAAAGATTCTATTGTTTATTAGCGTGTTAGTATTGTGAACAACTCGCTTTATTTTTTTCTTAGAAATAACTTATTCTATTTTTATCAACAGTAAATCTGATTTTTTATTAATCTATTCCATTGATAATCAGTTGCTCTTATTAAAGTCTATTTTTTATTCAACAGTATTTTGTTTACTTTTTTAAAAGCCAAAAAAGTGGATATCTTATAAAATTTGGTCTGAAAAATTATTCAAAACTCATTCAAAATTCAGGAGTTTTCTACTTATTCAGTAAATCTTATTTTTAACTCACCGCTTTCTACACAAAATTAACATCTTTATCAGGGTTATTAACAGACTTAGAATTATATAATTTTGTGAAAGAGATGAAGACGGACTTTTTAATTATCGGCTCGGGTATTGCGGGTTTAAGTTTAGCGTTAAAACTAGCTCAGCATGGGCAGGTTTTAATTATTACCAAAGCCAACGAAGATGAATCCAATACCAAATATGCCCAGGGTGGTGTAGCAGTTGTTGTTGATAAAGATGATTCTTTCGAAAAACATATACAGGATACCTTAATTGCCGGCGATGGTTTATGCGATCCGGCTATTGTTGATATCGTAATTAAAGAAGGCCCAGAGCGTATTCAGGAAATTATTGAATATGGTACCCATTTCGATAAAACCAATCAGGGAGACTTTGATCTGGCTAAAGAAGGTGGCCATTCAGAACACCGGGTACTGCATTATAAGGATATTACCGGTTTTGAAATAGAGCGGGCCTTATTGGCTAAAATTCATGAGCATGCTAATATTAAAATACTCACCCATTATTTTGCTGTTGAACTAATTACGCAGCACCATCAGGGCCAATTTGTAGATAAAAGCACAAAAAATATCAATTGCTTTGGTATTTATGCTTTAAATACCCAGACTAATCAGGTAGAAAAAATATTATCTAAAGTTACGGTATTAGCTACCGGTGGTGCCGGACATATTTATACCAGTACTACCAATCCTACTATTGCTACCGGCGATGGCTTAGCCATGCTGTACAGAGCAAAAGGAAAAGTAAGAAATATGGAGTTTATTCAGTTTCATCCAACCGCACTTTACCATCCCGGCGAATATCCTTCTTTCTTAATTTCTGAGGCTGTTCGTGGATTTGGTGGCGTGTTAAAAGATAGGAATGGTAATGAATTCATGCAGCGTTATGATGAACGGAAATCATTAGCTCCCCGCGATATTGTAGCTCGTGCCATCGATTCTGAAATGAAAAAATCTGGCGATGATTTTGTTTATTTAGACATTCGTCATCGTTCTAAAGAAGAGTTGTTAAGACACTTTCCCACTATTTATGCTAAATGCTTAAGTATTGGTATTGATATGTGTAAAGACATGATACCGGTTACACCAGCTGCTCATTATATGTGTGGCGGTATTATGGTTGATGAGCATGGTCGTTCATCTATTCAGCAATTATATGCCTGCGGCGAATGTGCCGCTACCGGATTACACGGTGCTAACCGATTGGCATCTAACTCTTTATTAGAGGCAACCGTTTTCGCACACCGTATTTATTTAGATGCCATCGGCCAGGTTAATCATTTCGCCTTCGCGGATGATATTCCTCAATGGGATGATAGCAATACCCAGTTATTGAATGAAGATATTCTGGTTACCCATAATTTACGTGAAACTCAAAAGATTATGAGCGATTATGTAGGTATTGTACGTTCTGATTTTCGTTTAGACCGTGCCCTGCGTCGCTTACATCTTATTTATGAAGAAACCGAAGTTTTTTATAAAAAAACCAAACTTTCTGTTCCCCTGGGCGAACTCAGAAATGTGATACAAACGGCCTATATTGTTATTAAATCGGCCATGATGCGTAAAGAAAGTCGTGGTCTGCATTTTAATACCGACTACCCAAACCATCAGACCGAATTACAGGACACCGTTTTTTAAACCATATATTATGCCTCTTATATTACCCGTAAAAGGAATATCCCCCGAATGGGGAAATGATAGCTTTATAGCTGAAAATGCCACCTTAGTTGGCGATGTGCAAATGGGTCACCACTGTTCAGTTTGGTTTAATGCGGTAATCCGCGGCGATGTAAACCATATTCGAATTGGCAATTATACTAATATTCAGGATGGTGTAGTTATTCACTGCACTTACCAAACGGCCGCTACTCAAATAGGCAGTTATGTTTCTATTGGCCATCAGGCCATGGTGCATGGCTGTACCCTAAAAGATAGGGTTTTAATAGGCATGGGAGCCATTGTTATGGATCATGCGGTGGTAGAAGAATATTGCATTATTGCCGCCGGTGCTATTGTTTTAGAAAACACCATTTGCGAATCGGGTTATATTTATGCCGGCGCTCCAGCTAAAAAGATAAAGCCCATCAGCGACAAGCAAAGAGAATTATTAGATCAATTGCCAGACCGTTATGTTTTGTATAGTACCTGGTTTAAAGATCCTTTGGCAGGCTGATTTTCTCTTCCAGATCCCAGTTTGCTCTTAGTGTAATTACTTTTTCGTAATACCACATTTTTTCGGGTTGTGTTTTGGTTTCCAGATTTCCTGTATCCCACTTCCCGTTTTTATTCTTATCCAATACCAATCGGATGCTATATTTTCCAACGTTATAATTGGTATATCGCAAGACTGTCGTCCCTTTAACCAAATCTTCTCTCACTACATTTTTTTGGTCGTTAAGTAACTGTATTACATATTTTTGTGTTAGGTCTGCCGGATTAACCGTTAGGCTTAGATTACCATAATTATCAGGCCCTTCGGCGATAAATTTCTTAGCATATGCCTTCGTTTTAATGCCCGATATTCCTGTAAAAGCGCCATCAGAGACCTTTAACACATAATTTTTCTCAGGTTTAAAGGAATATTTAAGTATATATTTTCGTTCAGACCCTTCTTTTTTAATAATCTTCCAGCCTTTTTGTAAAACAGAATCGGCCAATAAAGTAATTCTACTGCTATCTGATAACGTTAGCGGCATAGATCCTGTTATTTCCAGAACAGAACCCGGTTTAAGTTTATTATTAAACAAATTGTCGCTCAAAATAGGCTGCCTGTTTAAGCTCTCCCGCTTATTTCTGAGAATATTTGCACGGTCTACCAATTTATCACCATCGTATATCCCAACTTTTAGCGAATCGAACTTAATTTCAGGTAACCAAATAGAAACCGAGTCGTTTTTTAAGCTAAATTCTTTTGGCGCATTTTTAAGGGTGCCCTCGTTACCCAATTCTCTTATATTTAAAGCCGGTAAGCCTTTATTAAAGTTTAGCAGTATGCGGCCGTCGTTATCTAATCTTTTTTCAATGATTTTAAATTCCGCAGGTTCTTCTTTAAATAAACGAAAGCTTAGATCGGTCATGTTCTTCTTTAGATCTATAAGCGTATCTAAAAAACCAATTTCGTCTACCCCACGATTATAGATCCGGTCGGGTGATTTTTCTCCCAAGGCATAAATATGGTATTGGGTAGCTTTCAGATTGTTCAGCTTAAAATTCCCTTTCTCATCGCTTAAAGTATAAATACTGGGCTTCTTTTTCCCGAAAAGAGAATCCTGACTAATAGGGAGCAGAAAAACAGTAATATCTTTAAGTGTTTCGTTGGTTAAGGCGCTTTTAACGGTTCCAGAAACCGAAAGCGAATCTAAAACCGGGCCTGTTGAAAACACATACGAATAATTTTTAACCAGGTTGTTCTCGTTTACATCGCCTATGGCTTTTCCAAAGTTGATGGTATAGGTGGTGTTGGGTTCAAGTCGATTATTGATATTGATTTCCAGCAACGATTTTTTTGTCTTCACATCTAACGGACTTTCAAGTGCGGGAGAAATTCCAATTTCGGTAAAGGCGTTATTCAGTTTGATAAACTCGTCAAACTCGATTTCTATTTTTTTCCCCTGGAAATTAGTGCCGAAGTTTTTTGGGTTTTCTTTTTTCACCTTCGGTGCCAGCGTGTCTTTAGGCCCGCCAAGCGGAGTTTGTATGCTGGCACATGCGCCTAATAGCAAAAGTGTTCCCAAACCAAGATTTCGCACCCAGAAAAAAAACACCCCCTTGTTTAAGGCGTGTTTTAGGCCCTTAGACAGATTTTTGTGTTTTTTGAAACAATGTATTAAACCCTCGCCCATTTTGGTCTGTAATAGCTTTATTTTAAGTCGCACTCAAAACCGGCTTAATTGTCTGATTTTGAGTTATTTAGTTAATTATCTGGTCATGTGAATCATCAAAACCGAAATATCTGATGGAGAAACCCCCGAAATTCGGGATGCCTGCCCGAGGGTTCTCGGTTTAATACGAATTAATTTTTCACGGGCTTCTTTTGAAAGAGAAACCAGGATCTGGTAATCAAACTCCGGATTGATCTCTCGGTCTTCCATCCGTTTCATTTTTTCTACAATTTCCATTTCCTTCTCAAAGTAGCTTTCATATTTCACTTTGATCTCGGCTTGCTCTATCACCTCATCTTTGTATTGAGTCAGCACATCATTAAATGCTGGTAATGATTTTCTCAGGTCTTTAATTTCCACCTGCGGCCTGCTTAGCAGTTGAACCATTTTTACTTTCTGACTAATATTTGGTGTGCCAACCTCATCTAGCATTCCATTTATTTGTTCTGGTTCTACGGTTTCTTTCTTAATGTAGTTTACCAAAAAGTCTGAATCGCTAATCTTTCTCTGAACAGCATCCATTCTTTCTGCATCAATTAATCCTAAGTCATAACCCAATTTACTCAGCCGAATGTCTGCATTGTCTTGTCTCAGTAACAAACGATGTTCGGCCCTGGAGGTAAACATCCGGTACGGTTCTTCCGTACCCTTGGTTACCAGGTCATCAATCAGCACCCCTATATAAGACTCCGACCGCTTCATGATCAACTCCTGTTTGTCTTTAATTTTTTGGTGAGCGTTTATGCCGGCAATAAAGCCCTGGCAGGCTGCTTCTTCATAACCTGTTGTGCCATTAATCTGACCCGCAAAGAACAGGTTTTTAATCAATTTGGTTTCCAGTGTAAGTCCCAATTGGGTTGGTGGAAAATAATCATATTCTATAGCATAGCCCGGTCTAAACATTTTGGCGTTTTCAAATCCAGGTATTTGAGTTAACGCTTTATATTGAACATCCTCTGGCAACGAGGTAGAGAAACCATTCACATATATTTCTACCGTATCCCAGCCTTCGGGCTCTACAAATATTTGGTGACGCTCTCGCTCTGCAAATCGATTAATTTTATCTTCAATAGATGGACAATAGCGAGGCCCTAAACCCTTAATTCTTCCGGTAAACATTGGCGATTTTTCAAAGCCCTCCTTTAAGGTTTCGTGTACTGCTTCGTTGGTGTAGGTTATCCAGCAGCAACGCTGTTTTTCTACAAGCGGCACATTGGCATAAGAGAACCTTCCACGCTCTTCGTCGCCCCACTGTTCCTCCATTTTTGAGTAATTTAAACTTCTACCGTCTACCCTTGGTGGGGTTCCGGTTTTCATCCTTCCCGCTTCAAACCCCAAATCCAACAGCTGTTCGGTAATTCCTGTGGCTGCTTTTTCTCCGGTTCTTCCGCCGCCAAAGCGCTTCTCTCCGATGTGAATTACACCGTTCAAAAATGTCCCATTGGTCAACACTACCGCTTCCGATTCTATTTCTATACCTAAAGAGGTTACCACTCCGCACACCTTATCACCTTTTGTTTTTAAGCCAATCACTGTGTCTTGCCAAAAATCTACATTCGGTGTACGTTCTAGCATTAGTCGCCACTCTTCTGCAAACCGCATGCGGTCTATCTGGGCCCTGGGGCTCCACATAGCGGGTCCTTTAGATCTGTTAAGCATCCTGAATTGTAAGGTGGTCTTGTCGCTAATAATACCAGAATATCCACCCAATGCATCTATCTCCCTCACAATTTGCCCCTTGGCAACGCCTCCCATTGCTGGGTTGCAACTCATTTGTGCAATGGTACCCATATTCATGGTAATCAGCAAAACGCTAGACCCCAGGTTCGCCGCAGCCGCAGCCGCTTCGCACCCGGCATGGCCTGCACCCACTACAATGATATCATATTTCTTAAACATATCTTCCGTTTTGTTCCACGTGGAACATTGCAAAAATAACCAAAAATAATTTCCCGGGTTTAGCGTGTTCCACGTGGAACATTTCTGATTAATGAGAACAAACTAACCAAAACCCACACCCCCTCTAAAACCACAAAGGGATAAAAGCTGATAAGGTAGGCCGATATGCCACACAGGCCGGCACCCGCTGCATTCATTAATCCGTATGCCCGGTGTGTGGTGTCCAATCTTTTAAAAAGGTTTAAAAAGAAAGCTATTAATAAAAGGCTCACTCCTGTTGTTGCCAACCAGTCCGATAGTTCCATAGTGTGTTAATTTTTCCAGATCAAAAATAAGTCTAATGTCACAAATCGCGGCAGCTAAATATTATTAATATCTATTTATACATCTTTGTGTATTCAAATTTAAGGCAGATGAAAAAAATAATCCACCTAGCAAATGATCGCGGCTTTGCAGACCATGGTTGGCTAAAAGCGACACACTCTTTTAGCTTCGCCCAGTTTTACGATCCTCAAAAAGTTCATTTTGGCTTACTCAGGGTGCTAAACGATGACATTGTAGCTCCAGCTATGGGTTTTGGCACCCATGGTCACGACAATATGGAAATTGTAACCATTCCGCTTCGCGGGAGTTTGGCGCACAAAGACAGTTTGGGTTCTGAAGGAACCATTACACCGGGCGAAGTTCAGATCATGTCTGCGGGAAGTGGTATACAACATTCGGAGTTCAACGCCTCGTCTACAGAGGAGGTTAATCTTTTGCAGATTTGGGTTTTCCCAAAGATTCGCAATATAACACCCCGTTATGACCAGAAACAGTTTGATCAGGCAAAAGCCAAAAATCGGTTTCAGATTTTAGTTTCACCTACCGAAGAAGAGGGTGCCATGTGGATTAACCAAGATGCGGTTTTTGCTCTGGGAAACTTTGATGCCGGGTTGGCATACAGCTATACCATTAAGCATCGTGGTAACGGGGCTTATTTTTTTGTGATCGAAGGTTCTGTTGAGCTAGACGGAACGCAACTAAGTCGCAGAGATGCCGCTGGTATTTACGACACAGAAACAGTCCCGTTCCAAGTAAATGAAAATGCTAAGATTTTAGTAATTGAAGTTCCGATGCAATAAATCGGTTTAAAACTTACGAAGACCCAGATACTGATTTTCTTTTTCAGTCATCTGGGCTTTTTTGTCTTTGCCCTTATCGGTATACCCCAAGAGGTGCAAAACTCCATGTATCATTACACGGTGCAATTCCTCGTTCTCTGCTAATCCGAGTTTCTCTGCGTTTTCCTGCACACGCTCAACACTAATAAAGATATCGCCCACAACAAGCCCACTCTCCTCGCTATTATCGAAAGTAATAATATCTGTATAAGTATCGTGGTTAAGGAACTGCTGATTAATTTTTAGCAGATATGCATCATTGCAAAAAATAAAATTCAATTCCTTTAAACGCTGCAACTCTGCCTCAATGGTCAATTGTATCCAGCTACGCAGGGCAGTCTTTTGTTTGGGCGAAAAAGATATTTCTTCGCTAAAAAAATGAATCTTTGGCTGGCCCATTAAATTTTAAAGTGTAACTCTATTTGATTGCCCTTGTTATTAAAAATACACTGGTCTGCTAATTTACGAATAATGTAAACACCACGACCGGCGGGCTTTTCTCGGTTATCTTCTGTGGTTGGGTCTGGAACCGTTTCAACATCAAAGCCAGCACCCTCGTCGGTTACGGTAAAAACCAGCTTTTTGCCATCTAAAACCTCTAAATTAATATAAACCTTTAGAGCTTCATTTTCTTTATTCCCATGCAGAATGGCATTAACACAGGCCTCATTTAGGCAGGTTAAAACATTGGCATAAATTTCTTCGTTTAATTCGTATTGATTTCGAAGTCGGTCAATGAAGTTTTCGAGCGTATTCATGCTGGCCAGGCTGGAAGTCAGCTGGAGTGTATGAAGATCTGATGGTGATACCTGTGTGCCCAAAATGTATACTATACCCTCTAATTTAGCAATTAAATATAATTAAAAAGCCAATAAGCCAAAAATTAGGCGTTTAACCACTTTAAAAATGCCAGAAAGGATGTATTTTTGTTATCCTTTCGGGATGTAGCGTAGCCCGGTATCGCGCCAGCATGGGGTGCTGGAGGTCGTCGGTTCAAATCCGGCCATCCCGACCAAAATAAACCCTTAATAAACCATTGTTGTGGTTTAATAATCAATTCCAAGCATACACCGTTCCGGTTCAGCGAAGCTAATCCGGCCATCCCGACCACAAAAACCTTAAATAAACCATTGTTTTGGTTTAATAATCAATTCCAAGTATACTCCGTTCCGGTTCAGCAAAGCTACTCCGGCTACCCCGACATTTATAAAAGAGAAAAATTCCCCCAACGGTGATTTCTCTGCCCCTCTTTCTCCTATACTAACGCCGATTTAGTAAAATGAACAGAAGCATTTTAGTTATAAAACAATGTCTAAACAACAAATTAAATAATTAGTATATTTGTTTGAATAAAACCTATGCCTTGTTTTAGGCACAAACCAATTAAAAAAACCTACGTTATGAAAAATCTGATAAAAATTACATTCGGCTTTTCGCTCACCATCTTTTTAGCAGCCTGTCAGAAAGAGCAATTAACTACTGCAGATCAGGTTACCTTAAACTCATCAGATAAGTTATTGGTTGTAAGCGCTCAGGGTGCAAATGAGCACGAAATGGTTGCAAACCAGTTATTGGTAAAGTTTAAAGCCGGTACCAGTACCACCAATAAAAACAATGCGTTTAAAAACATTTCGGCCTCGGTAGTAGAACACATTCATACAAAAGCCATGAAAAATCGTGGCGACGTAGAAGGGGTATATCTTTTAAGATCCAATTTAAATGCACTAGAGGCCATTAGCAAAGCAAAAGGAAATATAGAAATAGAATACGCTGAGCCTAATTATATCTATCAACACCACGCAACAAGCGTTGATCCTTATTTTACAAATGGTAGTTTATGGGGTATGAACGGCACTTATGGTTCTAAAGCCAGTGTAGCCTGGGAAGCCAATCATACCGGATCTGAAAATGTTTATATTGGTGTTATTGATGAGGGTGCCATGTATACCCATGAAGACTTATCGGCTAATTTCTGGGTAAACCCATACGAAATTGCGGGTAATAATATCGATGACGATGGAAACGGTTATATAGATGATATTCGCGGATGGGACTTTGCGGGAAATAACAATACTACATACGATGGTACCGCCGATGATCACGGAACCCACGTATCGGGTACTATTGGTGCTAGCGCTAATTCAAAGGGTGTTGTAGGTGTAAACTGGAATGTGACGCTTATTACCGGAAAATTTTTAGGGGCCAATGGTGGTTCTACAGCCAATGCTATCAAAGCCGTTGATTATTTTACCGACCTTAAGACCAGACACGGTTTAAATATAGTGGCCACCAGTAACTCTTGGGGCGGCGGCGGCTATTCTTCTGCTTTGGCTGCTGCTATTGAGCGAGCAAATGCAGCGGGTATTTTATTTGTGGCTGCTGCGGGTAACGCTTCTCAAAATATAGATGTAACACCAAGTTATCCAGCTAGTTATACTAATTCAAATATCATTTCGGTGGCTTCTATTACCAGCACCGGGGGGCTTTCTTCTTTTTCTAATTATGGAGCTACTTCGGTAGACATTGGTGCACCAGGTTCTGGTATTTACTCTACCCTTCCGGGACAGAAAAATAAGAGTGCTTATGGTTCGTACAGTGGTACCTCTATGGCAACACCACACGTAAGCGGGGCTTGTGCATTGTACGCCTCTACCCATCCAACGGCAACTGCAGCTCAAATTAAAGCAGCTGTTTTGGCTGCCGCAACATCAACCAGTTCGCTTTCTGGAAAAACCGTTACCGGAGGTCGCTTAAATGTGTCTACTTTTTAATTAAAGATGGTTTTTTACAATAGTTTTTGATTTTAATATTAAATCCCGATCAATGATCATTGATCGGGATTTGTTTTTTAAACAGCCGGAATATTTGAAAGGATCATATCATAGATTTCCGCTAAATATATATTTTTGGTATTTTATTACACCTTTACTGAAACACCCAAACACGCCAACTCAATTAAACGCATCAAAACCCATGAAGCTTTCCTTTAAAATTGTCGGATTTTTGGTGCTTTTTTCCTTGTTAGAAAGCCCGGCAAAAGCTCAACTTACCCCCTTGGCTGCCCAATATTATCAAAACAAGTATCTGGCCAATCCGGCTATGGCGGGAATAGATGGAGGTATGCGGTTAAATGTGGGTTTCAGGAATCAGCAAAGCAGTATCAAAGGATCTTGGAAAAACACTTCTGTAACCGCCGATTTTCGACTTAAAAATGTTGGAATAGGAGTTAATTTGTATAAAGATGAGGCGGGTCTTTTAGATCGCACCAAAATGGTGGCCACTTATGCCTACCACCTCGATTTAAATCAAGTAGACCAAAAGTTGCATTTTGGCCTTTCTTTGGGAATACAAAGGGGAAACCTGAATGTTCCGGGTATTGAAGGTGATGCAGAGGATGCTCAGGCATTAGAATATAATGCCCGGGAAACGATTATAGATGGAGATTTTGGTATAGCTTATACTTTCAGAGATTTCACCTTGGAAGGTGCCTTTATTAATGCAAAAAAACAGCTTAGAAAGGAAGACCCCGACGCAGCAGATTACACCACTTTTTATGCTGCCGCCTCTTATGTCTTTATAGTAAACGAATCGTTTTTTACGCCCAAAGTAGCTTATCGGGGTATTAGAAACTATGTAGATGTATGGGATGTTGGCGCAGAGCTAAAGAATCCAACAGAGCAATTGGCCGTAAGTGCGCTATACCATAGTACCCATAGTTTTACCTTGGGCCTAAGCTATTTACATAACAACCAAATTCAACTTATAGGTTTATATAATAGCCCAACTTCAGCCCAGAAGGCCTATTCTCGTGGAAGTTTTGAAATTGGACTTCAACTCCGGCTATTTCCTGAGAGGGATTACTAATTATGGAGACAGAAAAAAACCCCGGCCTTTAAGCCGGGGTTTTTT
>JBJTNQ010000038.1:0-2963 GCA_046074105.1 Sphingobacteriaceae bacterium | reverse complement strand
CCGTTTGTTGGCACTTTGTATCTGTGGCGCAAGAATTTGCACACGTGCATTCAGATCCTGGGCATAGCTGTTGCTAATGATACAGACTGACAGGAAAACAAGCAAAATTCTTTTGATCATGAAATTAAATTTAAGATTTTACTGCAAATATCTGCCGCTACCTCAGCCTTTGGCTTCAGATCAAACGTTTCTGTGTTCAAGTTCTTATCAATCATGGTAATTTTATTCAGATCGCCCTTAAAGCCAGCACCTTTGTCCTGTAAAGAATTCAAAACGATCAGATCCAGGTTTTTTCGTTGTAGTTTTTCAGTAGCGTTGGCCAGCTCCTTTTCGGTTTCCAGCGCAAAGCCTACCAAAATCTGACCGGGTTTTTTCCGGCTGCCCATACTGGCTAATATATCGGTCGTTTTGGTCAGGTTAATCGCAAATTTAGTATCTTTCTTTTTGATCTTCTGATTGGCCGCCTGCTCGGGTTTATAGTCGGCCACTGCAGCACTCATCACGGCAATATCGGTTTTTGTAAAATAGGCATCTACGGCCTGCAGCATTTCCTGGGCAGAAACCACATCAATTCGCCTAATGGCTTTAGATCTTAATACCTCAGCACTCGGCCCGCTGATGAGCGTGACCTCTGCGCCTAATAAATTAAGCTGTTCGGCTATGGCGAAGCCCATTTTCCCTGAGGAATGATTACCTATGAAACGAACCGGATCAATAGCTTCGTAAGTGGGCCCGGCAGTAACCAGGGCTTTTTTACCGCTTAACGGGAGTTTTTTTTTTAACTCCTCTTGCAGGAATGCCACCATCTCTTCGGGCTCGGCCATTCGGCCCTCACCAATTAAACCGCTGGCTAGTTCGCCATGAGTGGGTTTAATCATTTGGTTGCCAAAAGCAACTAATTGTGCAGTATTTTTAACTGTAGAAGGATGTTTCCACATATCCAGATCCATCGCGGGAGCAAAGTAGACCGGGCATTTAGCAGAAAGGTAAGTGGCAAGCAGCAAATTGTCGCAAATGCCATTGGCCATTTTAGCCAAGGTGTTGGCACTTGCAGGAGCAATAAGGAATATATCGGCCCAAAGACCTAAATCTACATGATTGTTCCACTCGCCGGTATCGGGTTTAAAATAATTTACCAGAACCGGCCGCTTGGATAACGTAGATAAAGTTAGCGGAGTAATGAATTCAGTGGCATCTTTGGTCATAATAACCTGAACATCTGCGCCAGCTTTAACCAACAAACGGACTAAATTAGCCGCCTTATAACTGGCAATGCTGCCGCAAATACCCAGAATTACTTTTTTGCCCTGAAGCATAAAACCTGGTCTTATCAGGAATTCTGTTCTTTAGACGGATTCCGGTGGTAAACTTTTCCGTTAATGAACTCATCAACAGCAATTAAAGTAGGTTTTGGTAAACGCTCATAATGCTTTGAGATCTCAATTTGTTCGCGGTTTTCAAAAACCTCTTCCAAATTATCGTTAGAAGAAGCAAATTCAGCCAGTTTAGCATGAAGCTCTTCTTTCATATTATTTGAAATTTGATTAGCACGTTTCGCTATCACTACAATAGATTCGTAAATATTACCAGTTGTAGGATCTAACTCACGCAGATCGCGGGTTATGGTGCTTGTTGGAACAGACGGTTTATTAGTCATTTTATTTATTTTTTATTTTCTTCAGATTTAACTTCATTCAATTTAGCCTCGGCTGCAATTGCAGCTAAAATTCTCTTAACCTCTTCAATTCCCTTCTCCGCATCTTTCTTTAACTGCTCGGCTTCCTTTAGGTATTTGCTTTCCGGATAATTCTCTGCAAACTCATTGCTCATCTGGATAGCTTCATTATAACGATCCTCCTGCTTGTTCTCAAAACTGTTCTTGGCCAGCAAATATTGAGCCTTAATGGTTAAAAATTCCATTTCTTCGGCATATTTCGTGTCTGGGTAGTCACGCATAGAATTCTTAAACGCAATTACCGCAGATTTATAATCACTTATAGTTAAATATAATTTTGCGTTCTCAAACGATTTGGTTTCCAGTTTATCTCTTAAATCCTGTATCAGTTTAGAAGCCTCTGCTAAGCGTTCACTTTGCGGATAAAGGTTAATAAATAACTGCAAAGCATCGATTGCTTTAATCGTATTGCTCTGATCAAGACTATAATTAGGCGATTCTAAATAAAAGCAGTAGGCCGACATATATCGGCACTCTTCAGCTTTAGGGCTGTTAGGATAAGTGTCTGCAAAAGTCTTAAAATGATAACGGGCCGTGGTGTAGTCTTTAAGCTTATAATTGGTATAAGCGTAATAGTAATACAAATCTTCGGCTTCAGATCTGCCTCTATATCTCTGAACCAAATCGTCAAACAAAGTCAAAGCTTTATTGTAATCCTTTTTCTCGTAAAGTTTTATTGCTGCCTGGTATTTTTTTGCAATATCATTGCTGGCACGAAGCTTCTCGAATTTACTTTTACAACCCTGTGTCAGTAATAAAATTAATAAGGCGAAGCCCAAAAAACTAAAACGCTTGTTCATAAACATCCTGCAAAGATAGCTTAATTCAGTTAAACATCAATTATTTTATCCGGGTGCTAATCTAAAACAAGCTAATCAGATAGCCATTCGCTTTAACAAACTTTAACACGTGCTATAAACATAAGGCTAAAAAATTAGTTATTGATTATCAGCACACTGTATAAAAATCATTAATTTATTTGCTAGAGTGCATCACTAGCCGTATATTTGCAACCCCGCAAATGCAGGGAACCAGCCGTCAGGCTACATCCAAAAAGAATAAAAATTAAATATTTTTTTCTTTGCCCTTGCGGGGATGAAAAACATTCGTACCTTTGCAGTCCGCTAAACGGGAGGATGATATAGAAGGGGGCGGAAAAGAGGCAGCGATGCCGATACAGTAAGACGCGATGTCGAGCTGAGACACATAGACACTAATCAGGATCCAA
>JBJTNQ010000037.1:0-12331 GCA_046074105.1 Sphingobacteriaceae bacterium | reverse complement strand
TATCGAGGCTGGCTCCTTCATCGAGATCTACCAAACGGAAACGCAGGTGACATTTACGATCGGGATGGGTTTCGGTATGTGATTTTACCAAAGCGTCCAACTGAGTCATCAATTCATCGGTAATTTCATACAAGGGCAACTGGATGGTCAGGCTTTTAGCCATCTTATCACGCAGTTCAGAAAGCAGGGAAATGCTATTGATCTTAAATTCCCAGTTACCCGATTGGCGAAAACGCTCGGCCACTACACCTCTTAATTGCAGAAAATAGCCATCTTCCATGAACGAACGGAATTTTACATAATCTTCGCCAAACAAAACCAGCTCTACCGATTCGTAATAATCTTCAAAAACAAAAGAACCAAAAGGTTTACCGGTCTTGGTCATGCGGTGAGCCGATTTGGAAACCAGTCCGCCCACAATTAAATCGCGACCTCTGACCTGGTTAAATTCGATCTGGTCTTCTTCTGTCATTTCGCCCGTTTTGATCCGATTGATTAGGCTTAATTGTTTTACCCGATGCGTACAGAAATTATCGATCTCGAAGCGGTAATTATCTAAAGGATGGCCGGTCAGGTAGATCCCGATCACTTCCTTTTCGTATTTCAATGTTTCCAGCAGCGGCCATTCTTCCGTTTCCGGGAGTACCGGTTCCTGAATATCGGCATCCGAAGTGCCACCAAACAGCGAGTTCTGCGTAGAGTTCTGCTGATTCTGAAAATCGTTGGCGTATTTAATAAGGCGATCGATGGTAGTATTGCCCAAAGCATCGGCCTTGGCAAAAAACCGGGCCCGATTGGTCTCAAAACAATCGAAAGCACCGCTATAAACCAAATTCTCGTAGACTTTCTTATTTACCGCTCTGGAATTGCTGCGTCGGGCAAAATCTGGAATGCTGAGGTAAGGTCCATTTTGCAAACGTTCCTCTACCAAACTTTCTACAGCCTTCTCCCCCACGCCTTTGATGCCAGCCATACCAAAACGGATCTCGCCTTTATTGTTTACCGCAAAATTTAATTCCGATTCGTTCACATCAGGACCAAGCACCGGAATGCCCATCTTACGACATTCCTCCATAAAGAAAGAGATCTTATCGATATTGCCCTGATTGTTCAATACCGCGGCCATATATTCGGCCGGATAATTGGCTTTGAGGTAAGCAGTTTGATAGGCTACAAAGGCGTAGCAGGTTGAATGCGATTTATTGAAGGCATATTGTGCAAAAAACTCCCAATCTGACCATATCTTTTCGCAAATCTTAGGGTCATGGCTATTAGCATGGCAGCCTTCCATGAACTGAACCTTCATTTTGTTCAAAACGCTCAGGTCTTTCTTTCCCATAGCCTTGCGCAACACGTCGGCATCGCCTTTACTAAAGTTGGCCAATTTCTGCGAAAGCAACATCACCTGCTCCTGATACACGGTAATACCATAAGTTTCTTCCAGGTATTCCTGCATATCGGCCAGATCGTAGGTAACTGCCTCCCGGCCATGCTTTCGGCTAATGAATTTGGGGATATAAGCCATTGGTCCCGGACGGTAAAGGGCGTTCATGGCAATTAGATCTTCAAACTTATCGGGCTTCAGATCGCGAAGGTACATTTGCATACCGTCGCTCTCGAACTGGAAAGTACCATTGGTATCGCCACGCTGGTAAAGCTCAAAGGTTTTGGCATCGTCTAAAGGAATTTCATCTATTTCAATATCCACTCCGTGATTATGCTTAATCAGTTTAAGGGCATCTTTAATAATGGTGAGGGTTTTAAGGCCCAAAAAGTCCATTTTAATAACCCCTGCATCCTCAATTACCCGTCCGTCGTACTGGGTAACCAGCAGATCAGACTCTTTAGAGGTAGCCACCGGAATAATATTGGTCAGGTCATCGGGCGCAATAATAATTCCTGCCGCATGAATGCCTACGTTTCTAACAGAGCCCTCCAGCACCAGTGCTTCTTTCAGCACTTTACCCTGAATAGTTTTCTCTTCAGATAATATTTTACGCAGTTTCTTTACGTTCTCAAAATCATCCGGGTTGAGGTCTTTTTCTACATCCTTTAAGGGTGCGGTCATTACCTGCACCAGGTTGGTGCCCGGCCTATCGGGTACCAGTTTGGCTAAAGCATTAGATTCTGACAAGGGCAGATCGAGCACCCGGGCAACATCTTTAATACTAGACTTAGCCGCCATAGAACCGTAGGTAATAATTTGGGCTACCTGATTTTTGCCATATTTATCTACCACATAATCTATTACCTTTTGGCGTCCGGCATCGTCAAAGTCGGTATCAATATCGGGCATAGACTTCCTATCGGGATTTAGGAAACGCTCGAACAGGAGGTTATATTTAATGGGGTCGATATTGGTGATGCCGATGCAATAAGCCACCACCGATCCAGCTGCCGACCCCCTGCCGGGGCCTACAAATACGCCCAGATCGCGGCCAGCCTGAATAAAATCAGATACAATAAGGAAATAACCCGCAAAACCCATGATCTTGATCGTGTTTAACTCAAAATCTATGCGTTCTTGTGTTTCAGGACTGATGTCGATGTAGCGTTTTCGGGCACCTTTCATGGTAATATCCCGAAGGTATTCCCACTGGTTCAGGGTATCATCTGCATGTATTTTAAACTCGGTAGGTATTGGGAAGTTAGGCAGCATGATATCCCTTTTTAACTCCAGGGTATCTACCTTATCTACAATCTCCTGCGTATTATCTAAAGCTTGTGGCAGATCATGGAATATGGTGGCCATTTCTGCCTGAGTTTTAAAATAGAATTGGTCGTTAGGAAAACCAAAACGGAAACCCCGACCTCCTTCTTCATCGGTAGCAATAGGCGTACTTTGCACATCGCCGGTATTTACACACAATAAAATGTCGTGTGCATTAGAGTCTTGCTGATCTACGTAATGTGAATCGTTAGAGCAAATAACTTTAACCTGATATTTCTGAGCAAATTGGAGCAATACATGGTTCACTTTTTCCTGTTCTGGAATTTCGTGACGCTGTAATTCAATGTAATAATCTTCTCCAAAAAGATCGAGCCACCATTTAAATTCTTTTTCAGCGGCTTCTTCGCCTTCGCGGAGAATAACTTGCGGAACGGAGGCTCCCAGGCAGCAGGTAGTAGCAATTAAACCTTCGTGATATTGCAAGATCAATTCTTTATCAATACGTGGCCATTTGCTATATAAGCCTTCCATGTAGCCTAGCGAACATAGTTTAACCAGGTTCTGATAGCCTTTGGCATTTTTGGCCAATAATAATTGATGGAAACGCTGATCGCGATTTTCTTTAGTGAAGGTTTTTTTATGTCGGTCATCTACCACATAAAACTCACAACCTACAATGGGTTTTACTCCATGTTTACCCGCCTCTGCAACAAATTTAAAAGCCCCAAACATATTTCCATGATCGGTAATGGCCATGGCTTTCATCCCATCCGCTTTTGCTTTTTTAAACAAGCGTCCAATATCTGCTGCCCCATCGAGCAAAGAAAACTGGGTATGAACGTGTAGATGGGAAAATTCGGGCATTTATATCAATACAATTTTTAGGTAAACAATAGTATTAGAAGCTGAGTTCGTTCTGGAAAAGTTTAGCGTACTTACGTCTATCGAACTTATATAATTTAGCGGCTCGGTACGATACGCCTTTTTGCTTCTCATTCAGCTCTTTTAAAATGCCGAAATTGAGCATCTTCTTTCTGAAATTACGCTTATCGAGTTTTTTATCCAGCACCACCTCATATAACATCTGCAATTGAGTAAGGGTAAATTTTTCGGGCAATAACTCAAAAGCAATAGGTCGGTAGGTGATCTTCCTTTTTATTTTTTGAAGTGCCTTTGAAAAGATCTCACTATGATCGAAAGCTAGTTTTGGAAGATTACTTACCGGATGCCAAAAGGCTCTTTTTGCATAACTGGTAACCGGCTTTAATTCTTTCGATCCATTAAGACGAAGCATGGCATAATAAGCCACCGTAATAACCCTGCCTTTGGGATGTCGGTGTACATCGCCAAAAGTGTGGAATTGCTCCATGAAAATATCTTTCAAACTGGTTAGTTCATACAGAATACGGGCAGCCCCTTCATCTATACTTTCATCTTCTTTAACTAAATAACCCGGCAAAGCGAACCAGTCTTTAAAAGGCTCCTCATTACGCTCAATGAGTAATATTTTAAGTTCTCCCTGATCGAAGCCAAATATGACACAATCTGTAGTAAATATAGATTCAAAGCTAGGTCGCAAATCTTTCAAAACAGTATATATTTTAATACGATAAAGATAAATTTTATTGAGCTCACTAGGAATAATATTATTAGAAATTAGATTTAAATCATAGTGTACTTTATACAATATGTGTCAAAAAAATACTTTATTATGCCTATATTGCGTTCTTAAACTCAAAAACATCATACAATAAATAGTCAACAAGAATAAAATATGAAAATTGGAATTAATGGATTTGGTCGAATCGGCAGACTAGCTTGCCGGGTTGCTGCCGCTAGACCAGATATCGAAATTGTGGGTATCAACGATCTGCTGGATGTAGATTACATTGCTTACTTATTAAAATACGACTCTACTCATGGACCTTTTAAAGGCGATGTAGAAGTGGTTAATGGCAATTTGGTAATTAATGGCAAAACCGTTCGCGTAAGTTCTGAAAGAGACCCAAGCCAATTAAAGTGGGGCGATGTTGGCGCTGATGTTGTTTTAGAGTGTACCGGTTTATTTTTAACTCAGGCAGATGCTCAAAAACATATTGATGCCGGAGCTAAAAAGGTAGTGATTTCTGCACCTGCTAAAGATGATACCCCAACATTTGTAATGGGCGTAAACCACAAATCTTTAAAAGCAGATCAAAATATTATTTCTAATGCTTCCTGTACCACTAACTGCCTTGCTCCTATTGCTAAAGTGCTAAATGATGAGTTTGGAATTCTGGAAGGTTTAATGAGCACTATTCATGCGGTAACGGCTACACAAAAAACAGTTGATGGGCCATCGGCAAAAGACTGGCGTGGTGGTCGTGGTGCTTTTCAAAACATCATTCCTTCATCAACAGGAGCAGCTAAAGCGGTAGCCTTAGTAATTCCCGAATTGAAAGGCAAATTAACCGGAATGTCTTTTCGTGTACCCGTACCCGATGTTTCTGTAGTAGACTTAACAGTACGTTTAGCTAAACCGGCTTCTTACGAGCAAATTTGTGCCGTAATGAAAAAAGCTGCTCAGGATGAATTAAAAGGAATTTTAGGTTATACTGAAGATGATGTGGTTTCTCAGGACTTCTTATCTGATGCACGTACTTCTATTTTTGATGCCAAAGCCGGAATTTCTTTGAACGACAACTTCGTAAAAGTAGTTTCATGGTATGATAATGAATGGGGTTATTCAAATAAACTGATTGATTTAGCGGCATATGCTAACGGCTTAAATTAAATTATAAGCCTCCCCATAAAAGAAAGCCCCGATGTATATCGGGGCTTTCTTTTTAAATAGCACTTAAACAAGAAACCCTCCGATAAAATCGGAGGGTTTCTTGTTTAGATCATCGAGCTAATTATTTCATTAACTGATCAAAGGTGAATGAAACATAGTACACAGCTCCAACCATTGGGTTACCATAGTTGGTTCTGTAGTATTTGTTCAAGATATTAGAACCACCTGCTTTGAAAGTTAATTTCTGCTTAGGCATTCTAAAGTTAACCTGAGCATCTAAAGTTCCAAATGCTTCAACCTTACCAGTAATAAAGCTAGACTGCCACTGGTAAGCATCTTGCCATCTGTAAGTAACGTTAGCACCTACATTTTTAATGATGTTGCGATTGGCAATACCTAAGTTATAACGAAATTCAGGTGTATTGAATTCGCTCTGTAAAGTGCTGTTATTTTCTTTTAATCTATCGCTAGAAACGTTAGCAGAGAATTTATAGTCACCATACAGGTAATCTAATCCTAAGCCAAAGCCATCAGATTTAACTTTATTAGGATCGTTAACAACGGTTCCGTATGACTTACTAGAAGTAGTTGGAACTGCACCGGTTGGAACACCGTTAGCATCTTCCGCTCTTAATAAAGCTAAACTGGCAATAAAGTTTTTGTAAGTAGTGTTGTAGTAGTAAGCATCAACTAACAAAGACTTAGTTACTAAACCTTTATAACCTACTTCAAACGATTTAGCTGATTCAGGTTTTAAATCTGAAGCGAAATTATATTTAACCGGAGAACCGGCAGCTACACTTTCGCGGGTATAACCCTGACCAATACCAGAACGTAAACCTTTACCATCTAAAACACTGGCAATACCACCTAAAAGCGTAGTAGAACCGGTATTTAAGTTAATGTATTGGTTTTGAGTAGTTGGGATACGGAAACCGGTTTGGTAAGAAACACGGATATTATTATTTGGAACCACGCTATATACCGCAGAAATTCTTGGCGTAAACTGGCCTTCAAAATTCTGGCTCTTATCGTAACGGGTTGCAGCAGATAATTTCAACTTATCGTTTAATAATTTCTTTCCTACTTGTAAAAATGCACCGTACTCATCAATAGTCAGATCTTTGTCTTTATCATCGAAGATAGTACCGTTAGAGTTTAAGTTGTACTGTCTGTAAGAACCACCAACCTGAACATCTACCACATTCTTTAATAAGCTAGAGAAATTATACATACCCTCAAACTGATTCATGAAAGTTTTATCGGCAAATTTAGCACCGCCACCAACAGAACCAATAACTCTTGAGGTTAACAAATCTTTAGCAGATTCGAATACGCTGGTACCTGGCTTAAATCTAGAAGCATCGGCAGCTGTACGTGCAGCAGCATTAGCTTGTGCATTGGTTAAGCCTAAAGATAAACGAGCATTAGTATAGGCCCCTAAATAAGTAGGTACCCAAGAAGTAGATGATGCGCTATAAGTCTCATTAATATAAGCTGCCAAGGCAGTAGCGTTATAAGAATCACCAGAGTTTTCTCTAGTAGTATAAGCTCTTACATAAAAATCGCTACCCTTAACTTCTAATTTGTACTGAGCTAATTTGAAGTTTTTAATAGAATAACGCTCAGAACCGGTATACACGGTAGTACCAGAACCCCAGTTACCTTGCAATACAGCTTCTACAGTATTGTTAATTTTGTAGTGAACCGCATTTAAGGTTCTGATCGATTTAGTATCATAATCTACCAGATCACTTTCGTTATATCCTGTACGGGTAAAAGTATTAGTAGGATAAAGATTTTGAGCAGCATAAATACCGTACACATTAGTTGCACCTAAAGCAGCTAATTGCGGTATAGTACCAATCCATGAAATAATTTGAGACTGAGTTGGTGGCGTTCCACTGTTAGCAGCAGTATAACCAGCTACAAAAGAATTTACAGGAGTATAATAATTTGCAGCAATAGATTTTAAAGATGGTATCTGAGTTTCATCACCGTAAGTGTTCACCCCGTCATACCCTGGATCATCAGCACGAGTACCAGCCTTAGTAGTTTGGTTAACTCGATCAAAATTAGAGTAATCGCTGGTCTGCCAGTCCTTAGCACTTAAATAAGATACACTGGTTTTGAAAGCCCATTTATTATTCCATGATTTTGCATAACGGAAAGAATAATCATATAAAGGAGATGCTTTCTGATTATCATCGCTTATGTGGTTAACTCCAGTTCTTAACTGAGCACTAAACCCTGGATAAGTAAACGGGTTTTTAGAATTCATAATGATGGTACCATTAGTACCACCAGAACCGTATAATGCAGAAGATGCGCCAGGCAATAATTCTACACTTTCTACATCTAATTCAGATAAACCTAAAATATTACCTACCGAGAAGTTCAAACCAGGAGCCTGATTATCCATACCATCAGTTAACTGATTTACACGAGTATTACCATTAGCATTAAAACCTCTGGTATTTACCGAACGGAATGTTAAAGACTGAGAACTGGTTTCTACCCCTTTTAAGTTTGCCAAAGCATCATAATAAGAGTTGTTAGCACCCTCTCTGATAGCAGCAGCACTTACACGCTCAATAGAAACCGGAGATTCCAGAATTCTTTCAGGCGTACGTGAAGCGGCAACTACCACCTCCTGTCCTAATACAGACTGTGCTTCTAACTGAAAATTCAGGCTGGCACTAGGTCCGTTTACTGTTGCTTCTACAGTTTTATAACCTATGTAAGAAACAACAATGGTAAATGGGGTTTTCTCATTAGTAGATAATGAAAACTTTCCTGAACTATTGGTAGAAGTACCAATAGACTTACCTTTCACTGTAACAGAAACTCCGGGTAGGGTTTCATTAGAAGATTTGTCAGAAACTGTTCCTGAAATGGTCACATTCTGTGCCATTGATACAGAAACCGAAACTAAAAGCACGATTAGTGCTCCTGTTAAATGGGTAAAAAATTTACGCATAGTGATAATTTTTAGTTTATAATTAGGTGTGATTTTTTGAAAATCAGAGATAAACATAAGACTTATTTAATTCATAGCAAATTTTTTTTGATGATTAACTCCGTCCCCAAGAACCACAGATTTCTTATTCTGAACCCTATTGAAGCGTGTTGAGGTTTTTTATTTTTCAATAATTAATTCTTTATTGGTTACTTTAGAGTTCACTAACCAGTTATAAACCTACAAATGAAAGCGCTTAAATCCTTATTCACGCTCTTACTGACCGTTGCCCTAACTTTCTCCTTAAATCACAAATGGGGAAGTATTCCGCCCCTGGGCAAATTTTTAGACCCTTTTCAGGGATTTTGGAAAAATGCCGAAAGCCGTACAACACCTGCAGAACGCAAGCTACAACTAGATGGGCTGCAGGCAGAAGTGAGTATTCAATTTGATGACCAAAGAATACCGCACATTTTTGCCGAGAACGAACACGACCTTTATTATACCCAAGGTTATATAACTGCCAAAGACCGTTTATGGCAAATGGATTTCCAAACCCGTTTTGCTGCCGGCCGTCTTTCGGAAGTAATCGGCCCAAAAGCGCTAGAGTTGGACCGTTATCAGCGTAGAATGGGCATGGGATTTGGTGCCGAAAACATGACCAAAACCATGATGTCCGATCCGGAAATAGCCAATATGATGAATGCCTATGCCGCCGGCGTTAATGCTTACATTAAAACCTTAAAACCTGGCGACTATCCCATAGAGTTTAAAATTCTGGATTATCAGCCGGAAGAATGGACTCCGTTAAATTCTGCATTATTGCTTAAACTCATGTCGGCCACCCTGGCCGGAGGATCTAACGAGTTTTACATGAGCAATATTCTTAAAAAATATGGTGCCGATGTAGTTAAAGATCTTTTCCCAGATTATCCATACCGCGAAGATCCAATTATCCCGGTAGGCACTAAATGGAATTTTAAAGCAGAGCGCACTCCAGATGCACCTCTTGATGCCAACATCGCATCGTCTGCTAAAATAGAAACCAAACAAAAAGAAGAAGGTATTGGAAGTAATAACTGGGCCTTATCAGGAAGTAAAACCTCTACCGGCAGCCCCATGCTGGCCAACGACCCTCACTTAGACCTCACTTTACCTGCCATCTGGTATCAGGTTCAGTTAATTTCCGGCAACATGAATGTGTGTGGAGTTTCTATACCGGGAGCTCCGGGAGTAATTATCGGGTTTAACCAAAAAGTAGCCTGGGGAGTCACCAATGTAGGTTCAGACGTTTTAGACTGGTACCAGGTTCAGTTTAAAGACAACAGCCACCAGGCTTACCGATATAATAATGAGTGGAAGCCCACTAAGACTCGTATCGAAAAAATTGAAGTCCGCGGAGGCCAAACCGTAAACGATACCGTTTACTATACCCACCAGGGTCCGGTAGTATACCTGCAAAATCAAAAGCCGGCAAACTTTGCCAAGGCCAGCAATATCCCGGAAGGTTATGCCTTGCGTTGGGTTGCACACGATCCATCGAACGATGTGCGAACTTTTTACATGCTGAACAAAGCCAATAATTACGACGACTATCGCAAAGCCCTAACCTATTTTACGGCTCCGGCACAAAACTTCCTGTTTGCCAGTATGGATAACGATATTGCCATTACACCTAATGGTTATTTCCCCTTAAAATGGAAAAATCAGGGTAAATTTTTGCTAGACGGTACTAATCCGGCAAACGATTGGCATGGCCGTATACCTGCCGAACAAAACCCAACGGTTAAAAATCCGCCACGTGGTTTTGCCAGTTCGGCCAACCAATTCTCTACCGACCCTACCTATCCTTACTACTTAAACTGGGAATTTTCTGGCTATGAGCGTGCACACCGTATCAATAACCGCTTAACGGTAATGACCAAAGCCACCGTAGACAGCTTAAGAAATTTACAAAACGACAATTATAGCATCTTTGCCGAAAACGTTTTATCCACTTTCGTGGGAGGTGTAAACGCTACCAAATTAAACGCCGAAGAAAAAAAGGCATTTGCGGTGGTTAGCAAATGGAACAAATTCTATAATGCGGATGAAATAGGCGCCAGCCTTTTCGAAATTTGGCAAAAAGAATTAGCCAAAGAAATATGGGACGATGAATTTGGCGACCCTAATACCCCGATGCGTTATCCATCAAGAGATAAAACGGTTCAAATGCTGTTATCAGACCCTGATGCGAAATGGTTTGATAATGTAAAAACGCCTCAGAAAGAAACCAAAAATGACCTGTTATTAAGTGCTTTCAGATTCTCGGTAGATAGCTTAACCCGGGCTTACGGACCGCAAAGTGACAAATGGCAGTGGGCAAACGTAAAGCACACCCACGTGCCGCATTTAGCTAAAATTGGGGGATTTGGCTCTAAAACCTTATTTACCGGCGGTTCTAAAACATCGGTTAATGCTACCAGCGAAAGCAACGGCCCATCGTGGCGCATGATCGTATCACTAGGTAAAGATTTAAAAGCCTACGGCTTATATCCGGGTGGCGAATCGGGCAACCCAGGCAGTTTCTATTACGACGATATGATTGAGGGCTGGGCAAGCGGTAAACTAAACGAACTGGTTTATTTACGCTCTAAAACCCAATCTTCAGAACGTATCATCTCTACTTGGAAAATCACAAAAAAATAACCTTAAAAAAGAAAAAAATGTTATTCATACTCATATTATTACTCTCATTGGTTGCACAGTTTTTCCTGCCTTGGTGGGTAATTGCACCAATTGCATTTATTTTAGCGGTACGTTTAGGCCAAAACGGCAAAAAATCTTTCTGGAACGGCTTTAGCGCCCTGTTTATACTTTGGGCCTGCATGGCCTTATTACGTACACTGCCCAATGAAAATTTATTAGCCAATCGGGTAGGCCAAATGCTGACCCTCCCAGAATCGGGCTTTAACTGGATCATTTTAGTATTCATTAGCAGTTTAATTGGCGGCCTGGTTGCCGGGCTTTCCGCTTTCGCGGGATTTCAGTTCAAAGAGGCTTTCCTGAAAAAAAGATAAGCTGCTAAATGGTATCTTTGCCGGGTGAAAACCTCATTGGCCAAAGAAATATTTAATATCAAAAACCTCCAGGACTTTGAATCCAAAGCCCTGGAGGTTTTTCAGTTTCAGGCCGAAAACAATGTGGTTTATCGGGATTTTATCCAAAATTTACGCATAGCGCCAGCAAGCGTAAGATCAATTGAGGCCATCCCTTTTCTACCTATCAATTTTTTCAAAAGCCATCATATGGTATCGGCTACTGCCGAAACACAAATTACCTTTAGCAGTTCGGGCACCACAGGCAGCCAAACCAGCAAACATCCACTTATCGATATAAGTATTTACGAAGACAGTTTCCGCAAAGGTTTCCAGCATTTTTATGGCAACCTAGCCGATTATACCCTATTGGCTTTACTACCCTCCTATACCGAACGCGAAGGTTCTTCACTTATTTACATGGTGGATGACTTGATTAGCCAAGCTAAACCCGGTAGTGGTTATTACCTATATAACCATCAGGAGCTGGCCAATAAGCTAGAAGAATTAAAGGCCCAAAAACAAAAGACCATATTAATTGGCGTAACCTATGCTCTGCTAGATTTTACTGAAAATTTTAACCTACATTTCCCTGAAATGATTGTAATGGAAACCGGCGGCATGAAAGGTAAACGCAAAGAATTGATTCGCGAAGAACTGCATAAAATACTATGCCGGGGTTTTGGTGTTTCGCATATTCATTCGGAATATGGCATGACCGAACTTTTATCGCAAGCGTATTCTAAAGGCGAAGGAGTATTCGAATGTCCGCCATGGATGCAGGTATGCATACGCGATACCAATGATCCTTTTCAATTATTAGACGAAGAAAGAACCGGCGGAATTAACAT
>JBJTNQ010000036.1:0-3830 GCA_046074105.1 Sphingobacteriaceae bacterium | reverse complement strand
CACATCTTGCATCATTTCCTGTATATGGTCTTCCAGTTTCCACTTTTCGCCATTCGGGCCATGGCCGTATGCCGGCGGATCGAGGATAATGCCATGATATTTCTTGCCCCGCTTAATTTCTCGTTTTACAAATTTTAAGGCATCCTCTACTACCCAACGGATATCTTTAAGACTTGAAATTTCCTGATTTTCGTTGGCCCAGCTTACTACTTGTTTAATAGAGTCGACGTGGGTTGTATCGGCACCGGCAGCTTTGGCAGCTAAAGAAGCGCCCCCAGTATAGGCAAATAGATTTAGTACTTTAGGTTCGGGGCTTTTAAAGCGTTTTACCTGCTGGGCAATAAAATCCCAATTCACAGCCTGCTCCGGAAATATGCCCACATGTTTAAAAGAGGTGAGGGCCATGCGGAATTTGATGGCGATATCATTGTTCTGATAACTGATGTGCCATCGATCGGGAGTTTTAGCATTTTTTTTGATCCACTCGCCCGAAGTAGCCGAACGTCCCTTGAAGCGGATGTGATGGCGCTTGGTCCATTCTGATTCTGGCAGGGCCTTGGCCCAAACGGCTTGTGGTTCGGGGCGTATTAAAATGATCTCGCCAAAGCGCTCCAGCTTTTCAAAATCGCCGCAATCTATTAATTCATAATCTTTCCAATGGCTGGGGCTTAATAGTTCAATCATCTTGTTTGGTAATTAATCGCTTATTTTTTAAGCGCTTTCATAAACTTGCTGGCAAAAATAAAGTCGTTCAGTTCTTGGTTGTTGGTGGTTCTGATCTCTTCTTTAGAACCTTCCCACCATTTCTGTCCATTGTGAAGGAATATGATATTTTCGCCAATGCCCATTACCGAGTTCATATCGTGGGTAACCACAATGGTAGTGGTTTGGTATTCGTCGGTAATTTCTTGTATCAGTTCGTCTATCACGATGGCAGTTTTAGGGTCGAGACCCGAGTTAGGCTCATCGCAAAATAAATATTTGGGATTCATGGCAATGGCCCGAGCAATGCCCACCCGCTTTTTCATACCTCCCGATAGTTCAGCCGGATATAATTTATTTTTTCCAGCCAAATTTACCCGCTCTAAACAAAAGTTTGCTCTTTCTTTCTTCTCTCTGATGCTCTGGTTGGTGAACATGTTTAGCGGGAAAATGATGTTTTCTTCTACCGTCATAGAATCGAACAGGGCAGATCCCTGAAACAGCATGCCTATTTCTTTACGAACGGCAATACGTTCTTCAAAGTTCATGCGGGTAAAGTCACGGCCATCGTACAGCACGTGGCCCTCATCAGGTTCATGCAGGCCTACCATGCATTTTAAGAGGGTGGTTTTGCCCGATCCCGATCCGCCGATAATTAAATTGGTGATGCCGGGGCGAAACTCGGCCGAGATATTTTCGAGGACTACGTGCTCTCCAAATATTTTTCGGATGTTCTTAACTTCTATCATAGCAGTAGCTGAGCAATTACGTAATCGGCAAATAAGATCATGATACAGGATATGACTACGGCCCTTGTGCTGGAAATGCCCACTTCTAAGGCTCCACCGGAGGTGTAAAAACCCTGATAGGCAGATATGCTGGTAATGATAAAAGCGAACATGACGGCTTTTACCATAGATACGGTAAAGGTGAAGGGAATAAAATCGGTGGTAATTCCTATTATAAAATCCTGTGCAGTAACGGCTCCAGAAAGGGTGCCGGCCAGATAGCCGCCTAAAATGCTGAGCGATATAGAGATAATGACCAATAGGGGAATCATGGTAACGGCGCCTAAAATTTTAGGCAAAATGAGGTAGCCAGGCGAGTTAATACCCATAATTTCTAGCGCATCTATCTGCTCGGTTACCCGCATGGTGCCTATTTGTGAGGCTACGCTAGAGCCTACTTTGCCCGCTAAAACAATGGCCGATATGGTAGGGCTGAGTTCTAATATAGATGAATCTCTTACAATGGTGCCAATTACAGAGCGGGGCACTAAGTTGCTAACCAGTTGGAAAGCAGTTTGCACGGTGGTTACTGCACCTAAAAAAACAGATATAATGGTAATAATGCCCAAAGAACCTATACCAATGGCTACCATTTCTTTAAAAATTTCCTTACGGTAGATATCCCATTTTTCGGGACGGCGAAAAACGGCTTTGAGGAGTAAGATGTATTTGCCAAAGGGCTGAAAAAACATAAGGTGCTTTTGGGCTTTAAGCTGTAAAAATAGGAAGCTTCTATGGGATTAACGAATAAGGCGATCTTTTTTATATAAGTTCGGAGTTCTCCCTCTTTAGTTGTGCAGGAATTTATTTCTGTTCTTAGGTTCGTGCGGACACCAAGCCAAGGTGCTGGAGTATGGTTGTATTGGCTTGGGTATAATAAGCCCAATAGGAGTTCCCTGCCTCGGTTCGTGTCTACACGAACCGAATCGTCTTTTTAATTAGTTTCGTGTAGACATGAACTGGGGTAAAAACAGAAATAAATCAAACAATAGTATCAATCAATGAGATCAATTCTACCCAATCTTCACCTTCTTTTCTTAAAATTAACAGCTTATCATCAAAACATAAATCAAAGCAATTATATCCGCAATAAAAGATACATAGGGTATTATCCCTTATAAAAATAGGTTTTGAGAAAAAACTATATCCATGAGGATATTTTGAGAAGAAGTTGAGTTGGGCAGATACCGGTCTTTTGAAAATTGTGCTTATTGTATCTTTATTAATTAAAATGGAATTTTCGATCAGGTTTTTCTGCCAGACTTGGGTTTTCATGCCATCTAATTGTCGATAAATATATACCTTTTCTTCTTTGCTGAGTATCACCTTATTCTTCTTACACTCTAAATCTATTAAAGTGTCTATACTTAACTCTTTTTTGATATAATCGATTCTGTTAGCACTTAAACCACTTGCATATACCGTGATGCTATCCTTGGCATAGGGTGTTACATAAGGTCGTGTTTCTGCCTTTTGAAAGAACCAGTTAATAAAAGCTTTTTCTTTTTGCTTACTAGTTTTTTGTGCATATGACATGTTGCAAAGCGTAAAAACTTGGATAATTATCAACATTGTGAATGTTTTCATACTCTTTATTCTAAATTTCCTGGACTGCAAATCGATTCACCTAGCCGGCCGCTGACATAGTCTCTATAAATATCTTCTAATTCCGATTTCGTTATGCTTCCACCCGGATAGCTAAAATCAGTAGAGTTTTCATAGCTTGACGCATCATTAACTCCAATCCAACATAGGGCTGTAGCATCACGTGAAGTTAAACCAAAAGCTGTAGTTAAATAATGAACCATTGGATTTATATATTTTATGGCCATTTGTTCATGCTCCAATTCTCTTAATCTATTACTTTGACCTATATATTTTAAATATGAATGAATAAATTCATGTATAACAGTCGTTACTGCATACTCTTTTGTACTAATTGATAATACATTCGTACTTAGTGTAATTGTCCCTGTAATGGTGTTTGAATTAGGGATTTTAATTAAATCAGTTTCAGCCGCCTCCAAGTGGGTTGTTTCAGGAGCGTCTATGACGCTTATTTGTACAAATATATCCTCATCAAGGGTTGTTATGATTCTAGAAATCATGTCATCAATATCAGTACTGATTGCTTGATTAACCAAGCTCCGAAGGTAAGGATTTTGCACCTGATTGTGAATAATATTTTCTTGGCCACGTGGCGGCGGATTATTATTTACCGGTCCTGTGCCCCCGCCGCCACCGCCATGCGGCAGGTTATCATAATCTCTGCCCGGACCATCCTGCCCGCCGCCATTACCACTCGGAAATTCTGGAAATCCCCATCCTCCACCATCACCA
>JBJTNQ010000035.1:0-3943 GCA_046074105.1 Sphingobacteriaceae bacterium | reverse complement strand
CATCATGAGCAGGAATAATCATATCTTTCCCAGTCCTTGGATTACGCCCCTTACGCTCTTTTACTGGAATTCTCTCAATCTTCATAACCCCAACCCAATTAATATTTTCTTTCATTTCCATTGCATCAAATACAACGTTTTTAAATTCATCTAAAACAGTATTAATATCGGCTTTAGTAATACCATTAACATTTTCTGAAATCTGATTAACAATATCTGTCTTTGTCATATTTTAATTTGTAACTCCTTTAATATTTTAATAAAATAGGGAATAGGTGTAATAACCTATCCCGATTGCTTTTTAACAGTTTTCTCTGCTTTGAAAATGGATTTAATGTCTCCATTCCAACTATCTTATTTGTTTTGGATTTTCACCAAATTCATAAAACGCCGTCCATGATTAGTAACGACACATCTATTACAGTTGATGCAAACTGTAGAATTAACGTTTCCAAATTTATTAATCGCTTAATGGAAATAAAGCGATAATCATTGTGTTGTTTATACAAGTGTATGATATTCTCGCCGTCATACCCGACATTCTATCAATTGTCGTTTATTCATTATAATTATTCACGACATATCACCTTAATCCAAGTCAGCAATTAAGCTGAAGCAAATCCAAATTATAAAGTGGTATCGAAAGCAATCATAAATAAAAAGAGGATTAGAAAAACAGTCTAATCCTTAATCCCATAGTCGAATAACAGTCGGGAGGGAATATCTTTAGTTTAATATAATTTTATCTGTTCCTATATGCCCGTTCTTATTATCAAACGTAAACACTTTACAAGCCGCTTTAGAACCCTTCATTAACTTATCTGAATAAGGGTCACTCCCAATAAATGATGGGCATACAAGCACTTCTGCATCATTAGAAGCACCTTCGCCAACAGTCATATCATTTGAAGCATGAAGATGAGCTGTAAGCACATAATCATAAAACTTTCGATGTAACATACTCAAATCTTTAATCGAATTTTGAATATTATTAATCTGATGTCCATGTAAAGCTATAACATTAAACTGAAAAATTGGAATTTCAACATATTCATGTCCAAAATTTGTATGTACGCTAATATTTTCATTGTTTGTAAGCACATCTTTAATATAATTGGCGATTACATATTCCAAATCTTCAGCAACTAGCTCATTTGCTTTTGTCCCCAAACAGCGAGTCTGTGTATGATTGGCACTTGGAACATGATAATAATCAATATAACAATATTCAGACAAGTCATTTAGAAAACTTGCAATCAATTTTGCAATATAAACAACTGCCGCTACCACAGACGTTTCATTAAGCTTTACATCAGTAATATGTATAAGTCCTTGCACACTATCACCAAGTTCAACAACATTCAACTTAGTAATATTATATTCCTGAACATAATCAATCATATAATTCAGTAATTTATTAAACCTATCAGTACAAATTTCTAATGAGTATTCATTATTTTCACTCTTAAAATTTGCACCAGCATGAATATCTGCCAAACTGAGTACATATTCTTTTTGATTTTCATATAAACAACTATCATCATACTGGAAATGGGGGACAGGTAAAGTCTGAATTGCATCTTTTACATTTTCATAAAATAATTCAAATCTATCTTGCTGTCTATTTAATCTGTTTAATTCAATAGCCGTTGCCTGATTCTTATGTCGTTCCTTCTGAAGTTCACGAATCTTATCATCAATATTAGACTTTTCAGTTTCTTTACTCAACGTCCATCCTGCATTAAGATATTCATAAAGCAGTTTAGAACCTTTACGCACAGTATCACGATTTTCTATTACACCAAAATATTTTGCACGTTCATCAGTAATATCTTGCCACTCAATATTACTTTCTGAATCCTGACGGTCTTTAAGTAAATCAAGTTGTTTCTCTAAAAATTCATCTTCTTGTATAATTAATCATCCTTTTCTTCAGAATCTTCAGATGCAGGCAAATCTTTATCCTGTTTAATAGTAATACTAAGCCCATCAATCAAGTTCCACTGACTAAGAATATCTGTCAATTTATAAACTCGTGTATCATCTTTCAAATATTCAGTAATAGTGCCATCATTCGTATCGATTGTTGCATTTTTAAATGATTCTGAAGATGTAAGTTTTGCCATTAATTATTTATCTCCTTTAAAATTTACATTAAATCTGCAAGTTCACTGAGTTTACTCCGATAATTATATTTTAGTTTCACGCATCCAAATTCTTTGTTATTTTTAAATACTTCTACCATACGCTCAATCCCAACATAAGAAGTATTCAAATCATTCTGCTCTAAAATATCGCCTTCATAAATCTGCTTACAACCATTTTTACAACGTTGAATAATTGTTTTCAAAGTGTAGGTATCAAGATTCTGTGCTTCAGTTACTAGTAAACCCGTGTCACTACCAAATTCAGCTCCACGAATATTAGCCGTTGGAATAATTTCTAAAGCTCCATCTTCAATAAGTCTTTGTACCTGAGTTTTATCTCCATATTTACTAGCCAAAATATTTCCAATAGAACCAGTTTCGAGTATCTTTGTTGTCAAATCTCCTTTAACATAACCTAGCTGTTTTGCTCCTTTTAATGTTTCATAATGATATACGATATATATTCTTCGGATTTTACCTTTTTCATATAGACTTTGCAAATAATACAGGGGGATAGTAGTCTTACCCGCACCGGAACGTCCAAATAGCACAGTTATATCATTGTCTTTAATTGAATTAAAAGCACACTCCTGATAAGTATCTAAAGGCTTAATATCGCCAAATGCGTCGGTTTTGATATTTCTATATGTAGTTTTCTCATATCCGTTTTCAGTCCATTTATAACAGTCAATGATGTTACCGTCAATATCATCAATAATCAGATATTCATTAATCAAATTGTCAAATTGATTTTCTGTCATATGCTCATAAAAATAAGCTAATTCTGAATCACAAAGTTTAACTTCTTTATACCCCTTGTAAATTTTCTTATCTTTGTTATAAGGCATAACATTTACATTAAAAACATTCTTAGCAATCAAGCTCATACACAAGTCATTGGTGATAAGAACGGAATCTTCAAAAGCCAAGCAACTGTAAATAACATAAGTATCGTTTGTAATGTCTACACCGTAACCTCGAATAACATGATCTGCTGCATTAGGTTTAACGATATAAGGTTCATACTTATTTGGGTTTTCTTCAAGCATATGTACAGCGTGACGTGCCTTATAACGTATTTCTTCGCTTTTAGTTCCACTTGTTTTAATTGATTCAAGTTCAGAAATTACCGTTGTCGGAACAACAATATTCTCCTCATTAACAATAATGTCTGGATAATCAAGAAGAATATTTGTATCGACAATCTTTTTTGCCAATTAGAAAACCACCTTTTTATTATTCATTTTATCGTCCTCTGATTCATCATAATATTCATTATCCTGTAATTCCTGCGGATATGGTGTTTCCGTAAATCCGCAATGATGTCTTAGCTTTGTTTCACCACCGTTATCAATCTCATCCTGCATTTTAGTAATCCTAACATTATCTTTCATAATTCCAACACTAAGTTTACTGTTAATCCATTCTGTAATACTATTCGCCACTGGCATTGCCAAAGCAAGCAATCCAACGACACCAGCAACTAATTTTAAATCGTGATTATCTTTCATAATATTCACCTGCAAAATCAATAATGATTATTCTTTTCCATTTTCTTTAAAATTTCACGTGCTTCAGTATTAGTATCTCGAATCAATTCAAGATAACAAGTTTCTTCTGGTAAATAATAATGATGACGTTTACTTTTCTGCCTTACTGTCCGATAAATAGAAACATCTGGATAAACCTTGCGAATACTTATGCTTTCTGCTTTTGTAATTTCAATCATACTTTACTGAAATTTCATTCCTTTTGATTTTAAATTTATTTCAACCCTAAAACGATAGGGGAGAATA
>JBJTNQ010000034.1:0-4219 GCA_046074105.1 Sphingobacteriaceae bacterium | reverse complement strand
CTTAACTTTAATTTTTTCTTTAGTCGGTATAGCAGATGGATAATCTTTTAAAATCAGATCAATTTCTTTTTGTAGTTCTTCAATCTTTAGCAAATGCTTTTTAGTTAAACCGCCCTCTTCACCAAACTGATCGAAAATAATGTCTTCTATTTGATCGAGAAGAGACATTTTTAATTTATTTGTGTACTCGCATTTAGTGACTTCTTTAGTTTCTTCAATATCGCCAAGATCAATCATGTCAGCGAGTTGATCGACAGTGTAAAATTCGTGATCTTCTTGAATGTAAAAAAGTTCTTCATGCGTTGATTCAATCTCACTCATTTCTCACCCCTAAAAATATCAAGAATCTCTGTCGCTACGTCGTCGAAATAGGTTTCAGGAACTCCATTGTTTCCACGAGAGTAATAAGATTCCATGTTAGTGTTATAGTGATTCAAGATTTTTAGAATTGCGGTCTTTAATTGTTCTTCTTTTTCTGGTGTCATAATTTAATCTCCTTCCAACACTTGTAAGTTTCAACGCCATCTAGTTTTATGGTATGCGATTTCTCTATGTCTTTTATTAAAACAAGGTCCCGCACAACGTAGCCCATAAAAAAGCCAAGAATAAGTATAAAAACAAAGTCAAAAATTTTTCTCATATTATGATTCTCCTAATCGCACTCTATACAAGCTACAAATCTCAATGTCCTTTCACTAGGATAATCATCACAGATAAAAACTTGATCGTCATAGACAAACCAACAAGAATTATGTCTAAGAATACTTTCATAAGAGTCAAACTCTACAATACACCAGTTGAACATCTCAAAAGACTGTCTCCACGCATAGTGACCTTCGGGATTTTTACAGAAGAAACTCTTAGCGCATCCTTTTTCTGTATATACTTCTTTACTTAAATAATATTTTGGAATTTCAATATTCATATCACACCCATCCCATAGCCGAAGCATTGTAACTAAAAGCCTCTTCTTTTAATTTTTTAATCTGTGCCCTGAAATAAAAATGCTGAACACCATCCACGAAACCAAAATGCTCGATAAGTTTATCTATCTCATGTGAATTGCCAATATAAATATTGTGGAGAGTAAGATATGAATAAGTGTAAGGGCGTTTCTCAACGTCAACACAAATACTCTTAAACTCTTGAAGATCCTCCCACATAGGGAGCAATTCAAGATAGCGTTCTTTCAAAGCTTCCAATGAGTGCATATGCGAATTACTTACAGAATTATCAAGGGCTTTCTTAATCAACTCAATCAAGTAATAATCGTAGATTTTAGCCTTCTCATAACGAATTTGAAGAGATGGGCACTCAACGTGTACATTCTTACGCCCGTCTCTTAAATAACCATTCTGCGCCTTAATCGTAGCGTAAAATTTTTCAGATAAAACAAGCGTGCCATCTTTCTTAAACGCAATAGGCCCTTTGCATTTTCCAGAATGGTAAACAGGATAGTTATTCGTTGTGTTCTCGGGTTTACTAGTGTCAGTGTAAAAATAAAGAGTTTCACCAGTACAGGGATTATCATATCCATGGACATGACGACGTACTTCTTCTCCATTTGGTTTTATTATCAGTATTAATTTGTTTGACATTTGATTTTCTCCGTTAGTTAGTCAGTTGTTTTAGTTCATTCGTGCTGTTGTATCCAAAAAGCCCTGCTGTTATCAGCAAGGCATAGTTTTTATAATCAGTCAAGGGGCATAGCTTCAGGTGTTTCGGGAGCCGCAGTTTCAGCAGGAGTGTCGAGATCGTGGTCTTCGACGCTATCTATGTCTATGTCAGTAGCTTGATAAGGTCTGAAAGACCAAAGAGGACAGGTCTCCGCACGGCAATTCGAGACTTCAGCACGCTGATAACAAGAGCACTCTAAACACTTAGCTTTAATCTTCCTACTAAACTGTAATCGTTTAGTATAGCTATCCATAACCAAAGACTTGCAAGAGTCTGGGACGCTCGCAAGGTAAGTGGTTTGTTTGTAGGTTAGCGGTTTGTCAGATTTAGTCATAATGCCTCTTTTAATCTTATTCTGATACGTATTTATGTAGTGCTTCTGGAGAGTAATCATAAAAACACATTAGGACAAGCCTTTTGTTTTATGTATGTAAAAAAGTGCCTATTTAGTGGGGGTTTCCTCTTTTAGTCCTTTAAGCATATTAGTAATACTATACCGATTCCCCGTCCGCTCCTCCAGCAGGTTTAAGATATCATCCTCGGAATAATATTCGCAGAGGAATTCAATCAGGTAGGCAAGAGTGATGTAGTTACTGGTTAGGTCTAAACTATTTTTATTTATAGTTAGCGTGTGCGTGTTCGGTGCTTCGCTCGTGCAGGATGTAGGTGTTAGTGAAGTCACGAGATGCGAGTTAGGTTTTAGCAGTAGTTTTAAGTCTAGCATATTGCCTCCGTGGGGTGATTAGGAATTTGGATTCGTGGTTAATGGTTCGGCAAGGGTTACACGGGCAAGAAGCTCAGAGAGTGCTTTCTGCGCTTCTGGTGCTTCAAGAGTGGCGGCGAGTTCTAGGTCGGTGATCGGTGGTCTGCTGCTAGTCGCCCTTTTGACGTTGAAACTCCGCTTTAGTGTGAATCTCCACGTGGCAAGAATATGTGAGCAGGAATGGTAGGGGGTCGTTTTGCTTTTTAGTTCGGTGATGAGGGAACCAAACACGTGCAAGGCCGTTTTTGTCGAGTACTTGTAACTGTAGGCTGCGATAAGCATTTCAGTTCGCAAAGTAGTTTTAATTTTTATGTTCGCAAGGTGCAAACGTACTCTTACGGTCATTTCGGGAGTGCGAGTTGCAGTAGCTAGTTGTTTAATGGAAAGCCCTTTTTCCAGGAAAAGTTTGTAATAGGGCAGAATTTGGGAGTAGTGCACGCCTTTCGGGAGCAGGGAACGGGAACGGGGAATAGAGGCAGTGGTTTTTGATTGCATTGGTTTTCCTTGGTTAGTTTGTTGTGGTTTTTAGGGTTACGCCTTTAAATACTCGGAAACGCTCCTTGGGGTTTTGCCCCTCACGTACGCGAGCGGAGTGCACATGCACGTTAATGTTAATGAAATACGTAGGAAACTTTGTGCAGAAGGTTTGCCGCTTTAACTTGTTTTTAATGCCTTTATGGAAGCAGAATTTTAAATAGGCATCGTACAGGATTTCTTTTAGTACGTATGTATTGGGGGATATTTCAATGCAGAATTGAATGAAGGCAGGAAGGGAAGTGTCTTCGTTGATCGGGGATACCGGAGAGGATGACACTTTTTCTTTAGGATGTTTGCTGTTTACTTTTTCAATCTCGAAAGAAACCAAGGCGGCTAGTTTTGATATTTCTTTTTCTAGAAGTTTGAGAGTTTCGAGATAGTCTTTTTTGTTCATGATTTTTGTCCTTTTTTGTGTAAATAATAATTGTTTGTTTTTTGTATTCGTTTTGGAATTTACCCTATTTACCCCCCCTGAATGGCAATTTTGTTTTAACCCCTTTTTTAAAACTTACTTGTCCAACTACCAACTTTTTGTATAAATATAATTTATTTATTTTGAACTTTAGAACAATAAATAAAGAAAAGGGAGGAAAAGTGGGTACTGGCTCTATGAAACCCTACTATTTTCTGCCCCTATTTTACAAGTCGTCGAACCTACTTCCTTCTGGGAAGCGCTAAGCGCCAACCTACTGCGTCTACGATCGGAATATATTCCAAAATAAATAATTCTTTCCAGCATAATGACGCATATTATAAACATCTAAAAAAATCCCAAAGTTGGGCAAAATTGCCCAGTAGAACCCTACTCGTAAAAGCCTCTTGCAGGGTAGCAGCAATTCCTAAAGGAATAGGATTTTCGCCCTATTTTCACCCTAATTTTCACCCTATTTTCCGACCTGAAAATTGAGCAAAATTTGACCTGCGCCCCAATCCAGAATTACGTGAGTTTCATTGACATTTACTAAGACACACAAAAGCTTTGTTGCTTTGAATATCTTGAAACACTTCGCAATAGCTTTTCTGCTTACAACTCTTTCCTCTATAGAAAATTTTTTTTCTTCCTTAGGAAGAGCTTTCAATTCTTGGAGAACTTCTTGAATCTCATTGATTCCTATTTTCATTGGTAAAATCCTTAGTTAGTTAGTAAATCTGTTAATATGTTAACAAAATTAATTCTTGAAAATATTACGCTTCAATACTTTCCCATCCTCTTTTTATTTCTTGTATTCGCATTTCCTCAAG
>JBJTNQ010000033.1:0-36831 GCA_046074105.1 Sphingobacteriaceae bacterium | reverse complement strand
GGAGGTGGCGGTTTCCGCGACTTTTCTGGAAAAAGCCGTGAAGAGCGTGGCGAAAAGAGAAAAAGACGCTACTAATAAAAAAAGTCCCCCGAGCAATTGGGGGACTTTTTTGTTAAAGGGAATTACTTGGATTTGGGTTTATTTAAATAAACTCTTTTGCCCTCTTTATTGATATAGTAGCGGCGGTCGAATTTATCTACATAAACGGTTTCTCCATGCGGACCTTTAACTTCTTTTAAAGAGCGATCTTTAACACTAGCAGCTACGCTGGCCCCTGCCCGAACCGTTTTATCGCCAATGACTTTAGCGGTGCTATCTACTTTTTTAGACAGGTTAGCTTTTCTATGTTCGTTTGCAAAAACGGAATATTTACGGTCTAAACTATCGAGTTGTCTGTCTAACTTATCGCGTTCTCTTTCTAATCTCATTCGTTCCCGGTGATACTCATCACGCTGCATTTGCATTTCTGTTCGATTTGGAATGGTATCGCTTTTCCATGATTGATTTACACCTAGTACAGGACGTGTAGAATTCAAAACGGTATCTTTTCTAACTGGCCGGGTATCATTCCCGGTAATTTGGGCAAGCATCGTTTCACTAATCAGCAATAGGGAGAAACTGAAAGCAACTAAAATTATTTTTTTCATAAATAGGTACATTTAATATTTATTCTTGAATATCACCCGGGTTACGGCCAGCCACTGAAGCCGTTGTTGTGCGTGGCGCTGTTCTGGGCACAGACTTATTTTGGGTTTGTGCTTTTGACTGGATGAAATCATCCTTTGCGTCCATAAGCATGGTAGTCCATTTAGAGACCTGATGGGTTAGGTCGTCTAACATACGGGTACCATCTTTTCGTTTACGGAGTAAAATGAAAGCTGCAGCTGCTAGCCCGGCAGCTAAACTAATTTTGCCAATATTTTTCATACGGTATTTCTTTTGTGTAATGGAATAACAAAAGAATACCCTGTAGGTTTTAAGAAATTGAAAAATGAGCTAGAATTGAGAAGTATTATTCGGCTTTGGCCGGAAGTAGTTTAAAATAAGTAGCCTTAAACCGTCCATTTACCAAGGTGCCTTTTACTTCCGCTTTTCTTACGGCCTCACAAAAACCATTGTCTGCGTGAGCATCTCCGTGATCATCAATATCGGTTCCGTCTACAAAATAGGCTTTACCATTAATTTTGACAGCTAAAGCACAGGTTTTACCCTTTAGGCCAAAGTTGCAGGTTCCGCAAGAAGCCTCAACGGTCTGCAATTCAGGTTGGGCAGCAGCTATCTTAGCCTTAGCGGGTGTTTGCTTACAGGCACTAAAGCCTAAAATTAACAATGCGGAGCATAATAAAATGACGTATTTCATGGCGTTTTTTTGGTTAATTTAACTCTTCGGCCAATAATTTCATTTCAATAAGTGGCGAATGGTTTTCATACAAAATAGCATAAACCGCCCGGCAAATGGGCATGTGTACTTTATGCTGCTTATTAATCTGATGCAGGGAGTTAACTGCATAATAGCCTTCGGCGATCATATTCATCTCCAATTGGGCCGACTTAACGGTATAGCCCTTCCCTATCATGGTACCGAATGTACGGTTGCGACTAAATTGGGAATAAGCTGTTACCAGTAAATCACCTAAATAAGCCGACTCATTAATATCGCGGTTTATGGGGTGTACTTCGTTTACAAAACGACTGATCTCTCTTATCGCGTTAGCAATTAAAACAGCCTGAAAATTATCGCAATAGCCTATACCATGACAAATACCGCTGGCTACGGCATAAATATTTTTAAGTACGGCAGCGTACTCGGTTCCATAAATATCTTCAGACACATTAGTTTTAATATATCGGGTATTGATCATTTGAGCAAAAACAGCCGCCGAATCGGTATCGGGAGAGGCAATGGTGAGGTAAGATAATTTCTCTAAAGCCACTTCTTCGGCATGGCAGGGGCCACTAATTACTAATATATCTTCTAATGGAATATTATACTGCTGATTAATGAATTCGCCAATGATCTGGTTCTCATCTGGAACAATACCCTTTATGGCCGAAATGATCTTTTTCCCTTTTAAATCGGCAGGACCGATCTGGGCTAAGGCCTCTTTTAGGAATGCCGCAGGCACACAAAGCAATATCCAATCGGCTTGTTTAACTAAACCTTTCAGATCATGGCTTACATTTGATGCGGGCAATTTAATTTCTACCGAACTAAGGTATCGTGGATTGTGCTTGTATTGCTGAACGTGTGCAATAGATTCTGTACAACGCATCCACCAAAAAATTTCTTTTTCGCTGAAATTATCACTCAACATTTTAATGATAGCAGTGGCCCAGCTTCCGCCACCTATTACCGCAATTTTATTCAACATCGTTTGGCGTAAAAAACAAAATCCTCTTCCCGTTTTGCAGGAAGAGGACAAGTTAAGTATTTTTTAGAAAATTAATCTTTTTTGCTGGCCGAGAGCAACTTGTCTTTATCTACTTTTTTTACCTCCATATCATTTTTCAAAGTCTTGGAAATGGCTGTAAAAGGATAAGCAACAACTTCTTCTCCCGGTTTTAAGCCGCTCAGAATTTGAATATTGGTATCATCTTGAATACCTGTCTTAACTTCCACTTGCTTTACTTTTCCGCCCTTTAAAACAAATACATATTCTTTGATGGGTGCATCACTGCTTACTTTTTTCTCTTCGGCAGCTGCATTTTGCGAGCCATTCATCTCTTTCTTCTTCTCATCTTCGCGGGTAGTTACCGATTGGATAGGAACCGCCAAACCTTTCATTTCATTGGTTTGAATATCAACCGTTGCCGATAGCCCCGGTCTGAAAGGTGAAGTTTGTGCATTGGGCGTTTTTATAGCAGCGTAGGATTCTGGCAGGATACGCACCTTAACGGTAAAATTGGTTACCTGATCGGCACTGGCACCTACTACATTGGCTGAACTGGCAATTTCGGTTACGATGCCTTTAAATTTTTGTCCCTGGAAAGCATCTACTTCTATCACGGCCGGATCGTTAATCGAAACCCGGTTTATATCGCTCTCATTTACATCTACATTTACTTCCATAGAGTTTAAATTAGAGATACGCATAATTTCGGTACCGGCCATTTGAGCAGTCCCAACTACCCGTTCGCCCAGTTCTACAGAAAGTTTAGACACCACTCCGTCTACCGGAGCATAAATGGTTGTTTTTGCCAGGTTATCGCCAGCTTCTTTGACCACTGCCGATGATTGCTGCACTCCGTAACGAGAGCCAACCACATTCTGTTTAATGGCTTCTAAATTAGCTTTAGCACTTTCGTATTCGGCATTAGCAGCATCGAACTCGGCATTAGAAATTACTTTTTTCTGGTATAATTCCTGATTACGCTTAAATCTGGCCTGTGTGTTTTTAAAATTAGCCTCTGCCTGTTTTAACTGCTGCTGGGTAGCTGCAAAATTTGCTTTTTGGCTATTTAAAGACGCTACGGCACGATCGTAACCCGATTTTAAGACATCTGGACGAACTTTACATAACAGTTGGCCTTTCTTTACCACATCGCCTTCTTTAACCAGCAGTTCTACTACTTCTCCAGAAACTTCAGAGCTCAGTTTAACTTCTATTTCGGGCTGTACCTTTCCGCTTGCCGAAACTGTTTCAGTAATAGTTTGCAGGGCTGCTTTTTCTACAGCCACCTCGGTAATGTCGCCTTTACCGAATAAGCCCATTTTATTACCTGCAATTGCAATAACTAATAATGCGCCAATGCCTATAAAGACATATTTTAAGGTGTTTTGTTTCTTTGCCATGTGATATATAAATAGGGGTTTTAGTTGAAATTAATTGGTTTTCCCAAGTAAAAATCAATTACTTTGGTTTTGAAAATTAAGTCGTATTTAGCTTGAATGAGATCGAATTGCGCTCTATTCAGATTAAGTTGCGCTTGATTAAAATCAAGCGAATTGACCAACCCAACCTGATAGCGCTGTTCTATAACCTTAAATGCATCTTGAGCTGAATTAAAAGCACTCTCGGTAGAGTAATATCTTTTTTGAGCAGCCTTTAGATCATATACCGCCTGATTGATTACTTTATTCAGGTTATTTTTAGCCAATTGTTCTGATAAGGTGGCATTCTGATAATTGATCTTGGCACGGTTTACATTGCTGCGTGCCTGATTACCATTCCAAAGCGGAATAACCAAGCTTACGCCTACTCCTTTATTATAGTTGCCGGTTATTTGGTCTGATAGGGGGATCTCTTCAAAAGCCGGCGGATTACTGCCCACAATTAAACGCTGGCGGCCGCTGGAATAACCGGTACTTAAACTCCCGTTTAAACTTAAACGTGGGTAATAGCCTCCGCGGGCAAGCCAAACGGCTTTATTGGCGGCCAAACGACGATTTTCTGCTAATTTAATATCGGGGTAACTCTTTAAGGCAGTTTGATAAATATCATTTGCGGCCAGCTGGCTGCTGGAAGTACTGATCACATCGACCACTGGCTTTACCACTTCGAATTTTTCTGTCGGGTTACGCTCTAATAATTGCGATAAATTTAAAAAGGCCAGGTCTAACTGATTGACTGCATTGGTAAGACTTAGTTCCGCATTGGCCACTTGCGATTTAGCCTGCGAGAGGTCTGCCAGGGTTTTATTTCCTACATTAAACAACTTTTGCTCGCGATCTAATTGTAAAAGGGCAAAATCTAATTGTTGTTTAGCCGTTTCACTTAAATCTTGTGCATTTAACACCTGCAAATAAGTGGTTACCACGGTTAGCGTTAAGTCGTTCTTAGCTTTTTGCTCATTGCTTTTATCAGCTTCTAAGGTGTATTTATTTTGCAGAATTTGATTAACCCGTTGAAATCCCTGAAAAAGCACTAAGGAAGAGCTGAGGTTTCCGTTGGCCGAAGTTACATTCTGATCGAAAGACTGCCCGGACAACTGATCGAAGGTTCTACCAAACGAATAATTCAAGCCACTATTGGCGTTTAAATTAGGGGTTAAATTCCATTTAGACTGGTGGTATTGTTCTTCAGATAAAGCTACACTGAACTTAGTTTGTTTTAATTGGATGTTATTTTCCAATGCCATTTGAATGGCTTGCTCCAGGGTTATTTTTTGCTGGGCAAACCCTTTTTCCAAACCGGATAACAGGATAAAGCCGGCAGTAATTAAAGAAATACGGAGAATTGGCTTGTAAAAATTAAATTTCAAATTCATTTACTTTATGGTTGATTGTCTGCCAAACAGACAATGTTTCAATTTATTAGTATACATCTCTTATCTTAGCCGTGATGTATGTGGTAAAATCTCCCTTTTGGCTCAAATGGCTTTATCCCGGTTTAACCTGGAACGAAAGTCGAAAAGAGAAATACATATACCTCACCTTTGACGATGGACCTATTCCTATTGTTACACCGTTTGTATTAAAAACCTTAAAAAAGTTTAATGCCAAAGCTACTTTTTTTTGCATTGGCGATAACATTCGCAAACATTCTGAAATATTTAGCGAGGTTTTGGCTGAGGGGCATGCCGTAGGCAACCATACTTTTCATCATGTAAATGGATGGAAAACCAAAGACAAGGCCTACTTAGAGGATTTTAAAAAATGTGAAGATTTGGTTGAATCTAATTTATTTAGGCCTCCTTACGGGAGGATAAAACGATCGCAGATCAAGAAACTTATAGAACTTTGGGTTGAAGGTCAAAATCTAAGAACTCCGAACTCCCAACTCAAAATAATTATGTGGGATGTGTTAACTTATGATTTCGATGGTGATCTAAAACCTGAAGACTGCCTTAAACACACTTTAAAGCATACCGAAAATGGGTCTATTGTGGTTTTTCACGATAGTTTAAAAGCTCAGGAACGATTAGAATATACCTTACCTCGGGCTTTAGCTTACTGGACAAAAAAAGGCTACCAGTTTAAAACCTGGTAGCCTTTCAAATATTTCAATTTTCTCCGCTCCTACTGGGAGGGCTTAGGGGTGGGCTTAGAAAGTAAATCCTAAACGGGCAAAATATCTACGTCCGTTATAATTCATTTGTACAGAATCCCAGGCTCCACCGGCTTCAGTCAATTGCTGATCTTGTTTAGTTGGATAAATGTCGAATAAATTATCGGCACCAAAATTCAAGCTCAAGCTCTTGCTCAACTTATATCCAAAAGCAAGGTCTGTGGTAAATTTGGCATCGTAATGCATCGGATTACCATCCCAATCTCCAAGAGTTACATCCGAGAAACGAACGATTCTTAAAGAGGTATTGAATTTCTTGTTGGAGTAATCGAAATTCAGGTTGATCTTACTTTTTGGAGCTGAGGCCTCCACAAAAAACTGCTCACGCTTACTAAAATAAACATCTTCTTTACCAGCCAGCTTATCGTTGGTTTTAACATCTAATACGGATAACTTATTGAAATTAGCGGCCAATGAGGTTACTAAACGGCCGTTACCTAAAGGGGCATCGTGTGTAAGAATAACATCTAAACCGCGGTTTCGGGTGTCAATGGCGTTGGTGAAAAATTGTGCTTGCTTTACTCCTAAATCTTGCAAATCGGCCCCAATATCCGGATCGTTATCGAAGAAGCTACCGGTTAATACGATACGATCTTTAATGTTTACCTGATAAGCGTCTACCGTAATATTTAAATTATTAAGCGGTTTCCAGGTAAATCCTAAGCTCTGGTTTACCGAACGCTCTTGTTTTAAACGCTCTATACCTAATGTACGGGTAACATTACTTAAATTGTTTGATAATAAAACTTCAGTTGCCTGCCCCAATACAAAATTGGTAAAGATGGTATTGAAATACACCTGCTGCAAAGAAGGAGCCCTGAAACCAGTACTTAAAGAGCCTCTCAGGTTAAAAGCATCTGAGAACTTATAACGCATGGCCAACTTACCATTTAGGGTTCCGCCAAAATCGCTGTAATTTTCATAACGCACAGCTGCGGCAACCAGATACTGTTTGGTTACATCCAATTCTACATCGGTATAAGCAGCCATATTACTACGGCTTACATTTAATTCATTACGTGGTTGGAAACCAGGAAAACCTTGAGAACCTCCAGGGATATTATCACCTGCAGTATAGTCTTTATAAGAACCTTCCTCGCCAGCAAAAATTTCGTAACGGTCTACACGATATTCCGTTCCGAAAGCCACATTTAGACCTGAGGCAACCCCGTCATAAGCTTTAGTAAAGTTCAATCCTGTAGTATTCTGCGAGAACTGAAAGCCTCCTGCATCAAAAAAGGTTGGAGATTTAATTCCCAAACTTGCATTATTGGTACCGTCAACAAAATAATGCATTCGGTTAGTTCCGAAAGTATTATTAAAGTCTACATCCCAGCCATTCCATTTAGTTCTTAAACCAGCAGAAAGAGATTTATCGTCTATCAAAGACTGGATATGCGGATCGAAACCATTTGGATAAATGGCGTCCACATTATTGTTTGCACCAGCAAAACGACTCCAGGCATAAGCATCCGTAAAACGATTGCTAAATCCGCCGAAGGCGTAAACCTCTGTTTGTTTACTTACCGGCAGGGAGGCATTCACAAAAGTTCCGAAATCACGGGCTGAAGCATCACCGAACTGTCTCCTTGCAGTACCACTTGCATCGGGCACACGGGTGGTTTTTTCATTATTCAAAAAGTTCATCGAAAAATTTACGAACCCTTTTTCGCCAATCTGAGCACCATAGTTTCCGGCAAACTGTAAAGATTGACCATCAAAAGACTTATCTGCATAGCCCGGAGCATCATAAGCTCCAGTATTCACAAAGCCGCTAAACTCGTTCACCTTATTTTTAAGTACAATGTTTACCACACCGGCAATGGCATCAGAACCATATTGTGCAGAAGCACCATCTCGTAAAACTTCTACACGTTCTATAGAAGCAACCGGAATAGCGTTCAGATCGGTACCGGTGTTACCACGGCCACGGGTGCCGAATAAATTAATTAAAGAGGATTGGTGACGACGTTTGCCATTGATCAATACCAGGGTTTGATCCGGACCCAGACCACGAATGGTAGCCGGGTCAATATGATCGGCGCCATCAGAACCCGTTTGCTTGTTGGCATTAAAAGAAGGAGCCGCATATTCCAGCAAACGGTTTAATTCCAGTTTCCCGGTCTGCTTAATGACGTTCTTCATATCTATTACGTCTACCGGAACTGCGGTTTCTGTGGCACTTCTACGTAAGCTTCTGGAACCTACTACCACTACCTCGCTTAAAGAGGTGCTGGTTTCCTCTAATTTTACATTCAATTCATTTGTTGAGGGCACAGCTATTTCCTGAGTTTGATACCCCAGCATAAAAAACTTAATAACTGCTTTAGCATTACTTACTTCCATCGAAAAGATGCCGTAAGCGTTTGTTGCGGTTCCTTTACCAGAACCTTTTTCAGATACACTCACCCCGGGTAAGGGTAAGCCCTGAGCATCGGTTACTTTACCCTGGACCTTTATTTGTGCCCATACTCCGCAAGTAACACTCAGGAAAAACAGAAGAAGCGTAAATTTTCTCATCATGATAATTTTAAAATTTAATTGATTTGGCTAAGATAAAAAATGTGATTGATAAATAATTATACTTTTAGTTAAAAATTGTATTTAATAAACGTTCTGCAATGCTGAAAATAGCATATTTTTTTGTTAACTTCGCCATTCAACACATCTAAAGATAGTTTTTAACAAAAATCCGCTCAACACCATGGCATTTGATTTAGACATGATTAAAGAGGTTTACAGCAATTACGAAAGCCGTATAGCGGCAGCTCGTAAAGTAGTTGGCAAGCCTTTAACCCTTACAGAAAAGATATTATACGCCCACTTATGGGATGGAAACGCCAACCAGACTTACCAAAGAGGTCATGATTATGTAGATTTTGCACCAGACCGCGTAGCCATGCAGGATGCAACTGCTCAAATGGCCCTATTACAATTCATGCAGGCTGGTCGTGCTCAGGTAGCGGTACCTTCAACTGTACATTGCGATCACTTAATTACTGCACGTGAGGGTGCCGATAAAGATTTACCTTTTGCCCAGCATGAAAGTAAAGAAGTATTCGACTTTTTATCATCTGTTTCTAATAAATATGGCATCGGTTTCTGGAAACCAGGAGCGGGTATCATCCACCAGGTAGTTTTAGAAAATTATGCATTCCCTGGCGGGATGATGATTGGTACCGATTCGCATACTGTAAATGCAGGTGGTTTGGGTATGGTGGCCATTGGTGTAGGCGGTGCCGATGCCTGCGATGTAATGGCCGGACTTCCCTGGGAACTTCGTTTTCCTAAATTAATTGGGGTAAAACTTACCGGTAAACTAAATGGCTGGACTGCTCCTAAAGATGTAATCTTGAAAGTGGCCGGAATTTTAACCGTAAAAGGCGGTACCGGAGCTATTGTAGAATATTTTGGCGAAGGTGCCATCAGCATGAGCTGTACCGGAAAAGGAACCATTTGTAATATGGGTGCCGAAATTGGCGCAACTACTTCCACTTTTGGTTACGACGAAAGCATGGAACGTTATTTACGTGCTACCGGTCGTGCAGAAGTGGCTGACATGGCCAATGGCATTAAACAACACCTTACCGCCGACCCGGAAGTGTATGCCAATCCGGAACAATACTTCGATCAGGTTATCGAAATTGATTTAAGCACTTTAGAGCCGCACCTAAACGGACCATTTACGCCAGATTTGGCTACTCCGGTTTCGGAAATGAAGGCCCGTGCCGAGAAAAACGGATGGCCAACCAAGGTAGAATGGGGATTAATAGGATCTTGTACTAACTCTTCATACGAAGATCTGAGCCGTGCTGCTTCAATTGCAAAGCAAGCCGTAGAAAAAGGCCTGGTAACCAAAGCAGAATTTGGAATTAACCCGGGTTCTGAACAAGTACGTTATACTGCCGATCGTGATGGTTTACTTGACACTTTCACTGATCTGGATGCCACCATATTTACCAATGCCTGCGGACCATGTATTGGTATGTGGGACCGTGTAGGGGCCGAAAAAGCAGAAAAGAACACCATCGTTCACTCGTTTAACCGCAACTTTGCTAAACGTGCCGATGGCAACCCCAATACCTATGCATTTGTAGCATCGCCAGAAATGGTAGCTGCCATTGCCATTTCGGGCAATTTGGGTTTCAATCCATTAACAGATACCTTAACCAACAATAAAGGCGAACAAGTAAAATTAGATCCGCCTACCGGCGATGAATTGCCAACAAAAGGTTTTGCCGTAGAAGATGCCGGCTACCAGGCACCTGCTGCCGATGGTTCTGGCGTTAACGTATTGGTATCCCCAGAATCGAGCCGTTTACAATTGCTAGATCCTTTCAAAGCTTGGGAAGGCACCGACCTTAAAGGTTTAAAATTATTGATCAAGGCTAAAGGAAAATGCACTACCGACCATATTTCTATGGCCGGACCATGGTTAAAATTCCGTGGTCACCTGGACAATATCTCTAACAATATGTTGATTGGTGCAGTAAACTTCTTTAATGACAAAACCGACAACGTTAAAAACCAACTCACCGGCGAATATGGCCCGGTACCGGCTACACAGCGAGCTTACAAGGCGGCTGGCATCGGGTCTATCGTAGTGGGCGACGAAAACTATGGTGAAGGTTCATCTCGTGAACATGCGGCTATGGAGCCTCGCCACTTAGGCGTTCGTGCCGTATTGGTAAAATCATTTGCCCGTATTCACGAAACCAACCTGAAAAAGCAAGGTATGCTGGGTTTAACTTTCGTTAAGCCGGAAGATTACGACCGCATTCAGGAAGATGACGTAATTGACATCATCGGTTTAACAGAATTCGCTCCAAACAAACCGCTTACGGTGGTACTGCACCACGCTGATGGCGGAAGTGTATCGTTCCCGGTTAACCATACCTACAACGAGCAGCAAATTGAATGGTTTAAAGCTGGTGGTGCACTCAACATCATCCGCATGAATCAGAACGCTTAAGTATAAATAACGATAAATTAAAAGTCCTCCGCCACACAACGGAGGACTTTTTTGTATACTTGAAACATGAAGATCACTTTTCTGGTTATTGGCAAAACCGACGAAGCTTACCTGCGTGAAGGCCTAGAGAAATACCTCAAACGCCTGAAGCATTATATTGCCTTTCAATACCTGGAAATACCCGATCTCAAAAACACCAAACACCTAAACGAAGCCGAGCAAAAAAGCAAAGAGGCCGAACTCATTCTCAAACAACTCAAACCTACAGATCAGCTGATCTTATTGGATGAAAATGGCGAAGAATTTAGCTCCGAGGGCTTTGCGGCTTACCTAAATAAAAAAATGCTAGCCAGCGTACAAAATCTGGTATTTGTAGTAGGCGGACCTTATGGATTCGACCCACTAATTTACCAAAAAGCACAAGGCAAAATTTCGCTTTCGCGGATGACATTTTCGCATCAAATGGTACGTTTATTCTTTACCGAACAGGTATACCGGGCTTTTACCATTCTTAAAGGGGAGCCTTACCATCATTCTTAAATCCTAGGCTCAAAACCGGCTTCTGTTTTTAACCCCCATTTTTTAGAATTATCCACAATTTATATGGCGTTTTAACACGCTATCCGCTAAATCCCCGGTTTACAACCGGGGGATATCGCTCCTATCGTTAACGCGGCAAACAATCTCGTATAAAAAATGTTAGCGATACAAGTGAATAGATTGATAATCAAACCAATCTGTCTCCATATTTCGAAAATTAACGCAAAATAATAGACGAAATATCTAGTAAAATTCAATTAAAAATGAATACCAGATTTAGAGCCATTACTGCGTTTATAATGGCCCTTACCCTTTTTAGTTGTCATAAAACAGATGACACTTTCAGTACAAGCAAGCTCAACAACCTATCTAAAACAGGCAGTTTAGAAACTAATTCCTTTACCTCTCGCGAAGGAGAACTGGTATTAGGTAAAAAACTCAATAATCCCTATACCGTTGCCAATATGCAGGCGGCAGCCAAAGCATTAAGCCGGGTGGGTTTAACACGCTTAAAACCCGAAGATATTAGGGCTACGCATTACTACGTAAAATTTATGCCTGCAGATTCCACGCAATTCGAAGCATTAGATGCCGACCGAAGCCTGACCCTCTACCCCTATCCCCTCGATTTTGAAATTGTACAAAGCGGCAACCATTACCGCGACCCTGCCACACCTAGAGGCGGCTATGCCTACCAATACGCTGCTGTAAAAGCAGATTATGCCTTTAGCCCCAGAATACCTTATGAAATTATAGCCAAACTTTACATCCCGGAAGAAGATGCCCGATTAAAAGACCAGGAAAATTACCTCGACCGCCTATTAGACCAGGCCTATATCCAAACCGGTAATTTTCAGGATACGATAAAAGCAGACAAAGGTAAAACACAGAAAAAATCTTACTATCCCGGAGGCAAAATTCAAATTTTTGATACCCGGCTCAACCAGCTTATTGGTTTAGAAGGTGTAGATATGCGTGCCCGCCGCTGGTTTACCACCTACCATGCCCGCCCCGATTTTGGGGGCAATTACCGCATGGGAGACACTTTTAAACGACCCTGCAATTATTCCTTATGGTTTAGCCAGCATGATTTTACCGTAAAGCCGCACTTGGTAGATTTAACCGCTTGGATTAACGGGCCCAAAATTTTGGGCGATTGGAATTACGATATATTAAGCGGTTACGATCGTTTTATCGGTCATATTTTCAGGGGTGCCTACCGTTATAGTTACGGATTTATTGATGGCTTAGAAAGACCCTACAATTTACAATCTCCCAGAATATGGTATATCGGTGTGGATGCCGACATGGGTAGTTCTGGTAATAATTATCTTCTTGTTCCTGTACTCAGAATTAGCAGATATCAAGATGAAAATATTGAATACGATTCTGACGAAATTTTTTCTACCACCTGCCATGAAACCGCCCATACCAGCCATGCAAGACATATGGCATTAGTAGCCCTGAGCTACTTTACTGTGAGTTTTTGGCTGCAAGAAAGTTGGGCAACTGGCGTGGAATGGTGGATCACCAAGCTCGAGTACAAGAATACCAGAGGTATCCCTAACTATGGAGACTGGAGTTATTTAGTGCCGGTTCAAGACCCAAACTACCGAGGTTATCAGGAATGGACACATAGTTATGACTGGAAATACACCAATATCTATATCAATTTGATTGATAATTATAATGAAAAAATGCTTTTTGGAACAGTGGACGATAATGTAAAGGGTTATACACTAGCTTATATCGAATCAAATATGCTTCGACATATTTTTACTTTAAAAACATTAAAAAAACAGCTCAAAGCACATAAACCCAACGGCGTAACGGATGCTGATATTGACAAACTATTGATTTACTATTAAAATACGGAAAGATGAAAAAAACTTTAATATTCTTGCTATTAGCCCTATTATCTACAGGCTCCTGCATAGTTGATGGATATAAGAATGTACATATTAAGTATATTAACCCCACGAACCATACCATAAAGATGATAGGCTATCGTATCGAGATGGAAGATCATATCGAAATTTTGCCTAAGGATACAACCATTGTTGCTGAGATGAAAGGAATGGGTACAAATGAATTTCCCAAATTGAATTATTGGGGTTTACTTCAAGGTTGGGATTCTGTAAAAGTAATTTTTGATGGCCAGAAGAGTAGCATTCACTACAGACCGGACTTGCAAAAGCAAAATGGTATTCCATTTTCCAGTAATAGAAATTTATTGAATCAGATTAGTTATAAAAAAGTAATTGTAAGTCAATCTAAACATTCCGTTACCGGATATTACGCTTACACCTTTACAGAGCAGGACTTTCTGGATGCCAGTCAATAAAATCAGCAAGCATGAAAAATATCCATTTAACAATCATATTGGTGCTATTAACTTTTAACTGCTTTAGTCAAAGTGCCAACAGCCCTGAAGCAAATCAATATCTGAGCATCGGAACAGGCATAACTTGGGATAATTATTATTCAGCCGGACCGAGGTTGTTGCTAAGCTATAGCAAGCGTTTTAAAAACAAAGAAAAAACTTTCTGGGGCTTCACTATTGATAATAAATGGAGGGGCCTAAGCGGTATTCCAAGTCTAAAACTTTCGCCAGGAGAAGAATACCCACCAGAACTGAATTACAACCACCTCAGTTTTGACCTACACTCTATCTCCAGAATGGGTAAAACAAAAATTAAATTCGATTTTTCAACTGGAATTGGTGCAATTTATCTATATGGCGAAGCTAAGCATGCAGTACTTCCAACCATAAACATCGGCATGACCATGAACATTCGTTTGGGTCCAAAATTATTTTTAGAAACCAGCCCCTTGTTCATCTTTCCACCAACCCGGATTACCATAAGCCCGAACAAATTGGCTCAGAACCGGAATGTGTATAGTGCCTGGCATTTTCTGCCGTTAGGTTTAAGATATAAATTAGACTAAAGCAAAAAAGCCCCTTCGAGTTTTCGAAGGGGCTTTTTAAGGTGTCACCTTGAGCCTGTCGAAAGGTGAAATTTACCATCTTTCGACAAGTATAGGATGATAAAAAAGGGACATTATTTCGCTTTAGAAGAAGTACGCTTGGTAGTGGCACTGCCTTTAGTTGGCTTTTTAGCTTCTACCGGTTTGGTCTCCGTTTTTTTAGCCGATTCTTTAGCTGCCTTTACTGATTGTTCATCAATAGGTTCTGGTGCTTTTTCGGTAAATAAAGGCAAATCCTTGATGATATTGAACCAGGTAATGATCTTTTTAATATCAGAAGAATAAACTCTTTCTTCATCGTGGCTTGCGGCCGCTTCGCGGAAGAAATTCCTCAAAGCGGTTCCGTCTGCTTTAGCGTCAGGAATAGATTTGATACCCTTCATCTTCTCAAAAATATCAATCAACTTCAGATCTTCTTCTTCACCAAAAATGGTAATATCTTCTAACGATGCCATTTTAGCATTCGACATATTGACTACCAATTTGGTTTTCAGGTTATCCAGACTCTCTAAAATAAAGCCTGTTTTATTCTGACCGATCAGTTTAAATAATCCCGGTTTACCGGATACAGAAACAATTCCTCTTAAATTCATACTTTTAGTATTAAGTACTTAGTATTGAGTATTGAGATAATTAGATTGCACTTGTTAATTACAACCTAAAACACACAACCTGCAACTAAATACTATTCTTCTATAATTTCTATTCCTAAAATTTTATCTCCCTGACGGATATCGTCAACTACATCCACCCCTTCGATCACTTTACCAAAACAAGTATGATTGCGGTCTAAATGAGCCGTATTATTGCGGCTGTGGCAGATAAAGAACTGCGAACCTCCGGTATTACGTCCGGCGTGAGCCATAGACAATACCCCACGGTCGTGGTATTGGTTCTCACCTGTTAATTCACAATCAATGCTATAGCCAGGTCCGCCAGCTCCGGTTCCGGTTGGGTCGCCTCCCTGAATTACAAAATCTGGAATTACTCTGTGGAAAGTTACATTGTCATAATAGCCCGACTTCGCTAATTTTAAAAAATTAGCCACGGTATTCGGCGCATCCTGATCGTAAAATGCTACGGTCATATCGCCCTTTTCGGTTTTAATAATTGCTTTGCTCATAATAATTTAGGCCGCTAAGTTAATAATTGATTTTTAATGTAGCGAAATGCCTTAGTTATAGAATTTCCAGCTCAGGCCGAATTTCAATAAACGGTTAGGCATTGGATAACGATCTACGGTATAATAACCCTTAGATTGCCATCCCTGGTTCATGTAATCGTATTTAAGAAAAAGGTTAGCCCGTTTTAAAGTTGCTTTAATAAATACATCAACCACGGGATAAGTGGGATATTTTACCGGCGTTTTTTGATTATAGAATTGGCCGGCATCAATAGCGTAAGCAGGGTTATTGAACTCGGTGTGATACTTTATATCAAAACCTATATTAGCATGTAATACTTTAAATAAATTACAATCGTAATAAAAACTATTATAAGTATAAAATTCGGGGGTAGCCAATACTTCCTGCTCACTGCTTTTTTGATAAACCGATAAATGCTGAAGATTGAACCGGCCCAATTTAAAATGCTTAGCCAGAGTAATTTTCAGCATATTCAGATCGGCATCCAGTTGCTGTGGCTTTATCTCTTTAGCAATATCTGTTTCCTGAAAATAGAGATAGTTCATCATTCTTAAGTACTCTGCCTGCACATAAAAATGGAAAGCCGGATTTTCGTATTTAAAAGATAAATTATTGGTCTTGGTGCGTTTAAAATCAAACGACCATTGATGGAATTGATAATTCATCCGGTTAAATATTTCTTCGGGCGATTTATTTTGCAAATAAGCTCCTAATATGATCCGCCCAACCGATTTACTTAACAGGATTTGAGTCTTGGCATCATATAAATAATCGCCGGCCTGGCTTCCCTGCGCAATTTGTTCCAGTTTGGCTGTCAGGTTTACGCTCTCGTTAAAGCGATAACCCAATCCGGCCTTTAGGCTTATATTTTGATTTTCCTTTTGCTCGCCCATTTGTATATATTGATACAGATCGTGCTGAGCGCCCAGATCCAGCTTCAATTCATTTCTCAGAAAACTTACCGCACGTCCTCTCAAGTAAAAACTGTAAGTAAACTCATTACTTAAATGGCTAATCTCGGTGGTATCTCTGGTTAGCGTAAGGGTTTCGGGCTGCGGATGAGGGAACACCAGGTAAGTATCTGGTTCATTCCTAAAGAATTTATATAAGTTCTTGGTGTAAGCTATCGAATAGGACAAACGCTGAGTAGGCAGCAACGAAGCATTGGCATCTGTTGTTTTTATGCTATCGCGATGTCCAATATCGTAGGTTTGCTTTAAAAAAACGGTATTCTCTCGCCAGGTTTGCTTAGGCCTTGTTTCTCCGGTAGCACTTAAACGAACAAATTCAGCATCGCTGGCAAGCGATTTTTCTCCCTCAAAAATATCCTCTCTAACAGTAGAGCCATTTTCTCCGGCTTTAATATTATTAAACAAGGCATGAGCCATTAATTGGTATCGCTTTTTAGGCCCCTGATACCAGGTAAACAGGGCAGCATTCAGGTGGTCTACGTTTTGGTTAATGTAAAAACCATCACCGCCAATGCGGTTATAATTTACCCCTACATTCCAGTTAGGCTTAATGTTTTGAGTATGTATAACCCTAAAGGTTTGTTCCTGCGTTTTTCCGCTCACATAGTATAGTTCGGTATAGGGAGAACGGGCGGTATAATACTTTACAGAATCTGTTCGTAACAAGTAGCGGTCTAAAACATGGAAACCCACATTAAAGCCAATGCTTCTTGCCGGCTGAAAAAGTAAATCGCGATAAGCTAAACCTGTTGCTCCTAAATTGATACTTGGATTTTCGGGCCGGTTAAGCGGATTATAATGCTGAAAATTAATGAGTGTGGTATCTATTTGCAGGGTATGGGTGCTATCTTTTAGCATAGCCAGGGTAGTATAACGAATATATTTAGCAGTGGGCACCACCGAATCGATACGAGATTCTTCCCTTTTTCTGAGCGAGTCTAGACTTATAGAATTATTAACCGTGGTATCCTGCGGTTGGCGGGAAATACCTGCCGAACTTCCTGCAGAAATTTGCTCTGCCCGGCTTAAGCTGCAGAATAAAAGAATAAAAATTAATCCAAAGAGGTACTTTCTCATTATAAACGCTGGATCATTTCTTTTAAAATAAACGTCATTTTGGGTTCGGCCTCTTTAGCGGTCTGAATAATTTCGTCTAAAGACACCGGCTTAAGCGTTTCCGGAAAGCCTTCATCCGTTAATACAGAAATAGCAAATACCGGAATTTTCATATGATTGGCCACAATTACTTCCGGAACGGTACTCATGCCCACGGCATCTCCACCAATAATTCTTAAATAACGATACTCTGCTTTGGTTTCCAGATTGGGCCCGGCCACCGAAACATAAACCCCCTCGTGGCAATTGATATTTTGAGCTTTCGCAATTTCTAATGCCATTTTGCGCATGGCGGTATCGTAAGGCTCGCTCATATCTGGAAACCTCGGACCAAAATTATCCTGATTTCTACCCCGCAGCGGGTTATCGGGCTGCTTGTTAATATGATCTGCAATTACCATCAGATCGCCTTTCTTAAAATCGGGATTTAATGAGCCGCTGGCATTAGAAACAAATAAACGCTCTATGCCCAGCATTTTCATCACCCGTAAAGGGAAAGTGATCTGCTTCATATCATACCCTTCGTAATAATGCAGGCGGCCTTGCATGGCCACTACTTTTTTACCGGCCAGGGTGCCAAAAATTAGCTTTCCGGAATGGAACTCCAAAGTAGAGATCGGGAAATGCGGAATAAGGGAGTAGGGAAACTGATACTCAATGGTTATTTCATCTACCAGTGCACCTAAACCGGTGCCCAAAACAATGCCTATTTCCGGCCGAAAATCGCCAATTCTTTTCTGTAAAAACTCAGTGGTGGTTTGTATGTTCTCTAACATGTTGTTTCAGTAAATGGTCAAAATCTTCTTTATCCGGCTCCTCAAATTCAGCCTCCACAGGCAATTGGTATAGTGGCAAACCGGACAGCAAAGATGCGATTTCGGGCGCAATTAATCGCTGAGCATCTTTCTCGGTGGTAATAATGAGTTTATCCATGCCGGGAATTTGCTCAAATTCGGCTTTCATTTTAGCCATATCCTTGGCAGTGTAGGCATAATGATCCGGATATTCCCAGTGTGTTATATGCTGGGTATAGCCGTTCAGCTCATGAAGTAGTGGTTTAGCGTTGGCTATTCCGGTAAGTAAAAGCACCTGGCTTTGGCTATTCAGATCGGCTAAATTTCGGTTTTCAGAACCATTAATGGTTTTTAAAGCTCCGTATTTTAAATAAGAGAAAAATAAAGCCTGATGTGCTTTGGGCTTCAGCTGCTTACGTATTTGCAATTTCTGGGCGGCGCTTAAACCTTTCGGCGATTTGGTTACCACGATGATATCGGCCCTGTTTTTAGCCCACATAGGCTCTCTTAAATTTCCGGTTGGCAATAACCAGTTAAGCTTTTTCAGGGATGCAAAATCAAACAATAAGATCTGAAAACTGGGGCTTAGCGCCCGATGCTGAAAAGCATCGTCCAGAACAATTAATTCATGATCAATTTTCAGGCGTTCTACACCGTTAACCCGGTTTTCGCATACGGCAATGGTGATATCCGGAAAATGCTGTTTAAACTGCAAAGGTTCATCGCCCGTAAGGGCTACCATATCATCTACTTTAACCAAGCGGAATCCCTTCGATTTACGGCCGTAGCCCCTGCTCAATACTGCCAGGCGGTACTCTGATTTGAAGAGTCTGACCAAATATTCGGTCATGGGGCTTTTGCCCGAACCGCCAACCGCCAAATTACCCACTACAATTACCGGAAGTTGGAAAGCCGTAGAGGGCAGCCAGCCTAAATGATAAAGGGCATTGCGAATTATTACTGCCAGGCCATAAAGCAGAGAGAACGGAAAGAACAGTAATCGCACAAACTTTAAAATCATTAAGGCTAAATTACGCTTTTAAAAAATAAAATTGGGCTTTAGATGCCAGATGACGGACATAATTTTAACGCTAAAAAACTATCTTTGCAGCAACAAATCTATGAACTATGCTTAAAGGATTTTTCAATGTTCCAACACCCGTTAACGAAACGGTTTTAAATTATGCACCGGGAAGCAAAGAGCGCAGCTTATTGAAGGCTGCCTTGCAGGATGCCCGCTCAAAGCAGGTAGATGTACCTATGTATATTGGAGGCAAAGAAGTAAGAACAGATAAAAAAGTGGCTATGCGCCCGCCGCATGATCATCAACATATTTTAGGCTATTACAGCCAGGGCGATAAAAGCCATGTAGAAGCAGCCATTAAAGCGGCTTTAGCGGCTAAGGCTAATTGGGAAAGTCTGGCCTGGGAGCAAAGAGCAGCTATTTTCTTAAAAGCTGCCGATCTGATTGCAGGACCTTACCGCTATAAAATAAATGCAGCTACCATGCTGGGGCAATCGAAAAATGCTTTTCAGGCAGAGATAGATGCTGCCTGCGAACTCATCGACTTTCTGCGTTTCAATGTAAAGTATATGACCGAAATTTACCAGCAGCAGCCTCCGGTTTCGCCACGTGGGGTATGGAACCGTCTGGAGCAGCGTCCGCTGGAAGGTTTTGTGTTTGCTTTAACGCCTTTTAATTTTACGGCTATCGCCGGAAATTTACCTACCTCTGCGGCCATGATGGGCAATGTGGTGGTTTGGAAACCGTCTAACACGCAAATTTATTCGGCCAATGTATTAATGGAAATTTTCCGCGAAGCGGGATTGCCTGATGGCGTAATTAACTTGGTTTATGTTTCCGGACCTGATGCGGGGGATGTAATTTTTAAACACCGCGATTTTGCGGGCATCCACTTTACAGGCTCTACTGGAGTATTCCAGGATATCTGGAAAAATATCGGGAACAATATTCACCTATACAAAAGCTACCCTCGTATTGTGGGTGAGACCGGCGGTAAAGATTTCATTTTGGTTCATGGCTCTGCCGATATACAGGCAGCCAATGCCGCTATTGTTCGTGGTGCTTTCGAATACCAGGGACAGAAATGTTCGGCAGCATCGAGGGTATATGTAGCACAATCGATATGGCCTGAATTGAAAAAATTATTAGTTAGCGATCTGGCTAGCTTAAAAATGGGCCCAACGGAAGATTTTGGCAATTTTATTAATGCCGTAATCGATGAAAAATCTTTCGATAAATTGACTTCTTATATCGATGCCGCGAAGAAAGACACCTCGTTGGAGATCATTTCCGGAGGCAATTACGATAAGAGCAAGGGGTATTTTATTGAACCTACGGTTATTGTTACCAAAGATCCGAAATATGTAACCATGTGCGAAGAATTGTTCGGCCCAGTGCTAACCATTTATGTTTATGCTAACACAGATTTTGAGAAAACACTGGAAATTATTGATCAAACTTCCGATTATGCCCTAACCGGTGCCGTATTGGCTCAAGATCGTTATGTACTGGAGCAAGCTACTGTAGCATTACGAAATGCGGCGGGTAATTTCTATATCAATGATAAATGTACCGGTGCGGTAGTAGGCCAGCAGCCTTTTGGCGGTGCCAGGGGTTCAGGAACTAATGATAAAGCCGGATCGATGATCAACCTGCTGCGTTGGGTTTCTCCTCGTACCATCAAAGAAACTTTTGATCCACCAAAAGATTACCGCTATCCGTTTTTGGATAAAGAATAACAAAAAAGCCCCGATGAGTATCGGGGCTTTTTATTCAACAGGTATTTTAGTTATCGGTTAAAGCGAATACCTTACCCAAATTATCGGCATTACTAACAGATACATTCAGGTCTTTTACAAAGCCGCTATCCAGCTGAATGATCCAGCCATGAATTTCCAAATCATCGCGTTCTTTCCAGGCATTTTGCACAATGGTGGTCTTACATAAATTGTAAACCTGTTCCATTACATTAAATTCAACCAACCGGTTCACCCGCTCATCAAAATTGGCAATGGCATCTAACTCATCGGCATGCAAGCGGTAAACATCTTTAATATGTCGCAGCCAATTATCTATCAGGCCAAACTGTCGGTTACTTAATGCAGCTGCAACCCCGCCACAGCCATAATGGCCAGATACGATCACATGCTTTACTTTCAATACGTTTACGGCATAATCGAGTACACTGAGCATGTTCATGTCAGAGTGCACGCACATATTGGCAATATTACGATGTACGAAAACTTCTCCAGGCTTGGTATTGGTTACCTCATTGGCAGGCACCCGGCTATCAGAACAGCCAATCCAAAGCACTTCAGGCTGCTGACTTTTAGAAAGCTTGTTAAAATAATCTGCATCTGCAGATAATTGCTGACTAACCCAGTCTTTATTGCCCTGAAGCAACTTGCCATAACTTTGGTCTAATTTAAATCTGGTTTCCTTTTTCATTTTACAAATACCCAATTGCGATGCCTCAAAATTACGCTGTTTATCTAATAAAAGAGTATTTTTAACCAAAATATAGATAGAATGAAGCAGATCATCTCCATCGTGATCATTATGTTAGCTTTTCAGTTAACCGTAAAGGCACAAAGCAATAATGCGCCATCCGATTATAATCCACACGATTTAAAGATCACCGGTTATTTTCAGTTTCAATACCAAAAAGCTGCAGAAAAAGGAGCTGCTGCTTTCGCCGGCGGAGATTTTGCAAAAGAAGTGGATGATCGGTTCATGGTTCGCAGGGGTCGTTTTAAATTCGACAGGGTAGATGAATTTACCAATATTGTATTTCAACTGGATGCCACCCAGGATGGAGTAAGTTTACGAGATGGATTTATTCAACTAAAAGATCCTAAATGGCATATTTTCACTTTAACCGCCGGGCAATTCACCAAACCTTTTGGCTATATCCTCTCCTATTCATCGGCTAATCGTGAATTTCCCGAACGTCCAAGAATGCATCAGAGTCTTTTTCCGGGCGAGCGTGATTTAGGTGCGATGCTAAACATTAAATTTCCAAAATTCCCTTTCATAGATTATGAAATCGGCTTTTTTAATGGTTCGGGAATGAATGCTAAAGATTACGACAGCAAAAAAGACCTCTCAAGCGCTTTACATTTCAACTTCAAGGAGTTAAAAAAAGAGTGGAATTTAGGTTTCGGTCTTTCTTACTATAATGGCTTTGTTCGCCAGGGCACCAGCACTACCTATCGGGATGGAATAATAAATGGCCAGCCCGGATTTATTGCAGAAACCGCTCCTTATATTTTAGGGGCATATGCCTCCCGTCGGTATTACGGATTTAATCTGCAAACTGATTTTAAATGGGCATTAGGCAAAACGCACATCAAAACAGAATTCATAAGCGGACAACAGCCGGGACAAGCCTCTTCTGCCAGCATTACCGCAGCACAGGCTAGCAAAAGCCTCGGAGCTCAACCCGCAACCGATATTTATAACCGAAATTTTAAGGGCTATTTCATATGGCTAAGTCAGGAAATTCCGCATACCGAATTGCAATGGATAGCAAGTTACGACCGTTATGATCCAAATTCTTATGTAAGTGGTAAGCAAGTAGGTTTGGCAGATACCAATACCAGCAGCGGTGATATCAGCTTTAACACTTTTGGCACAGGCTTGGTTTATTATTTGAGCAAACAAGTGAAATTTGTGGTTTATTATGATCATCCAGTTAATGAATCCACCAGTTTAACGGGGTATACTCAAGATCTTAAAGATGACGTATTCACCATCAGGGCACAATACCGTTTCTAAGGCCTTAAATAACCCTACATTTCGTATTTTCGAATTCAGTTTCATATTAAACACACAGCACCTTGAATAGCAAAATAAATAAGCTAAAGCAAAAACGCGAAGAGGCCTCATTAGGAGGAGGAAAAGCACGTATTGAAAGCCAGCATAAAAAAGGCAAGTTAACTGCCCGTGAGCGTATTCATTTCTTATTAGACGAAGGCTCTTTTGAAGAAATTGGCATGCTGGTTACGCATCGATCTACCGATTTCGGTATGGAAAAAGAGCAATATGCGGGCGATGGTGTGGTTACCGGCTACGGAACCGTAAATGGCCGTTTGGTATATGTTTATTCTCAGGATTTTACTGTTTTTGGCGGTTCACTCTCTGAAACACAGTCTGAAAAGATCTGTAAGATTATGGAAATGGCCATGACCAACGGGGCTCCGCTAATTGGGTTAAATGACTCTGGAGGTGCCCGTATTCAGGAAGGTGTGGTTTCTTTAGGCGGTTATGCCGATATTTTTTACCGAAACACCCAGGCTTCGGGAGTAATTCCTCAAATTTCGGCTATTATGGGTCCATCAGCGGGTGGTGCGGTATATTCTCCGGCCATTACCGATTTTATTTTAATGGTAGAGAATACCTCTTATATGTTTGTTACCGGGCCAAACGTGGTTAAAACCGTTACCCACGAAGAAGTCACCTCTGAAGAGCTAGGCGGTGCACAAACGCATGCCACCAAATCGGGGGTAACGCATTTTGCTTGCGCCAACGAATTGGATGCCATCCATCACATTAAAAAATTACTGAGCTATATGCCTCAGAACTGCGAAGAGCAGCCTGCGCTTACAGCTTACGAGCCTGGAGACGAGTATCGCCCAGATCTAAACGATTTAATGCCCGAGAACGCCAATCAGCCTTATGATGTACGAGATGCGATAAATTCCATTATTGATGAAGGCTCTTTTCTGGAGATACATAAAGAATATGCCGAGAATTTGGTGGTAGGCTTTGCCCGCCTGGCAGGCAGAAGTATTGGTATTGTAGCCAATCAGCCGGCATTTCTGGCGGGAGTATTAGACAATCATGCCTCGGTTAAAGGGGCTCGTTTTGTACGCTTCTGCGACTGTTTTAATATTCCGCTTTTGGTATTGGAAGATGTTCCTGGATTTTTGCCCGGAACCGATCAGGAGTGGAATGGCATTATAACCAACGGAGCTAAATTACTGTATGCCTTTTGCGAAGCAACCGTACCTAAAATTACGGTAATTACCCGCAAAGCTTATGGCGGTGCTTACTGTGTAATGAACTCCAAGCACATTGGTGCCGATATGAACTACGCCTGGCCAACAGCAGAAATTGCGGTTATGGGCGCCAAAGGTGCTGCCGAAATCATCTTTAAGAAAGAAATAATGGCTGCCGAAGATCAGGAAGCCAAATGGATAGAAAAAGAAAAAGAATATTCTGATCTGTTTGCCAATCCGTACCGTGCGGCAGAACGTGGCTTTGTAGATGAAGTAATTGAACCGGCCGAAACCCGGGCCAAACTAATTAAAGCCTATAAAATGCTGGAGAACAAAGTGGTAAACAATCCACGTAAAAAGCATGGAAACATTCCGCTTTAAGCGGGATAAATAGAGTAACTGATGCACTCCATAGAACAAATTAGGCACGAACTTACTTGGGCGCTACGCCATGAAGTGATGTATCCGGACATGGACTTGGAGGCCGTAAAACTGCCCGATGATGAAGAAGGCATACATTTTGGCCTTTTTGATCATAACCGGCTCATCTCGGTCATCTCCACCTTTCAGCGGGATGACGAAATGCAGTTCAGAAAATTTGCCACCAGAAATGAATTTCAGGGGCAGGGATACGGCAAATTACTGTTTGAATATGTATTGGACTTCGCCCGGTCGAAAAACATCAAGCGGATCTGGCTCAATGCCCGGACTAATGTTTCAGCCTTATACGAACGATACAGTTTTCACAAAACCGAACAAACTTATTTTAAAGACGGGTACGATTTCGTTATCATGGAATTATATTTATAAAAAGAGCAATGGCTAAGAAAGAAGAAAAACCAAAACACATCACGGTAGTGAATAAAAAATCTGTCGATTTTTTTGAAAAGTATATCAATAACGCCTCTCCTACGGGCTTCGAATGGGAAGGTCAGAAACTTTGGCTCGATTACTTAAAACCTTACATCGATGAGCATTTTGTAGATAATTATGGCACTGCCGTAGGGGTAATTAACCCTAAAGCAGACTATAAAGTGGTTATTGAGGCACATGCCGATGAGATATCCTGGTATGTAAATTACATCACTAAAGACGGTCTCATCTATGTGATTCGTAATGGTGGTTCCGACCACCAGATTGCCCCATCCAAACGGGTAAACATCCATACCGATAAGGGTATTGTAAAAGCAGTGTTCGGATGGCCGGCTATTCATACCCGTAGCGGCGAAAAAGAAGAAGCACCTACGCTGAAAAACATCTTTTTAGATTGCGGATGCACCAGCAAAGAGGAAGTTGAAAAGTTAGGCATTCATGTAGGTTGTGTAATTACTTACGAAGATGAATTCATGGTGTTAAATGATCGATATTATGTAGGCCGAGCCCTCGATAACCGTGCCGGAGGATTTATGATTGCCGAAGTAGCCCGTTTATTGAAAGAAAACAATATTAAACTGCCTTTCGGTCTATATATCGTAAACTCCGTTCAGGAAGAGATAGGCCTTCGGGGAGCCGAAATGATTGCCCACCGCATAAAGCCGAATGTAGCCATTATAACCGATGTTACGCACGATACGCAGACCCCAATGATTAACAAAATTACCCAAGGCGATTTGGCCTGCGGTAAAGGCCCGGTGGTTTCGTATGCACCAGCCGTACAATCTAACCTGAACAAATTATTGATCAAAGCGGCAGAAGAGAATCAAATTCCATTCCAGCGACAGGCCTCCTCGCGGTCTACTGGTACCGATACTGATGCCTTTGCTTATTCTAATGATGGCGTGGTTTCGGCATTAATCTCGCTGCCCTTACGTTATATGCATACCACTGTGGAAATGATCCATAAGGAAGATGTAGACAATGTGATCCGCCTGATTTATGAAGCGCTGCTGGATATCCAACCCGGACACGATTTCAGGTCTGTTAAGTAATCTCAAACTAAAACAATTTTATATCATACGTACTTATACACACTTATGAAACCCACACTTGTAATTTTGGCTGCCGGTATGGCCAGCCGCTATGGAAGCATGAAACAAATTGACGGCTTTGGCCCAAATGGCGAAACCATTATCGATTATTCTATTTATGATGCTATACAGGCCGGTTTTGGCAAAGTAGTTTTTATTATACGAGAAGAGTTTGCCGAAAATTTTAAGTCTATTTTTGAACCTAAACTAAACGGTAAGATTAAAACCGACTATGTTTTTCAATCTTTTGATTTGAAACCTTACGGGATACATGAGTCTATTGAACGGGCTAAACCTTGGGGAACTGCTCATGCCGTTTTGGCTGCCGCCGATGCCGTTAAAGAACCCTTTTGTGTAATTAATGCCGATGATTTTTATGGCCGCGATTCGTATGAAAAAATGGCTAAATTTCTCACTACGGAAGTGAAAGATGACCTGTTTGCCCTGATGGGTTTCCAAATTCATAAAACCTTATCAGAACATGGCTCCGTATCAAGAGGTATTTGCGAGGTAAATGGAGATGGATTTTTGAAGGATATCAACGAGCGTACCCAGGTTTATTTTAAAGATGGCAACGTAGTTTATGAAGAGCATGGGGTAGAAACGCCATTGAACACCACGGCTGCTGCTTCTATGAACTTCTGGGGTTTTACACCACAGGTTTTTGCAGATAGTAAGCAGTTGTTTGTTGACTTCGCTTTGGCAAACAAAGAAAATCCGAAAGCGGAATTCTTCATCCCCTTGGTAGCCGATCAACTGATCAAATCGGGCAAAGCCCGCTTCAAAGTTATTCCAACCGAAAGCAAATGGTTTGGCGTAACTTATAAAGAAGACAAAACAATTGTTCAGCAAAGTATAGATCAACTGGTTAATTCCGGAATCTATCCTACCGAACTTTGGGGATAAGCTTTTCACGCATTTTTTTAAACAACACCTCGATTTCTATATTTCGAAAAAGATGTTACTTAAGAGATTTCTCCTCATTACTTTCGTCGAAATGACGTACTAAAATGAAAAAGCCCCGAAGAAATTCGGGGCTTTTTTTATAAAGAATGTAAGAGCTTATTTCTTATCATCTTCTTTCACTTCTTCGAAATCTACATCCGTTACCTGATCGCCGGCATCGGGAGCAGCACCATCGGCAGCACCTTGTGCACCAGCTTCCTGGGTAGCTTTGTACATTTCTTCTGAAGCGGCATTCCATGCTTCCTGAAGCTCGGTTTGTGCAGTTTCAATAGCTTCAAAGTTTTTAGCTTCGTGTGCTTCTTTCAACTTCTTTAAACCTTCTTCAATCGGTGTTTTCTTATCGGCAGATATCTTATCACCGTATTCCTTTAATTGTTTCTCGGTAGAGAAAATTAAAGCATCGGCAGCATTCAACTTGTCAATCTCTTCTTTTGCTTTCTTATCCGCTTCAGCGTTAGCTTCTGCTTCGTCTTTCATCTTCTTGATCTCTTCTTCGGTTAAACCGGATGAAGCCTCAATACGGATTTTCTGTTCCTTACCGGTGGCTTTATCCTGAGCACTTACATGCAGAATACCATTGGCATCAATATCAAAAGTTACTTCAATTTGAGGGATTCCACGAGGTGAAGGCGGCAGTCCATCCAAGTGGAAACGACCAATGGTACGGTTCTGGTTCGCCATAGGGCGTTCACCTTGCAGGATATGGATCTCTACCGAAGGCTGGTTGTCTGATGCAGTAGAGAAGATCTCTGATTTTTTTGTTGGGATAGTGGTATTCGCTTCAATCAATTTTGTCATTACGCCACCCATAGTTTCAATACCTAAAGAAAGCGGGGTAACATCTAACAATAATACATCTTTCACTTCACCGGTTAACACACCTCCCTGAATGGCAGCGCCAATGGCTACTACCTCATCCGGATTAACTCCTTTTGAAGGCTCTTTACCAAAGAAAGCTTTAACGGCATCCTGAATAGCCGGAATACGGGTAGAACCTCCTACTAGAATGATCTCATCGATATCTGAAGTTTTTAAACCCGCATTTTTTAAAGCAGATTTACAAGGATCGATGGTGCGTTTAATTAAACTTTCGGCCAATTGCTCAAACTTAGCTCGGCTTAAGGTTCTTACCAAGTGTTTAGGTCCGCTTTGATCGGCAGTAATGTATGGTAAATTAATTTCCGTTTGGTTAGAGCTCGATAACTCAATTTTAGCTTTTTCGGCAGCTTCTTTTAAGCGCTGTAATGCCATTGGATCTTGATGTAGATCCATGCCATTTTCAGCCTTAAATTCCTCGGCTAACCACTCAATAATTACGTGGTCAAAATCGTCACCACCTAAGTGCGTATCACCATCGGTAGATTTTACTTCAAAAACGCCATCACCTAATTCTAAAACAGAAACGTCGTGTGTACCACCACCACAGTCGAACACCACAATTTTCATTTCCTTACCCGCTTTATCCAGGCCGTAAGCCAGGGCAGCAGCAGTAGGCTCGTTGATAATACGTTTTACATTTAAGCCTGCAATTTCTCCAGCTTCTTTAGTTGCCTGGCGTTGTGCATCATTAAAATAAGCCGGAACGGTAATTACAGCTTCGGTTACTTCCTGGCCTAAGAAATCTTCTGCAGTTTTTTTCATTTTCTGCAATACCATGGCAGAAATCTCCTGTGGAGTATATTTACGATCGTCTATTTCTACTCTTGGCGTATTGTTATCACCTTTTACTACTTTATAAGGCACTCTGGCAGTTTCTTTCTTCACTTCATCAAAACTGTTGCCCATAAAGCGCTTAATAGAAGAAATGGTTTTCTCCGGGTTAGTGATAGCCTGGCGCTTGGCCGGATCGCCCACTTTGCGTTCCCCATTTTCTACAAAAGCTACTACAGAAGGTGTAGTACGTTTACCTTCGCTGTTAGCAATTACTACCGGCTCGTTGCCTTCCATAACGGCTACGCAAGAGTTGGTTGTTCCTAAGTCGATACCAATAATTTTTGACATGTTGTTTTTTCTTTTAATGTGTTCAACGATAAATTGAATCGTTAAGCAAATATCAAGGCTTATGCCAAGCTTAAAACAAGAACTTAATGGCAGTTTATAGCGGTATGAGCATAAAAAAGCCATCCTGTATAGTGACAGGATGGCATAAAATCTTATTTAGACCGCTTAATTAATGCTTAAGGGTATAGGTGTAAACGGTTTTTGAACCATCGGGCTGTACATTCTCCTCAACATAAACAAAGTTGCTTGCACTTATGTTTACGACCTTCTCTGTATAGGTGCCAATTTTAAAACTTTGCCCATCTATAATCTCCCAAGTATCATTATTTATATCTTGGCCATTGGTGGTAACCACTTGCGTACCATCAGATTTAAATTCGACATAGGCAATAAGATCGTCATAATCGTAAACAGTTGGAGCACCCAGAGAATTTCCTTGTGCGTTGAAGTTTTCAGATTGATACTTATCGTAAATCCATTTACCGGTCATTTGCTCTTTCAATAATTGAGCAGGGGTCTTTTTATCCTTTTTACAAGCATTAAAGCCAATAGCAAATAGCACTAAAGTGAGAATCAATAATTTTTTCATAGTATTTAGAAGTGTTTAAATAACTTAATGCAAATATTCAGCATTAAAGCTAAAACCAGAACACTTTCCCGACCAAGTGCAGCGTACAGCGGATAAATGACATAAAAAAAGCCCCGAACGGTTGTTCGGGGCTTTTCGAATAAAATTTATTCAGCTTATTTTTCTTCAGAAGTTTCGTTAGCTGACTCTTCTGCAGCCGGTGCTTCTGGAGTTTCTTCAACAGCAGGTGCTGCTACTTCTTCTACAACTGGCTCTTCTACTACTTCTTCTACCTTAGCTTCGGCTGCTGGAGCTTCAGTTGCTTTGGCTTTAGCAGCAGAACTACCACGACGGCGAGTGGCTTTTTTACCAGCTTTGCTATCATCATTTTGAGAATAGGTAGTGTTGTAATCTACTAATTCAATTAAGGCCATCTCTGCGTTATCGCCTAAACGATTAGCTAATTTTAAAATACGAGTGTATCCACCTGGACGAGTAGCCACTTTCTCTGCTACTTCGCGGAAAAGGATGCTTACGCTTTCTTTATCTTTTAAATAGCTAAATACCGTACGACGAGAGTGTGTAGTATCGTTTTTAGATTTGGTAATTAAAGGCTCTACATAAGTACGTAACGCTTTCGCTTTAGCTAAAGTAGTGGTAATACGTTTGTGTAAAATTAAAGATGAAGCCATATTGGCTAACATTGCCTTTCTGTGGCTGTCGGTTCTACCTAAGTGGTTTATTTTTTTACCGTGTCTCATGGTTTTAATTTAAGTGTGTACCGTCTCTTTGAATTGAATCTGAGGGATTTACACACAGTGAACAGTTAATTATTCTTCGTCTAATTTAAATTTAGACAAGTTCATTCCGAATGATAAGCCCTTAGATTTAACCAGGTCCTGTATTTCGGTTAATGATTTTTTACCAAAGTTTCTGAATTTCAGCATATCGGCTACGTCATATGACACCAATTCTGCCAAAGTACGGATATCAGCTGCTTTTAAGCAGTTTAAGGCACGTACAGAAAGATCCAGATCTACTAATTCAGTTTTTAAGATTTTACGCATGTGTAAGATCTCTTCATCAACTTCTTTAGTTTCTTCTTTAGCCTGAGATTCTAACATGATGTTCTCATCAGAGAATAACATGAAATGATGAATCAAGATTTTTGCAGCTTCTTTCAAAGCATCTTCCGGATGGATAGATCCATCGGTAGCAATATCTAAAACCAATTTTTCGTAATCGGTTTTTTGTTCTACACGATAATTTTCGATCGTATATTTAACATTTTTAATTGGAGTATAGATAGAATCGATTGCGATTACACCTACCACTGCATCAGCGTTCTTGTTTTCTTCTGCAGAAATGTAACCCCGTCCTTTGTTAACCGTTAATTCGATTTCTAAAGTTACGTTCGACTCGGTATTGCAGATCACTAAATCCGGATTTAATACGGTAAAGTTATTAGAGAATTTAGTGATGTCGCCGGCTTTAAATTGATCTTGACCGTTGATGATCACAAAAATCTTTTCAGAATCACCAGAATCGCCAGTTTTACTGAAACGAACTTGTTTTAAATTTAAGATGATTTCAGTAACATCTTCAACTACACCTTTAATAGTTGAAAATTCATGAGAAACACCAGAAAAACGCACAGAAGTAATTGCAAATCCTTCTAATGAAGAAAGCAAAATTCTACGCAGAGCGTTACCGATAGTAACACCGAAACCTGGTTCTAATGGACGAAATTCGAAAGTACCCTCGAAATCGGTTGATTTCTGCATGATTACTTTATCGGGTTTCTGAAATGCTAAAATTGCCATTATGTCGTATTAATTTTAATGTGAAAATTAAAAAATGTGAAAATCCTGAGTAATAAATACTCAGGAAAATCAATTTATTTAGAATACAATTCGACGATTAGGTTTTCCTTGATATTTTCAGGAATCTCATCGCGGTTAGGGTAGTTTAAGAACTTCCCGCTAAGGTTGTCTGCATCCCAGTCTAACCAGCTGTATTTATTTATTTTTTTACCAGCTACCGAATTGGTAATGGCTTCTAAAGTTTTAGAACGCTCACGAACAGCAATAACTTCGCCGCCACGTAAGGTGTAAGAAGCAATATTTACTACTTCGCCATTTACAGTAATGTGTTTGTGACCTACCAACTGGCGGGCTGCAGAGCGTGTAGGCGCAATACCTAAACGATAAACTACATTATCTAAACGAGCTTCTAAAAATTTCAATAAGTTTTCACCAGTGATACCTTCTTTAGAAGAAGCTTTGTGGAATAAGTTTTCGAACTGACGCTCTAATACACCATAAGTGTATTTAACTTTTTGCTTTTCCATTAACTGAACGGCGTATTCAGATTGTTTACCTCTACGCTTAGAGGGGCCGTGCATACCTGGGCCGTAATTTTTTCTGTCTAAGGCTTTATCAGGACCGAAAATTGGTTCTCTGAATCTGCGGGCGATTTTGGACTTAGGTCCGGTGTATCTTGCCATGTTGTTGGGTTTTAAAGTATCGGAAACCTATAGTTACCGAATCTTAGCTTTAAAAAATTTATAAATTAATTGTATGATTAAACTCTTCTACGTTTCGGAGGACGACAACCGTTGTGCGGCATTGGAGTAATATCTTTAATGGTAGTTACTTCAATTCCTACGGTTTGTAAAGTACGGATAGCAGATTCGCGACCAGCACCCGGACCTTTTACAAATACTTCTACCTTGCGTAAGCCTAAATCGTGGGCTACTTTACCGCAATCTGAAGCAGCCTGACCGGCAGCATACGGAGTATTCTTTTTAGATCCTTTGAAACCCATTTTACCAGCAGATGACCAAGAGATGGTTTGTCCTGAATTGTTGGTAAGGGTTACAATAATATTGTTGAAAGTAGCATTGATATGCGCCTGACCTACAGGTTCGATAACAACGATACGTTTTTTGGTTACTTTTTTAGTTTTAGCCATTTTTAATTTGAGATTAGAGATTAGAGATCTTGAGATTGGAGAACATTAGTTCTCTACCCGGCACCTCACATCTTTTATTATCTTGTTTATTCCATGAAACCTATTAGTTAGTTTACTAACTGACAGGTTTCATATCTAGTTACTATTTAGTAGCTTTTTTCTTGTTAGCAACTGTTTTACGTTTTCCTTTACGGGTACGTGAGTTGTTTTTGGTACGCTGACCACGAGTAGGCAATCCCTTACGGTGACGCAGACCACGGTAGCAACCGATATCCATTAATCGCTTAATATTTAACTGAACTTCAGAGCGTAAAGCACCTTCTACTTTAAGTTCATCGTTAATGAAGTTACGGATGGCTGTTAACTGATCATCAGTCCATGCCTCAACTTTTACATCTTCACCGATACCAGCCTGACCTAAGATCCGCTGTGCGGTAGATCTGCCTATACCATAAATGTAGGTTAGTCCAATTACTCCTCTTTTGTTTCTTGGTAAATCAATACCTGCTATCCTTGCCATATTTTATTAGCGAATTATAATTAACCCTGACGTTGTTTGTACTTCGGATTCTTTTTGTTAATCACGAAAAGTTTACCCTTACGGCGGATGATTTTGCAATCAACACTACGCTTTTTAATGGATGCTCTAACTTTCATCTCTTTGTTCTGTTTTTATATTCTTTTAACAACTTGCCTTTTAACCGGGCGAGATTATTATTTGTATCTGTAGGTGATACGACCTTTACTTAAATCGTAAGGCGACATTTCTAGTTTAACTTTATCTCCAGGTAAAATTTTGATGTAGTGCATCCGCATTTTACCCGAAATATGTGCAATAATTTCGTGTCCGTTTTCTAGTTCTACCCGAAACATTGCGTTTGATAACGCTTCTTTAATTATACCGTCTTGCTCAATTGAAGCCTGTTTGGCCATATTTTATTGATTTTTATTCAATATTACCCGTGTTAACGGGGTTGCAAAATTAAATAAAAAATATCTAACTTTTAAACTTTTATCCTAAAACTTGTTCGATAAAATCGAATGAGGATAAAACATCTGCTTTACCCTTTTGAATAGCAACCGTATGCTCAAAGTGTGCAGAGGGTTTACCATCAATAGTACTTACGGTCCAGCCATCATCCCAAAACTTCACTCCTGCCCTTCCTAAATTAATCATAGGTTCTATGGCAATGACCATTCCTTCTTCTAGCTTAATGCCTGATCCGCGTTTTCCGTAGTTGGGAACTTCTGGCTTCTCGTGAAGCTTAACGCCTACACCATGTCCAACCAACTCTTTTACTACGCCAAATCCGTTCTTTTCTGCATGTTCTTGTACTGCATAACCAATATCGCCGGTTCGCATACCTGCTACTGCTTTCTGAATACCCAGCTCCAAACATTCTTTGGTAACCTGCATCAATTTTTTACAAGACTCGTCTACTTCGCCAATAGCAAAGGTATAGGCCGAATCTGAATAAAATTTATTTAAAATAACTCCACAATCTACAGAAACCAGATCTCCTTCTTTCATCACATAGCCTCCGGGGAAACCATGTACAATTTGATCGTTTACTGAAATGCAAAGCGAATAAGGGAAACCGCTATAATTAAGAAACGCAGGTACTCCTCCGTTATCTTTAATGTAGGTTTCTGCCAATTCATTTAAAGCAGCGGTAGTTACACCGGGGGCAATAATTTTTGCAATTTCTCCCAGTGTTTTGGAAAGAAGCAAAGAACTTTCTCTTATCAGCTCTATCTCTTCGACAGACTTATAATAGATTTTTGACATTTACCTTAAATGGTTCCAGCAGAAACCGGGTTACGTCCTTTAATACGGCCAGATTTCATTAAGCCATCATAATGACGCATTAATAAATAACTTTCTATTTGCTGCAAAGTATCTAATACTACTCCCACTAAAATTAACAGTGAAGTACCACCATAGAAATGTGCAAACTGACTATTTACCCCTAGCTTATTTGCGAATGATGGTAAAATAGCAATGATTGACAGAAATACGGCTCCAGGTAGGGTAATTTTAGAAACTACTGCATCAATATAGTCGCCGGTTGTTTTACCTGGTTTAATTCCAGGAATAAAACCGCCATTTTTCTTCATATCATCAGACATTTGAACAGGATTAACTGTAATGGCAGTGTAGAAGAAAGTGAAAATAATGATCAATAAAGCGAACGTAACGTTGTATGCTATTGAAGTATAATCACTAAATGATGCCAGGAATGATGATTGTGCATTTGGAAAGAACTGACCAACAGTTGCCGGTATAAACATAATGGCTTGTGCAAAGATAATTGGCATTACCCCTACTGCATTCACCTTTAATGGAATATACTGACGTACGCCTCCGGTTTGATTAGTACCTACATTCTTTTTGGCATACTGTACAGGGATTTTACGAACACCTTGAACAATTAAAATGGTAAACATTACCACAAAGAATAAGGCTGCAATCTCTACGATAAAAGGAATTAAGCCTCCATTACCTTCCATACGGGTAGCAAATTCAGCAAAAATACCGTAAGGTAATTGCGCAATGATACCTACCATGATGATTAATGAAATACCGTTACCAATTCCTTTATCAGTAATTTTCTCTCCCAACCACATTACAAACAGCGTACCGGCGGTTAGAATAAAGGTTGATGAAATGGTAAACAATGGCTCTGCCATCATTTTCGCATCTGGCGAGATTTGTGATCTAACATAAGCTACCGCCTGAATAGTAGTAATCAGGATAGTGAGGTAGCGAGTGTATTGATTGATCAATTTTCTACCACTATCGCCATCTTTTTGCAATTTCTGGAAATAAGGAACTACAATGCCCAATAGTTGAACAACAATTGATGCAGAGATATAAGGCATTACGCCCAAAGCAAAAATGGATGCTCTGGAAAATGAACCTCCGGCAAACATATTTAAAAGGCCTAACAGACCTTCTTTTTCCTGGCTATTTAATGACGCCGGATTAACTCCTGGCAAAACAATAAATGAACCTACACGGTATATTAAAAGACATAAGAGCGTGAATAAAATTCTCGCTCTTAGATCTTCAATTTTCCAAATGTTTGATAAAGTTGTGAACAGCTTTTTCATGCTTACAATTTAACGCTCGATCCTCCTGCTGCTTCAATAGCTTTCTGAGCAGTAGCAGTGAAAGCGTGTGCTTTAACTTCTAATTTAGATTTTACTTCGCCACGACCTAAAATTTTGATCAGGTCGTTCTTAGAGGCTAAACCATGAGCTCTAAGGGTTTCGAAATCGATAGCTGATAATTTAAACTTATCTGCTAAGGCTTGTAAAGTATCTAAGTTGATACCTACATACTCCACACGATTAATGTTTTTGAAACCCACTTTTGGTAAGCGACGTTGTAAAGGCATTTGACCACCTTCAAAACCTACTTTGCTTTTGTAACCAGAGCGTGAACCCGCACCTTTATGACCACGGGTTGACGTACCGCCTCTACCTGAACCGGTACCACGGCCAATACGTTTTCTATTTTTTGTTGAACCTTCTGCAGGTTTTAAGTTACTTAAGTTCATAATTAAATGCTTTCTACGGCTACTAAATGATTAACTTTTCTTACCATCCCGATAATGGCCGGGGTAGCTTCTACTTCTACAGACTGGCTGATCTTAGTCAAACCTAAAGCCTGCATGGTTCTTTTCTGGCGCTCGCTTCTGTCGATAACGCTTTTTATCTGGGTGATTTTAATCTTCGCCATGATCATTATCCGTTAAATACTTTATTCAAATCTACTCCACGCTGTTGAGCTAC
>JBJTNQ010000032.1:0-31829 GCA_046074105.1 Sphingobacteriaceae bacterium | reverse complement strand
AGTTAAAGAATTGATAGAGAATGCCATCGACTCTGGCGCCGATCATATTCAGCTGATCGTTAAAGATGCCGGAAAATCGCTCATCCAGGTGATTGATAATGGCTGTGGTATGAGCGAAACAGATGCCCGCATGTGTTTTGAACGCCATGCTACTTCTAAGATTCGCAAAGCGGAAGATCTTTTTGCCATTCGTAGTATGGGGTTTCGTGGAGAGGCTATGGCTTCTATTGCGGCTATTGCTCAAGTAGAGTTGAAAACCCGTAGGGTAGAAGATGAACTGGGCACCTTATTGCGTATAGAGGGTTCGGAAATGATTGGGCAGGAGGCTGCGGCCAGCCCAGCCGGCACCAGCATCAGCGTAAAGAATTTGTTCTATAATACTCCGGCCCGCCGTAATTTCCTGAAAAGCAATTCGGTAGAGCTTCGGCATATTATGGACGAGTTTCAGCGGGTGGCTCTGGCTCATCCGGAAATTTATTTTACCCTGCATCATGATGGAAATGAAGTTTTTCATCTGCCTCCGGCGAGTTTAAAACAGCGTGTCATCCATTTGTTTGGCAATACCTATAATCAGAAACTGGTTCCGGTAGAGGAAGAAACCACTATCATTAATCTGAAGGGCTATGTGGGTAAACCAGAGTTTGCGAAGAAGACCCGTGGCGAACAGTTCTTTTTTGTGAATAAGCGCTTTGTAAAAGATGCTTACCTGAACCATGCCATTTCATCGGCTTTTGAGGAAGTGCTGTCTAAGGATAGTTTCCCGCTGTATGTGCTCTTTATTGAAATAGACCCGAAGCAGATCGATATCAATGTTCATCCGACTAAAACTGAGATCAAATTTCAGGATGAGAAAGCCTTATACGCCATTATCCGCTCTGCGGTAAAAAGATCTTTGGGGCGTTATAATATTGCCCCAACCTTAGACTTTAATCCAGAAAGCGGGTTTAGTCAAATGATCACCCCAATGGCCAGTGAGGATATTGTGCCTCCGAAGATCAATTTTAATCCGGATTTTAATCCTTTTGATACCCGGACAGAGGATAAAGAACCTACGTTTTCTAGAAATTTAGGCCAAACCAAAGAGAAGGTAGACCGTAATTGGGCTTCTTTATACGAGATTACCCAAATGCCTGAGGTGCCCCGTCAGGAACTGGGGCTGGAAAGTGCTGAACCTAAAGTTCAGGCAGGTGAAAAGCAGATCTTTCAGCTGCATCAGCGCTTCATCTTGTCGACCATTAAATCCGGATTTATGCTGATCGATCAGCAGGCTGCCCACGAACGGATCTTATATGAAAAGTTTCTGGAACAGTTAGAAAATCATCAGGGCGTATGCCAGCAAAGTTTGTTTCCGCAAACGGTTAGCCTGAGTGCTGCTGATTTTGAACTGGTGAAAGAGTTGATGCCCGATATTCAGGCCCTGGGTTTTCAGATCCGTGAATTTGGCAAACATACGGTGGTGGTGGAAGGTACCCCGGCCGAAATTACCAGCAATATTAGTGAAGCTGCTATGCTGGAGCAATTAATAGAAGGGTTTAAAAATAATCAGTCGGCCTTAAAACTAACTAAGCGTGATAATTTGGCCCGCACACTGGCTAAAAATGCTGCGGTAAAAGCCGGAACGGTATTATCGTCAGAAGAAATTAACCTGATGATTGATGAACTGTTTGCCTGCCAAATGCCCAATGTTTCTCTAAATGCTAAACCTATTGTAGTTACTTTTGGTCTGGATGAATTGATCCAGAAATTCGAAAAATAAAAAGATAGCCCATGCGAATGCCTTTATCTAACACTCCTCCCGTTGTAAAAAACCTCCTGATCATCAATATCATTTTTTATATCGCTACCATGCTGTTCAATCAGGGCGGTACGTTTCCTTTGGTAGAGCATTTAGGCGTATTTTATTTCGATTCGCCCCATTTTCGTATCTGGCAGGTAATTACCTACATGTTTATGCACAGCCCCATTAGTTTTGCGCATATTCTGTTCAATATGTTTGCCTTATACACTTTTGGTACCTCACTCGAGTATCTGTTCGGGTCAAAAAGGTTTTTAAATTTTTATTTGATTACGGGTTTGGGTGCTTTGGCACTACAAATGGCGGTGCAGGCTTTTGAGGTGTATCAGATTGCGGGTAGCATTACCATTAACCCCGAAACCTATAGCTCTACCAATCCGGAATATTTGCGCAAGTTGCAGGAAATTTATTATGGACCGATGCTGGGGGCCTCTGGCGCTATTTTTGGCTTGCTTATTGCCTTCGGATATCTTTTCCCGAATGCAGAATTGTTCATCATGTTTATTCCGGTGCCGGTTAAAGCGAAATACATTATTCCTATTTATGTCGTTTTAGAATTGGTATTAGGTGTAGCGCAGTTTAGCGGCGATTCGGTAGCGCACTTTGCTCATTTGGGCGGAGCCTTATTCGGTTTTATTTTAATGAAAGTGTGGCGTATTAATCGTCGGCCCTGGGATTTTTAAAGGAAAATCATGAGGAGAAATAAAAAGCAATTAAGTTTTGTAAGTAAATCGGTACTGTTTGTAAACGCAGTAGCGATCTTACTCTTGCTTCTGGCTTATCTCGCTCCTTTCATAAACCCTGCCCGTTTCTGGCCTATTGCTTTCTTTGGTTTAGCCTATCCTTTTGTATTACTGCTTAATGCCTTGCTGGTGGTATTTTGGCTTTTTCGCAAACCGGTTTATGCTTTTGCTTCGCTCATGGCCATTTTACTGGGATGGAAATTCCTGACCAGTTTTATTGGTTTTAGAGAATCTACAGCCATAGAAGTGCCCAAGTCATCGCCCGAATTTATTCGGGTAATGACCTATAATGTGCATAGTTTTAAAAAATTCGGTTCCTCTAACGAGGAGATCATTAAATATCAGATGCTCAATATCATCCGTAAGGAGCAGCCGGATGTGATCTGTTTTCAGGAATTTTATACCCGGCAGAAAGGCGCCTATAATTTTAAAAAGCTCATTAAAGAGATATTGCATACTGAGTATATGTATTTTGAGCCTACTACTGAGAATGGATTTGAAGCCATGGGCCTGGCCATTTTTTCTAAATTCCCGATAAAAAATAAAGGAGATATCCGCTTTAGCGAAAAAGCAAGAGGTAACGAGGCCATTTATGCAGATATTAAATACCGCGATCAGTTATTTAGGGTCTATAATGTTCACTTCCAGTCTATCCGGTTTAAACCGGAAGATTATGAATACCTAAACCAGGTAAAGAGTGATATCAAAACAGATATCCGGTCGCCAAGAAGAATTGCCAGCCGTCTTAAAAGAGCATTCATTAAGCGAAGCCAGCAGGTAAAACTAGTTAAAGCGCATACGCAAAACTGCGAAACACCCTACCTCATTGCCGGCGATTTTAATGATACTCCGGTTTCTTATACCTTGAATACCATGGCCAGCGGGATGACCAATGCTTTTAGGGAAAAGGGGAGCGGACTGGGCGTAACTTACAATGGCGATTTTCCCAATTTTCAGATAGATTATATTCTGAGTACCCCTAATTTTAAGGTAAAGAACTTTAGAATTGTAGATAAGAAGCTCTCCGATCATTATGCGGTTCGTGCAGATTTAGAACTGGATAAGTGATATTTTTTTAAGTTTGTAACATATGGATACCCAATTGCAGGTTTATAATACCCTTAGCCGAAAAAAAGAACTTTTCGAACCCGTTAATGCGCCTTTGGTAGGCATGTATGTTTGCGGACCTACTGTTTACGGCGATGTGCATTTGGGTAATTGCCGCACCTTTGTATCCTTCGATCTAATCTATCGCTATTTATTGCACCTAGGTTATAAAGTACGTTATGTGCGTAACATTACCGATGCCGGACACCTGGAGGGCGACCGAGATGAGGGCGATGATAAATTTACCAAGAAAGCCAAGCTCGAGCAGCTAGAACCCATGGAAATTGTGCAGCGGTACACGCTGGGCTTTCATGAGGTGATGCAAAAATTTAATTCCCTGCCGCCCAATATAGAGCCTACTGCAACCGGCCACATTGCCGAACAGATAGAAATGGTGAAAGAGATTCTGGCCAGCGGGCTGGCTTATGAAGTAAATGGCACCGTTTATTTTGATGTAGAACAATACAGTAAGTCTAATAATTATACCATATTAACCAATCGTCAGTTAGAGGAAATGCTGGCCAATACCCGCGAACTGGGTGGTCAGGATGATAAGAAAGGGCGTTTGGACTTTGCCTTATGGATTAAGGCAAAACCAGAACACCTCATGCGCTGGCCTTCGCCCTGGGGCTGGGGTTTCCCGGGCTGGCATATTGAATGTTCTGCCATGAGCAAAAAATACTTAGGCGAAACTTTTGATATTCATGGAGGCGGTTTAGATCTGGCAGCCACCCATCATACCAATGAAATTGCCCAGTCGCAGGCTTGCAACCATACTCAGCCGGCCAAATACTGGATGCATACCAACATGCTTACTGTAAATGGTACCCGTATGTCTAAAAGCGCAGGCAATGGTTTCCTCCCGGGAGAATTGTTTACCGGAAACCATCCCTTACTTAAACAGGCTTATAGCCCCATGACGGTCCGTTTCTTTATGCTGCAGGCACATTACCGCAGTACGCTCGATTTTTCTAACGAAGCATTAGAGGCTTCTGAAAAAGGATTTAAGCGTTTAATGAATGCGGTTGATCTGTTAGACAAACTTAAATCTGATCATACTTCCGATACCGACCTAGCTGCCTTGAAACAGCGTGCTTATGCGGCCATGAACGACGATTTTAACAGCCCGGTATTGATTGCAGAGTTGTTTGAAGCCGTTCGGCTGATTAATAGTGTGTATGACGGTAAGACCAAAATTAATGCAGCCGATCTGGCCGACCTGAAATTATTTATGCAACAGATGGTTTTTGATGTTTTGGGCCTTAAGGCCGAGCATAAACAAGGCGACGATATGAATGGTTTAATGGACCTCATCATTAATCTGCGTAAGGAAGCAAAAGCAAGCCAGGATTATGCTACTTCAGATAAAATCAGGATGGCTTTACAGGAAATGGGCATTCAATTGAAAGACGGGAAAGAGGGCACAAACTGGAGCAAATCCTGACCGGGTGAATGGCTAAACTCCTGAGAAAAATACCTATGCTTACTCAACTTAAATATTTGCTGCTATTTGTGTTTTGTACAGGACAGGTAGTTGCCCAGCAGTCTAATGGAAAAGTGAATTCTCTACTGGCCGCCGAGAATTATTTTTCCTCTATGGTTAAGCAGAAAGGAATAAAGAAGGCATTTTTATTGGTTAGCGATCAGCATACCATAGTTTATAGGCCCAATCCGATAGGCGCCATTGATTTTTTTAAGCGATCTGCCGACAACTCGCCCAATAACCTTTCCTGGCAACCCGATTTTGCCCGTGTGGCTAAAAGCGGCGACTGGGGTTTTAGCACTGGTTCTTATTTGCTTAAAGGGAACGATACCCTTGCCAGCCGCTATGGCCAATATCTTTCGGTTTGGAAAACGGATGAGGATGGTATATGGAAACTGGCCCTCGATCTGGGGGTACCGCATGGCAAACCGCTGGTAGAAACAGATCTGGATTTTAAAGATGTAGCTAATCCTCGATATTTTAGACAGAGATCTGATAAACGTTTAGCCCAGCGTAAGGATGTGGTGCTGGTTACCGACCGTTTATTAAATACCACTTTAAACAGTAAAGGAAATAAAGCTTATCAGGAATTCCTGTCGGCCAATGTGCGCTTGCTTATTCCAGAACAGTTACCCATTATAGGTAAAGACCGTGTAATGAAATACTGGGCTAAATATCCTCAAAAAGGCATTTACGAAACGCTTGAGGCTGACCGGGCATATAGCGGGGAATGGGCCTATACCCAAGGCAGGGCAATTTTAAGTTCGGGCCAAAGTTCTAAGGCCTATCATTATGTAAGAATATGGGAGCTGCAGGAAGGTTATGCCTGGAATCTGGTGCTCGAAATATTTACACCTGCCGGCCAGTAATTAATCTTTATAAATAAATACTTCAATCTTTCCTTCTTTGGTAACCGTACCCCGATACATGCCTTCGGTATTAAATGGCAGGGCTGCATTACCGTCTTTATCTAATGCTATTAGTCCTCCATCGCCGCCTAAGGCCGGCACCTTTTTAAATATCAGTTCATTGGTAGCCTCTTTGATAGAAAGACCTTTATAGGCCATTAATGCGGCTACTTCGTGAGCCACTACATTGCGTATAAAGAACTCTCCCCAGCCGGTACAAGAAATCCCTACCTGGTTGTTGGCATAGGTGCCTATTCCAATAAGCGGAGCATCGCCTACACGGCCATATTTTTTATTGGTCATACCGCCGGTTGAGGTTGCTGCTGCCAAATGTCCCTGCTGATCTAAGGCTACAGCTCCTACGGTGCCAAATTTATTGTCTTTATTCTGTATGCCCAGTAGACTGCTTTTTTTATCCTTTTGTGCAATAGAATCTTCTTTAAGCACTTTTTGTAAGGCATCCCAGCGACTTTGGGTTTTAAAATAGGATGGATCTACGATCTCCTGACCTACTTCTTTGGCAAATTTCTCTGCTCCGGTTCCGGTTAGCATTACATGTTCCGATTTTTCCATTACCGCTCTGGCGGTACTGATCGGGTTTTTGATGGTGGTTACTCCGGCAATAGATCCGGCACGTAAAGTAGCTCCGTCCATAATAGCAGCATCCAGTTCATTTTTGCCATCGTGGGTAAATACGGCTCCTTTTCCGGCATTGAACAGGGGCGAATCTTCCATAATCCTGACCGTGGCTTCAACCGCATCCAAGCTCGATTTTCCTGCTTTTAATAAATTATATCCCGTTTGCAGTGCTTCGGTCAGCTTGGCTTTATAGGCGGCTTCTTTTTCGGCAGTCATCTGCGATCTTAAGATGGTTCCGGCTCCGCCATGAATTACCATTACGTAACTTTCTTTTTTCTGTTGCTGTGCTTTCATCCGATCAGTAGAACTGAAAAACAAGCTGGCTGTTAAAACAAAACAAATTAAACGGGCGTTCATATAGTTTAAAATAAAATGGGAATATGACTAATTTAGTAAATAAATACTGATAGCCATGAGTGTATCTCCTAAAAAATATCAAACCATGACCGAGGCGGTAAATGCTTTGGCTAAACGAGGTTATACTTACGATTTTCAGTACGAGGATTGTTCTTTGTACTGCAAGTCTATCAATCATCGTTTCAGATCAAACGATTTGCTCATCACAGAGGTGTATCGCTTTGAAGGAATGAGCGATCCCGACGACAATTCTGCAGTTTATGCCATTGAAAGCAAAGATGGTTTTAAAGGCATTCTGATAGATGCTTACGGAGTTTATTCTGACGAGCAGAAGGCCCTTTTTTTAAAAGATATTCCGGTAAAAGAATGCGCAGATGAATAAGTCTTACTTAGCAGGCGTACTATTCCACTCTGTTAAGGTAGGGCAGGCCGTATAGGTTTCATCTAATTTGATGAAGGTAGACTTACGTCGTTTTTCGAACCATTCGCTTACCACTTTACTCACTTTATCTTCGTAGGCAGCCTCTTTAATTTTAGGATAATCTTGTTCTAAACTGGCCGTATGAGGGCCAATTTTAGACTTAAGATATAAAAAGCGATAACCTTGCTTTCCGGCGGCCGAAGTAAATATTGCAGGTTTAGAATAACTGCTTACCTTCATGGTATCAATGGTTAAGAAAACCTGCGGGTCTAATTTGTCGGTAGGAATAAAAGTACTTCTGCTTTGTACATTCTCTGCATTAAGCATCATGCCACCATTAAATTTAGTTTCATTGTTATCTGAAAAAAGAGAAGCAGCACCAGAAAAAGTATATTTTTTTTCCAATACATTCTGATAAATACTGTCTGCTTTTGCTTTACAGCGCTCTAAGCTGGCCGCGGTAGGATCGATCTTGATCAGGATATGCTGTGCCCTTACCTGCTCTCCCCGTCTTTCCATTACTTTAAGTACATGATATCCAAACTCTGATTCGAATACCTGCGATACCTCACCTGGTTTTAGCTTAAAAGCAGTAGCTGCAAATTCTTTCACCAGCATGGTCCGATCCATAAAACCCAGATCGCCACCGTCTACCGCAGAACCCGGATCTTGAGAATACAAGCGGGCCAGGGTGCCGAAATCTTCGCCGGTCTTTATTCTTAAACGCAGCGATTCGGCTTTATCCCGGTAGGATTCTTTTTCTTTTTTGGTTAATTTTGGGTAAAGCACAATTTCTCCAATTTCTACCTCGGTATTTAAATACGGAATGCTGTCTTTAGGGATGGCTTCGAAATATTGGCGAACTTCCTGAGGAGTAATGCTCACTTTCTCTGAAATGGTACCCTGCATTTTATTTGCAATTAACTGCTCCCTAATATCGGGGCGGATTTCTTCTTTATACTGAACAACTGATCGGTTAAGGAACTGCTCTAAACGTTCCTGTCCGCCTGCACGGCCGATCATGTTACGCATACGGCGGTTAATTTCATCATCTACCTGATCGTCGGTCACGGTAACAGAGTCGATAACGGCTTGCTGCGATAATAATTTTTGAGTGAGTAATTGTTGCATAAAATAGCACTTAATATTCTCATCGGCCGGGTTACCCTGAGCCAGGTATTGTGCATATTGCATCTCAATATCAGATTGCAGGATAATAGATCCGCCAACCACCGCGGCTACCTTATCAATGGTGGTTTTTTGTGCTTTAGCTACGCTTAAGCCAAGGGTCAGAAGTAAACAAGCAATTCCTAAAATTCTTTTCATCTTTTTTATGCTGAAAGCCATTGTTCAATGTCGCAAAAATATCAGATATAATGGATTATTTAGCTTAATTAATTAAAATATCTCTAAATGAGTGATAATCCTGCCTATACAAAACGAAGTTAAACTTTAGGCACATAGCCCGGCATTCATTTAACTATTTTTAACAGATCTGCTTTTATTACATTTGTACACATGTCCGATCTATTAGCCCACGATCCTAAAGCGCTGCAGTTACTGCTAAATGAGGAACTTTACCTTATTGCCGGTGCCTCAGTTCAGCCTATAGAACCGCTTGCCAAAACGCCTAAAGCGGATTTCGATTATTTTGGCGAGAACAATCGCTTCTTTTTATTGCTTGTAGATGAACCAGGCCATAAATACCTAGAGCCGGCTAACCAGGAGATGCTGGCTAAAATACTACAGGCTAAAGGCATGGAATTTAAAGATGTAGCGGTATTAAATATCAATCGTTATTCCGAAGTTCAGTTTGCAGACTTAAAGTCGTTTTTTAGCTGCAGCCGTATCTGTATTTTCGGTGTGTCGCCACAGCAACTGGGCCTACCCTCACTGCCTTCTAACGAGGCTGGGAATTATGAAGAGGTGAAAATGCTGGCTACTTTCAGCCTTACAGAAATGCAGCATACACAACATAAAAAAGTGGCTTTCTGGAATGCCATGAAAAATTTTTAATATGTTACCCGACCTCGTTTTTGCCACCAATAATGCTCATAAGCTCGAAGAAGTTCAGGCTATGCTTGGCGCTATGCTGAATTTAAAGAGTTTAACAGACATTGGCTGTGAAGAAGATATTGCCGAAACCGGCCAGACCTTTGCCGCAAATGCCAGTATCAAGAGCCGTTATATTTTCAAAAAATATGGATTTAATTGTTTTGGCGACGATTCTGGCCTGGTGGTAGATGCCTTAAATGGAGAGCCCGGTGTTTATTCTGCCCGCTATTCGGGCAGCCGCGATCCGCAGGTTAATCTGGAATTGGTTTTAGAAAAAATGCAAAACCAAAGTCTGCGTTCGGCACGTTTTGTTTCGGTGGTTTCTTTAATGTGGCAGGGAAAAGAGTATTTTTTTGAAGGCCGGGTAGAAGGGCAAATTACTTTATCCCGTTTTGGGGCGGCCGGCTTTGGCTACGACCCTATATTTATGCCCGATGGTTATGATATCACTTTTGCCGAAATGAGTATGGAGCAGAAAAACCAGATCTCGCATAGGGCAAGGGCCATGCAGCAATTGGTAGATTTCTTAAAGCAACAAAGCTGATTATTTCTTTTTCGGTTTTTTATCCAGCGTTTTTTTTGGCGGGGCAGTAGCCGGTTTTTTCGTTTCCGTCTTTTTTATAACTGTTTTAACTTTTGCCAAACTCGGAATAATAGATTCTTTAGAAACCGGCCGATCTTTAGGTTTCCAGATAAAGCCCTCCAGAATTTCTTTGTCTTTTACTACCCGATCTATGGGCGAATAAACCATTTCCGGCTTTTTAATGAAAAGAATATCCTTCAGCTCGTTGTCGCCAAATAATAGTTTAATTCTGCTGCTTACTGACCGGTTCATGCCCGAGTAGCTGGTATCTTCTTTTACATAATAAATACTTTCTGCATTACCATCAGCAAAAAGGCGATCCAGTCTATTATTCTTAAAATAACCCGTCATCATTTTGCCCTTCACCTGGTTAAACTTGGTCGAATCGCCTTCGGTATTTACAATAAAACCTTTCTGCACCAGCAGCATTTTCTGTAATTTTTTATCCTTTAGCTGCAGGTAAACCGTATCGGCACTCAGCTGCGAGCCCTGTGTCCAGATCATCGGGCTGCGGTAGCAGCGCATTACCGAATCTCCATAAGAAAAGAATAAAGAGTCGGCTTTTGCCTGTAAATCTGATTTAAATATGCGGGCATGATGATAAGCAGAAACAATTCGCGTTCGGGCCGTATCTATATTGGTGCTATCTGTTTTGGCCGGCAGGGTCTTGGCTGTTGTTTCCTTTGCTTTGGCCGCTTCTGTTTTTTTATTCGCTTTCGCGGATGCCTTAGCCTGCGGAAGGCCGGCTGCCGGCCTCAAGGGTTTTGCTTCTTCACCTTCCTCACCATTACGGCTGGCCGAATTTCCCTTCTCGGCCATGATTTCCAGGTCGTTCTTAGGTTCCAACACATTCAGTAAATCCAGGTCTTTTTTAAAAACTACTTTGCTGTACAAGGTGTCGGCCGTCATCCAAATAGAGTCTACCTTGGCCGAGTCCGATTCGGTAGTTAGAATAATATAAGCGTTTTGCGTAACTAGCGTGCTTTCATCGACTTTACGGTAAAGCCCTAAATTGCCTTTTAAAGTTATTTTCTGAAAAGTATCGGTAAAGGTAATGTTGTTTACCGCCCGGCCATAACCCTTTTTCTTGTCGTAAAATAGGCTGTCGCCGGTTAGCGATTTACTGCCCTGGGTATATAAATTGTTTTTCCCAAAACGGGCCTGATCATATAACGTATTATAATCGCCATTCTCGGTATAAAGGGTATCGTCTTTTCCGTAAATATGCGTAGGTCCATAGAAATAAGCTATTTTACTTCCCGAATTATAGCGTAGCGTATCCGATTTGATGAGGGTTTCGGGAGTGGTAACCACTACATCATGCCTAAAATAAGCATCCCGCGAAGCGGCAAAATAATAACCGTTTTTACTGGTCAGTACATTTTTGCCGTTTACAATTTTACCCCCGCCGGTATAAGTACCTACCCGGGTGCCCATATTGTAAGTCATCAGTTCTGTGCTTAAAGTGGCATCGCCATCTACCAGGCGCACCCGTTTGGTAAGCACCGCAATTTTGGTATTGCCATTGTAGTTTAGCAGGTCTGAATAAACTACCGTGCCGTCGGTTTGCGTAATCACCACGTTGCCAAAAGCATCGAACGTGTTTTGCGCCTGATTAAAATTGGCACTATCGGCAGAAAGTGTGGAATTGTCTTGCGAAAATACCGGGCGTATTACCTTTAGCAGGTCTACATCGGGCATACCAATAATTTTCTGGGAAGATACCAGCTGTACCCGGTTAGGTACCTGGCACCAGGCCGCAGCCGATACCAATAATAAACCCGTAAATAGGACCAGTTTTTTCACTTGGTAAAATTAGTTTTTTGGCTAAGGATATTAATAAATAAATTTGAAGATGTTGCCGAACGATAAATTTACTGCTTTTGTAACGCAAAATGAGCTTTTTGCACCCTCGAATAGCCTCTTGTTGGCCCTTAGCGGAGGTCGCGATTCGGTATTGATGGCCCATTTGTTTAAGGCAGCGGGGTATACATTCGGTATAGCTCATGTAAATTTTCAGCTAAGAGGCGCAGAATCTGACCAGGATGAAAGCTTCTGCCGGGCCCTGGCCGAACAGCTGGACGTTCCATTCTTTGTAACTCGTTTCGATACTCAAGCTTATGCTCAGGCACATCAACTATCTATCCAGATGGCTGCCCGTCAGTTGCGCTACGAATGGTTCGAACAGATCAGGCAGCAAAATGGTTTCGCTTATATTGCATTGGCACATCATCAGAACGATAGTATCGAGACGGTATTGTTAAACCTGGTAAGAGGCACCGGCATTAGTGGTTTGCATGGCATTTTGCCTAAACGTGAATATCTTATACGGCCTTTACTGGCTTTTACCCGACAGGAAATAGACGATATGGTTCGGCAAATGCAATTAAGCTACCGCGATGATTCCTCAAACGAGTCGGTAAAATATGCCCGTAATAAGATCAGACTGGAAGTAATTCCTAAACTAAAAGAACTAAACCCGGCTTTAGAAACCACGTTCGATTCTAATTTAAAGCGTTTTGCAGAATTAGAAGAACTCTTGCATCGACAGGTTGCCGAATTGCGGCCTCAGCTTTTTTTACCTACCGGGATGAATATTTTCGAAATTAAACTACCTGCTTTAAAAGACTTAAAGCCTTTAAATACTATGCTTTTTGAACTTTTCAGGCCTTTTGGATTTACAGAATCGGTATTAAGAAGTTTGAGCGATCATTGGGATGGGCATCCCGGAAAGGTGTTCGAATCGGCCACGCATCAGCTATTATTAGATCGCGACCGTTTAATATTGTCTCCGCTGGTAGCGCAGCAAACAGCTGCAGAGCTTATTGCCGCCGGGCAGGTTTCGGTGCAATGGCATGGGCAGGATTTTGAGATGCAGGTACTGGATATCGATAATTTTAAAATACAGGCTGACCCTAAAAAAGCGCAATTAGATGCCGATCTACTTGTTTTCCCCCTGAGCTTACGCAGCTGGCAGAACGGCGATCATTTTTATCCCCTGGGCATGAAAGGGCAAAAAAAGTTGAGCGATTTTTTTATCGAGCATAAAATACCGCTTAACCAGAAAGCTGCTATTGGTGTTTTGCAAAATGGCAATGGCGATATTTTATGGATTTCCGGCTTACGTGCCGATGAGCGCTATAAAGTTAGTGTAAACACCAAAAAAGTATTTATCTTAGAACAGAAACCATAATATGACAGCAGCAATTACTTTCGTAGAAAAACAATATTTAGGTCGCGATTATAACCGGATCAGCATCCGGCTGGTGATGGCCCTGTTTTGTTTTGCAGCCTATTTTGTGTCAGAAAATGATGCTAACGCAGAACTGTTTCTGGTGGTGGGTTTCGGTATTCTGCTTATTTCTGTGCTCATGATGTTCTTAATGCATTTCAGAACTACGGTGCAGAATAAAAGTGTTATTCTGGATGGTTTATGGACAACCAAACTGGTTAAAATAGACCTCAACAGTATTACTAAGGTAGAGCGGCTGCCATACAGCAAGTTCCTGATCAATAATCCGGTTTACAATCTGCATAAAAATGGTATGATCCGTTTTTATGCCGGAGGTAAAGATGCCGTTTACCTATACGATGGAGATGGACTGATTTATGTAATTGGCACCCAACATGCCGATGAATTACTTCATCGCATTAAAGATGCGATGAAAAAATAAAACCCCGTCTGTTTTCACAAACGGGGTTCAAGATCATTGTTCAGATCTTATTTTTTTAATCCGATTTCGCGTAAGCGCTCATCCAGGTATTCTCCGGCGGTTATATCGCTATATGCTTTAGGATTATTAGCATCAATACAAGATTCCAGGCAGGTTAGGTCCATCTCTGATTTTGGGTGCAGGAAGAAGGGTACCGAAAAACGAGAGGTTTTCATTAATTCTCTGGGCGGATTAACTACCCGGTGAGTGGTCGATTTTAATTTATTGTTGGTTAAACGCTGCAGCATATCGCCCACGTTTACCACAATGTCTTCGCCATGAGCCTTAACCGGGAACCACTGCCCATCGCGGGTTAATACTTCCAGCCCATCGGCACTAGCGCCAATTAGCAAAGTGATCAGGTTAATATCTTCATGAGCGCCGGCACGTACTGCATCGGCAGGAATGCTATCCGGATTTTCAATCGGGAAATAATGGATGGCCCTTAAAATAGAGTTCCCATTATGCACCTTATCATCAAAATAATGGGTAGGCAGTCCTAAGTAATCGGCAATAGCATGTAAAAGATGTTTGCCAGAAGCCTCCAAACGCTCATAAACTTCTTGGGTTATGCTGTTAAAACGGGGGGCTTCGGCCACCGCAGGATTATCAGGATATTCGGCTTTTACCGGGTCGTTATCTTTAACGGTTTGCCCACGCTGCCAAAATTCTTTCAGATCTGGTGTTTTCGAGTCTTTAGCTTTTTCTTTCCCCTTGCTGGTATAACCACGCTGGCCGGCCAGTTCCGGGATCTCATATTGCATTTTTACCTCTTCGGGGAGGGCAAAGAAGCTTTGCACTTCTTGATATAATTCATTAATCAGTTCGGGTGTCATGCCATGATTGGCAATGGTAACAAATCCGGTTTCCTGATAGGCTTGGCCTAAATCATTGGAGAACTTCTTTTTTTGCTCGGCACTGCCCGAAATGTAGTCGTTTAAATCGAGTCTGGGGATATTTACTTCAGCCATGATCTTCTAGGTTGGTTTGAACGAATATACGAGCATTTGTGGAAAAGCAGAAAAAATCACCTTTTAATTAAATTTAAAATATTGATAATGAGTGATCTATAATTTTCCACATTTTTAAGTTATGTTTCTCTGAAGAGTTTGAAAGAACAACTAAAATTAAATTTCACATTTTTTTTGTTGAATGCTTCAGACCTTCTATATTTGCAGTCCACAAGGGAGATTAGCTCAGCTGGTTCAGAGCATCCCGATTCAGCATCGGGATGGTCACCCAAAAGGAAAAATGGAGGCTTAGCTCAGCTGGTTCAGAGCACCTGCCTTACAAGCAGGGGGTCACTGGTTCGAACCCAGTAGCCTCCACGAATCCCGGAATAAATTCCGGGATTTTTTTATTTTAGGGAATGTGTCAAGTATACATTCTTTTTTCTCCCTCTAGGAACCGGTATTATATCAGTTCAGATCCTTGGTTTGTTTTCTCACGAACCAACTAAATCTAAATCCGTTTCTTGTTCTCACGAACCGAGGAAAAGAACGACTTTCTTTTTAATTGCTGCCAACTCTGAAAAACGTATGCATATGTGAATTCACGCAATTCACATGAAATTTATTGTGCTCAGTAATAAAAGCCATTACTATTGCTTTCAATCAATTGTTTAATCACACCAATTTAAACCAAATTAAAATGAGAAAACCACACACCCTTTTATTAGTAGCTATAGGCTTACTTTTTTCTACTACACTAAATGCACAAATTAAAACCGATGCCGGAACATTTAATAAGCCCAAAGCCGGAAGTTTAATTACGGAACTCACGTTTGCTCCATCATATACTGGAGGAGGAATGTTTAGTTTACCAAGCCTTACTAACAATAGCGATGGATTTGCGGGCTTAAAATTTAGAAAATTCTCTAGCGAGAATAAAGCAGTAAGACTTTCTGCCAATGTTAGCATTCAGTCTTCAAGTGAAGAAGGTTCTGAAACAGAATATAGCTTAGGTTTAGGTTATGGTATTGAAAAGCATTTGAAAGGTGCCGAAAGATTATCAACCTATTGGGGTTATGAAGGATCAATAGGTATTTCTCATGGATTTGATGAAAACGATCAGCTAACGAATACTTTTGGTATTGGAGCAAATGTTTTTACTGGATTTGATTATTACATTATGCCTAATATCTATTTAGGTGTAGAAGTTTCTTACGGTCTGGGCATTAGAAATGATAAGCCAGATGGTGGAGACGGCATCACTTATGTTAAATTAGCACCTGGTGTTACCCCTTTCTTAAGACTAGGTTGGAAATTATAATTTGCAGTTCTACTTTTACCAAAAAGCCCTTCAGCTAAAGTTCTGAAGGGCTTTTTGCTTTAATATATCATCCATCTAGCATTGGTTCGAGTCCTTACGAACCGCGATAGAGAAATTTCTCTCAGTGCATAGCTACTACTTATTACACCGGCAACGTTTGCACAGATTTTCTCAATGCCGGGTTCAGTTTTTTCAAAAAATAAAGTAGACTTGTTTAATAAAACAACCAAGCATAAGCCAACATGTATTTTCTGGGTATTGATGTGGGAACATCCGCTGTAAAGGTTACGGTATTAAATGCCGAAACCCGTCAGGTAGTTCAAACTGCCCAATACCCCGAAACCGAGGCCGAAATTATAGCCCACCAGCCCGGCTGGGCAGAACAAGACCCCGAACAGTGGTGGATATTCACTCAAAAAGCCATCCAAAAAGCACATGTAGGCCAAAAATATCGTCCCGACGAGATTAAAGCCATTGGCATAGCCTACCAGATGCATGGTCTAGTATTGGTAAATCAAGATCAAAAAGTATTAAGAAATGCCATTATTTGGTGCGATAGCCGGGCAGTAGCCATAGGCGAAAAAGCTTTTCAAGATTTGGGCGAACAATACTGTTTAAACAGCCTGCTCAATTCGCCTGGCAATTTCACTGCTGCAAAATTAGCCTGGGTTAAGCAAAACGAACCCCATATCTATAAGCAGATCCATAAAGTAATGCTCCCCGGCGATTTTATCGCCATGAAACTAAGCGGAGAAATTACCACCAGTATCAGTGCCCTGTCAGAAGGAATATTTTGGGATTTTAAAAAAAATCAGCTTTCCGCCGAAGTGTTAAATTATTTCGGTTTTGCTCAGGAGCATTTCCCGGAAATAAAGCCCGTATTTTCAGAACATGGACGGCTTAAAGCCGATAAAGCTCAGGAATTACAGTTGAGTCCCCATATCCCCATAACTTATAAATCGGGCGATCAGCCCAATAATGCCCTTTCGCTGAATGTTACCCGCCCCGGCGAGGTAGCAGCCACCGCCGGTACCTCCGGAGTAATTTATGGCGTAAGCGATCAATTGGTCCATGATTCGCAATCGAGAGTAAACACCTTTGCGCATGTTAATTACGATCCGCAGCAGATAAGAACCGGCATTTTGCTCTGCATTAATGGTACGGGCAGCTTAAATAGCTGGACAAAAAAAGTAATGGGAGGCCCATTAAGCTATTCTGAAATGAATACACAGGCCGCTCAGGTTCCAATCGGAAGTCAGGGCATCAGCGTGCTGCCTTTTGGTAACGGAGCCGAGCGTATGCTAAACAACAAACAAATAGGTGCCCAGATTTATGGGCTAGATTTTAATCAACATAGCCAGGCCCATCTTTTCCGGGCTATGCAAGAAGGCATAGCTTTTGCGTTTCGCTATGGTTTGGATATTATGCGGGAAAACGGAATGCATCCGGCAGTTATAAAAGCCGGCAAAGCCAATTTATTTTTAAGCCAGGTATTTGCCGAAGCCTTTGTGGGCGCTACCGGGGTGCCAGTGGCCCTATCAGATAATAATGCCAGTTTGGGAGCTGCCTTAGGTGCCGGCATTGGTAACCGTTTTTACAGCACAGCAGATGAAGCTTTTTCATCTAGCTGCCAGCAGCAAATCATCGAACCCAAAAATACTCAGCAATATGAAGACAGCTACCAGCAATGGAAAGCTATCTTACAAGAAAGTTTAAATCAACATCAATAAAAAACAAACACATGCCAGTAATTACAGGAGAAAAAGAATATTTTAAAGGAATAGGCCCGGTTAAATTCGAGGGAAAAGACTCCAATAACCCCTTAGCCTTTAGGTATTACGATGAAAATGCTTTAGTGAACGGCAAAAGCATGAGATCCTATTTAAAATTTGCCTGCGCTTACTGGCATAGCTTCTGCGGTTCTGGCGCCGACCCCTTCGGGGCACCAACCCATCAGTTTGCATGGGATGCCAAAGCTGATCCCGTTGCCCGTGCAAAAGATAAAATGGATGCCGCATTCGAATTCATCACCAAGATGAATATCCCATACTATTGTTTCCACGATGTAGACGTAGTAGACTATGGAAACGATATTGCAGAGAACGAAAAAAGACTGCAGGCATTGGTTGATTATGCTTTGCAAAAACAAAAAGAAAGCGGTGTGAAACTTCTTTGGGGAACAGCCAATCTGTTTTCCAATCCGCGTTATATGAACGGTGCAGCCACTAATCCAGATTTTCATGTATTGGCACATGGTGCAGCACAGGTACAAGCGGCTTTAGATGCCACCATCGCCCTGGGCGGAGAAAACTATGTGTTTTGGGGAGGAAGAGAAGGCTACATGACCTTACTCAATACCCAGATGAAACGAGAGCAGGAACATATGGCCAAGTTTCTGCATGCTGCTAAAGATTATGCCCGTCGTAACGGATTTAAAGGCAACTTCTTTATCGAGCCAAAACCCTGCGAACCCTCTAAACATCAATACGACTACGATGCCGCTACCGTGATCGGTTTCTTAAAAGAGTTTGGTTTAGATCAGGATTTTAAATTAAACCTCGAAGTAAACCACGCCACGCTGGCCGGACATACTTTTCAGCACGAATTACAGGTAGCCGTAGATCATGGTTTGTTAGGATCTATTGATGCCAATAGGGGAGACTATCAAAACGGATGGGATACCGATCAGTTCCCAAATAACCTGCAGGAAATTGTAGAAGCCATGCTCATTATCTTAGAGGGTGGAGGCCTGCAGGGAGGCGGTATTAATTTCGATGCCAAGATCAGAAGAAATTCTACCGATCCGGAAGACCTGTTTTATGCACACATTGGCGGCATGGATATTTTTGCCAAAGCCTTGCTTATTGCCGATGAGATCTTGCAGCAGTCAGATTATAAAAAAATAAGAAAAGACCGTTATGCTTCATTTGATAGCGGCGAAGGAAAGGCTTTTGAGGAAGGAAAATTATCGCTCGAAGAGCTAAGCAATTATGCTAAAGCAAATGGCGAGCCTCAAGTAATAAGCGGCAAACAAGAATTATTAGAGAATATAATTAACCGTTATACCTTTTAAACCAAAGGAATTCCTGCAAAAACCAGGATCACATCATTTTAAAAATCAACATGAAAAAATTAAGCATCTTATTATTCGTACTGACTTTAACACTCAGTCTGAAAGCCCAAACCAAAGCAGAGAAACAAGTAGCTGCCGTTTCAGAACAATTGCGTTTAGCCATGGTCGATCCGGATAAAGGAACCCTGCAAAATATCCTGTCAGATAATTTAAGTTATGGACATTCGGGGGGAAAGGTAGAAGATAAAGCCTCGCTAATAGAAGCATTAACCAGTGGCAGATCTGATTTCGTGAGCATAAATCTTACGAATCAAACTATCAAAATTTCTGGTAAAGTAGCTTTAGTTCGCCACCTGCTAGAGGCACAAACCAACGATAGCGGAAAACCGGCAGAAGTACATTTAGCTGTTTTGCAGGTATGGGAGAAAAAAGGAGGAAGCTGGAAAATGCTTGCCCGGCAGGCGGTTAAAAAATAAGCTTAGCTGTTCCTGATGAACAGCTCTGTTTGAAGTACCTTTTTTTCAAATTCTTCTACAGGATATTTGGCCTCTATTAACTTCAAGAGCATTTCGGTAGCCAATTGTCCCATCTCATAAGCCGGTTGGCGAATAGAGGTTAAAGAAGGATTGAAAAGATCAAGCGCATCCGAATTACTGAAACCGGCAATGGCCAGGTCGCCGGGTACGGCTATGTTTAAGTTTTTACAAACGCTTAAACATCCGGTGCTTAGACGGTCGCCCGCCACGAAAATGGCATCGGGCTTATCTTTCATAGCCATCAGTTCCTTAATGGCAGTTTCAGTTTCCTCGTAAAGCATGCCGCCATGCGGACAGGGTTTAATGTATTCGGGGTTCAATTTTAGGCCATTCGCTTTCAGGGCAGCTTCATAGCCTGCCAAACGTTCTATGCTGATAGATAAATGAAGCGAACTGGTTAAATGCGCTATTTTTTTATATCCCGATTTGATAAGGTGTTGGGTAGCATCAAAAGCACCTCGTTCATTATCGGCAATTACCTTGTGTGTATTTATAGAATCGGCAACACGGTCAAAAAAAACCATCGGTAAACCTTTATCATACAAATGCTGCAAATGCGAAATATCCTTGGTCTGAGCAGAGAGCGAAACCAGCAACCCGTCAACCGATCTGGAGGCCAGGTGCTTTACGTTAATCACCTCCCGCTCAAACGATTCATGCGTTTGAGAAATGATAACGTGGTAGCCCCGGTCATAAGCAATAGATTCAATTCCGTTAATAGCCTGAGAGAAATAGCTGTTGGCTACCTCACTAACCACCACCCCAATAGATTTACTTCTGCGCTCTTTTAAACTCTGGGCAATGGGGTTGGGCTGATAGTTGATCTCTTTAGCATAAGCAAGTACCGTTTTTTTGGTGGCTTCGCTAATTTCATGTGCATCGCGAAGAGCCCTTGAAACCGTAGAGGTTGATAAGCCTAACGCTTTGGCAATATCTTTTATGGTAACTGGCTCAAACATGGATTAATGCAATGTATTATGCTGGTTAAAGCTAAAAAATAAATGTGAAATATTAAGCTAATTTATTTTCAATCATCGGCTAAAAGCCCCTTATATCTATGTTATCAATGTCGGGAACGATTGCACAAATTTATGTCTCAAAAACAGTTGTTTTAATAAAAAACACTGTAAACTTGAAGTAAGAAGATCCCATCTTCTTGACTAACCAAATTATAGAAACATTTTATGAAATTTTTTTTAACGCTCTTTTTTGCGCTCACTTTTGGCGTATTAGTGTCAAATGCACAAACCAGGCAGATTTCGGGTACTGTAACCGATAAATCTTCGGCAAGTACGCTTCCCGGGGTAACTGTTACCATTAAAGGAACAAAAATCGGGGTAAGTACTGATGCCAATGGCCTTTTTAAACTGAGTATTCCTACAGAGGGAAAAACGGTATTGGTATTTAAGTCAATAGGCTATACCGATAAAGAAGTGGAGGTAGGAACCAAAAAGCAGGTAAACGTAGAACTAGTAGAAAATGCAACGGCACTAAACGAAGTAGTGATTAGCATTGGTTACGGTACGGTTGCTAAAGAAGCTTTAACAGGTTCGGTATCTTCTATTTCGGCTAAAGATTTGGCCGACTTTCCGGTAAGTACCGCAGCCGAGGCCTTGGCCGGTAAACTGGCAGGGGTTACCGCAACTACTACGGAAGGTAGTCCGGGCGCTGATATTCTTATCCGTGTACGTGGAGGAAGCTCTTTAACCAGCGATAACTCTCCGTTATATATTGTAGATGGTATTCAGGTAGAAAACGCCTTGTCTATATTATCGCCTAACGAGATAAAATCTATCGACGTATTAAAAGATGTGGCCTCAACTTCCATTTACGGAAGCCGCGGAGCCAACGGTGTAGTGATTATTACCACCAAGAGCGGTAAAGATGGCCGTACGGTAGTGTCTTTTGATACCTATGCTGGGGTAAGACAGATCGTAAATAAACTTGATGTGATGAACCCGTCTGAATTTGTACAATACCAATACGAATTGTACAATAACAATACTTCGCAATTGGTAAAAGATGCGTTCACCAGTAAATACGGCACTTATGAAGATCTGGATATCTATAAAAATATTCCCAATGTAGATTGGCAGGATAAGGTTTTTGGACGCCAAGCATTTTCCAATACTCAGGTGCTTAACTTATCAGGAGGAAATAAAACGGCTACCTATAATTTTACTTTAAACAATACGAAAGAAGATGGAATTATGCTCGAGTCGGGTTTCAAACGTACGTTTGCATCCTTCCGTTTTGACAACAAGGTTTCCGATAAAATTCGTGCTGGAGTAAATCTTCGATACAGTAAACAGCAAATAGAAGGTGCAGGTACAACCAACACTGGTTCTCAGGGAAATAACCGTTTAAGAAATGCGGTACGTTACCAGCCTTATACCGGTGGTGGCGATAGTGGCGACTTATTCGATATGGATTATTTAACTACCTTCTTAACTAATCCTATCTCTTTAGCTTATCAGGAATTAAAGTACGATAATCGTACCGATATGATTACTAGTGCCTATGCCAGCTATCAGGCTACTAAATCATTAAGCTTTAAATCTACTATTGGTATGAATTTTACCGATAGAAAGGTGAGCAGCTTTAGTGGTCCTTTAACAGGAGTAGCCCGTAACAATGCAGGTTTGCCGGTGGTAGGACTTGATAATTCCAACGGAACGACCTTCATCAATACTAATACCATCAGTTTTAAACCTAAATTGGGTAAAAACCACGATTTTGAAATTCTTGCAGGTCAGGAATTAAATAAATATGATGTAAAGTCTAACGGCAGCACCACTAAATGGTTCCCGCTAAACATTACCGCATCAGAGGCTTTTGCAAGTATACAAAAGGCAGAGCCTCCGGTAGGATCTGTACAAGACAAACCTACTTCATCAGAAGGCGGATCTCGTCAGTTATCTTTTTTTGCCAGAACTTCATACGGTTACAAGGGTAAATATTTATTAACGCTTAATTACCGTCGTGATGGCTCTTCTTATTTTGCAGCAGATAAGCGATGGGGCGATTTCCCTTCTGCACAGCTGGCCTGGAGAGTGACTGAAGAAAAATTCATCAAAAATTTAAATCTGAAATGGTTAGATAACTTTAAAGTTCGTGCAAGTTATGGTATGGCAGGTAATAACCGCATTGGCCAGGACCTGTATCGTACTTTATTCTCGGCTAACTCTACCTCGGGTGGTTATGCCGCTTCAGATGGTTCTGTTACTACCGGATTAATTGCAGGAAGTGTATTGGCCAACCCTAATGTAACCTGGGAGAAAAACATTTCTTCTAACATTGGTTTCGATATCGATTTGTTCAATAATCGTTTCTCGGCAAATGTTGATCTGTATGATAATCAAACCAAAGACTTATTGCTAAATGCCAATATCCCAACCATTAATGGTTACAGTACACAGCAACAGAATGTGGGTAAAACCCAAAATAAAGGGGTAGAGCTGCAATTAAATGCAGTGGTAGCCAAATCAAGCAAGTTTAGCTACAACATGGGCCTTAACTTATCATTTAATAAGAATAAAATTTTAGGCTTGCAGAGTGGCGTAACTTCTTATGTTGCACAGTCTGGCTGGGTAAATAGTTTAGCCGACTTTTTAATTGAGGTAGGTAAACCGGTAGGGCAGTTCTACGGATTTGTATCTGATGGACGTTATACCGTAGATGATTTTACTTACACCCAAAACTCAAGTACCGGAGTTTACACCTATACTTTAAAAACCGATGTGCCCAATAGCTATGTATTGTTAGGCAATAAAAATCCTCAGCCTGGCGACATGAAAGTGAAGAAATTGTCAAGCTCCAGCAGTATGATGATCAGCAATGACGATAAAACTGTTTTAGGAAACAGCCAGGCTAAATTTACCGGAGGTTTTAACAACCAATTTACCTTCAAGAATTTCGATATGAGTTTATTCCTGAACTTCTCGGTAGGTAATAAAGTCTATAATGCCAACACCATCGAGTTTACCACTCAGTATAACATGAAAGATAATAACCTGTTGGCATCTATGAATAACAGATGGAAAAACTTTGATGCCAATGGGGTGAAAGTAACAGACCCAGTGCTTTTAACCGAAATGAATACCAATACTACGCTCTGGACCCCAACTACCGGCAACTACGAATTGGTTTCTTACGCCATTGAAGACGGTTCTTTCTTACGTATCAGTAACCTTACTTTAGGTTATTCATTGCCGCAAAGTTTGCTTAAACGTTCCGGATTTATATCTAAGCTAAGGATATATGGTACCGTAAACAACCTGCACACTTTCACCAAATACACCGGTTACGATGCGGAAGCGAACACCCGCAGATCCAATCCGCTTACACCGGGTATAGATTATGCAGCTTATCCACGTAGTCGGTATGTATTGGCCGGTATTAACTTGACATTTTAATCATTTCATCATAGAAAGACAATGAAAAATAAACTTATATATTCCATCTTTTGCTTATCCGCCATTGCGGTAATGATACTTACACCATCATGCAAAAAAGTGTTGGATTATGAATCAGCCTCAACCTCTTCCGAGGCGGTGGTATTCGAGAGTGTAAATTATACCAACGCTGCCCTTATTGGAGTTTACAATAAACTTTGCGGAGATAATGGTTATGGCAGTCGTATATCAACTTTATATGGCGTTACCGCCGATGACTTTAAAACCTCTGGATCTTATTCCAGTGCAGACAGACGAGGAATTAGTATGTACGGAGCCAGTTCAGATAATACCGATCTGGTTAATCCTTTTAACCAATTATATCAAGGTATAGAACGTGCTAATATTTGTATTAAATACATTCCTCAGTCTAAAGCATATACCAGTGGTTCGGCTGCAGATCAGGCTTTAATGAAACGCTATTACGGCGAAGCCCTGGCTCTGAGAGCTCAATTCTATTTCGAATTAATTCGCAACTGGGGTGATGTACCTGCTAGATTTGTCCCTGCATCTGATGCAGAATCACTCTATCCTGCCAACAGCAATAGAGATGAAACCTACGATCAGATTATTGAAGACCTAAGAGTGGCTGCAACTTTAGTGCCCTGGAGAAGCGAAATTGCCGATTATGGAAGTTTCCGTTTTACAAAAGGTGCTATTAAAGGCTTAAGAGCCAGAATTGCTTTAGCAAGAGGAGGCTATTCCTTAAGAAGCGATACCCACTTAATGGAACGCCGTGCAGACTACCTGAAGTACTATCAAATTGCTAAAGATGAGTGTAAAGATATTATGGATAACCGCGGTCAGCATACCCTAAACCCGGTGTATGAAAACGTGTTTAAATCTTTACACGGAACCCGTTACGACTCTGCAAACGAACTTATGTTTGAAGTAGCCGCTTTCGGAAGTAATGCTTCTACCGATAGTAAATTAGGATATTATAACGGTATCCGTTTTAATTCAGCTTCCAGTTTCGGTTCAGGAGGCGGGGGCTTAAATGCCATTCCAACTTATTTCTATGAGTTCGATGCTACTAAAGATTGCCGTAGAGATGTAACCCTGGGTATTTTTGAAATTACAGCAACTTCAAATAAAATTCTGAATGCATTAAACAACTTTACCGATGCCAAGTTCAGAAAATCGTGGACAGCGTTTAACAACTCTTCCGCTTCTCAGAACTTCGCCATCAACTGGCCTATACTTCGTTTTGCCGATATTCTGCTCATGTATGCCGAGGCAGATAATGAAATTGGTAATGGTCCATCTGCATTAGCCATTACTGCTTTGCAGGAAGTGCAAAAACGTGCTTATGCTGGTTATGAGAATGCTATTCCGGTTACGCCAACCACAAAATCAGGTTTCTTTGATGCCATTGTTAAAGAAAGATTATTAGAATTTGGCGGAGAAGCTATCCGCAAATACGACCTCATCAGATGGAATTTAATTGATACTAAATTCACAGAAACCCGCAGCAAACTTCGCGATTTAATGAATGGTGTGGGGGCTTATGCAAATGTTCCGATGTATGTTTATGCAAAAGAATCTGCTTATAACAAAACAGCAACCACATCATCTGAAGTAGCCAGCCTCGATCTTTCCGGTGGTGTTCCTTCGGTAGTGTTGTTTACGCCAGGTTCAGGCAGTTCTACGGCGCCATCTGGTTATACCACAAAAAACTGGAGAGCAGCTATTACAGAAACCAATGCAATTACAGGTCCTTCATCAGGATTTGCCACTTATTTTGAACCTAATAAAAAGGAATTGTTCCCTTATCCTAAGGCGGTTTTAAATGAAAATCCGAAGATGATTCAAAACTATGGTTACTAACTGCTTAAAATATTTAGAAAATGAAAAATACAATTCATAAAATCGGTAAAAATATACTCTTGCTTTTTACACTTGCCGTATTGATAACAGCTTGTGAAAAAAGTGATGATCTGATCTTAGAAACTCCGCGTTTATTTAAGCCCAGCGATATCAAAGTAGTAGCCGGCGAAACTTCGGCTACCTTAACCTGGGCCGCTCCTTTGTTCTCTACGGGCAAAGCACTTACTTATACCGTTGCCTTCTCTAAAGATGCCAATTTTGCTACAATAGCGTATGCTAAAGACGTAACCGGTAACAGTATGACGGTAACCGAAGATGTTTTAGCAGTTAGAACGCCTTATTATGTACGTGTTGTGGCCAATAGCTTTGAGGGGCAGCCAGAATCTAAACCATACTATAGCTCTGGTACTTTTACCCTAACAGGTATTCAGCTATTCCTGGCAGTTAGAGAGTCGGAGATTCGCGAGACTTCGGTAACGTTACGTTATAAAACCACCGACCCTACCTTAACGAGTATCAAATTAACTCCCGCAACCGGTAGTGTAGTTACGGCTACTTTAAGTTCGGGCGATGTAACCGCCGGATTAAAGTTAGTAACCGGATTGGTTGGCGGAAAGCAATATACTGCAGAACTGTTTTCGGGTACTAAAAGTAAAGGCATTACCACGGTAACCACCTTGCCGGTAACCACCTATACTACCACCATTTCTACAACAGATGATCTGGCTGCAACTATAGCAGCTGCCGCAAATGGTGCAGTTATTGGATTAAATCCGGGTACTTATGATATAAAGGCAGCGGCTACCATCATATTAGAAAAAACCATCACCCTGAAATCTACTTCCGGCGATCCGAACGATACTAAAATAAACTTTAAAGAATTTACCATTAAAGGAACCGGTGCCGGACTTACCCTGTCTGGCCTCGAACTGGATGGTACTCCCGGAGCTGCAGCCTATTTTATTAATTTTGTAGGTACCGCATCAGATGCAGCAGCAGCAACATTTACCAATGTGGTAGTTGATAACTGCATTGCACATGGTGCCACCACAGCCTTCTTAAGAGCCAACAGAGGTACTGCTGCTAAAGACCATAAAATTACCGGTATTACGGTAAATAACTCTTTGGTTTATGATATGGGCTCGGCCGGGCAGGCGTATTACACCTTCCACTTAGATAAATTGCAGTTTACTACACTTACCGTTAGTAAATCTACTTTTTATAATTGTGGCTATGCCGGTATAGTTACCGCCGCAACCCTCCTTTCTGGAGTAACTGCTCCGGTAATTAATATTACCAATTCTACTTTTAATGGTTTTGGAGGTAATGCCAAATATGCAGTATTAGATGCAAACACCAATCCGGTTAGTTTTACCATGCAGAATTGTATTTTGGCAAACACGCCTAGGGGTGCTACCACTGTACAAGCTGCAGCCCTTCGTTCAACAGGTACTGGCTATTCTACTACTTTTAATAATAACAATACCTTTGGATTGCTTACCGCTACTACTGCAGGTACCGCCCTTACTTTGCCAACTGGTTCTGCAAATCAAACCATAGATCTGGGATGGCTGGCCACCACTACTACCTTCACTTTGCCTTCTAGTTCTGCATTGAGAACGGCAAGTACTACAGGTGGTGCAATTGGCGACCCTCGCTGGACTTACTAAACTGAAATAAATAATTAAAAAAGACGGGATAAAAATCCCGTCTTTTTTGTAAAAACTATACTTAAACAGTAATAGATCATGAAACTTAATCTCCTTAAAGCCGCTTTTGTAGTTCTGGCTGCTATTTTATTCTCTTTTACATTCATAAAAGATGCGATGACCGTTTATATCGTAGGCGATTCTACCGCTTCCATTAAAAAGCCTGCAGCCTTTCCAGAAACCGGTTGGGGCATGGAACTCGGGACCTTTTTTGATTCAGAAGTTAAGGTCGATAATCGGGCGGTTAATGGCAGAAGCACTAAATCATTCATCAATGAAAATAAGTGGCAGGCCGTACTCGATCAGCTTGCTCCCGGCGATTTTGTGTTGATTCAATTTGGACATAACGATGAAAAACTAGATAAGCCTGAAATAGGAACTACCCTCGCAGAATACAAAACCTACCTGATTCGTTACGTCTCTGAAACCCGTGCAAAAAAGGCAAATCCTATTTTACTGACCCCTATTGCACGTCGTAATTTTAAAAATGGAGAACTAAAAGATACCCACATGGGCTATCCGGATGTGGTGCGTAAAGTAGCAGATTCTTTACATGTTCCCTTCATCGATATGCAAGTTAAAACAGCTAAATTGTTGACCGAAACCGGAGAAGAAGCCTCTAAAAAACTATTCAACTTTGTAGAGCCCGGCCATCCAAATTATCCAGAAGGGAAGCAAGACAATACGCATTTAAGCCTCGAGGGAGCTAAACAAGTGGCCGCTTTGGTAGCAGAAGGAATTAAAGAAACAAAAACCAAACTAGCCAAACACCTCAAATAATTTCAATCATGAAAACCCTTTTCAAAACAATTGGGCTGCTGGCCATTCTGCCTCTTTTAGCTTTTCAGCTGGCTAAAAAACCCGTGGTCATTTATTTAGCCGGCGATTCAACCGTAGCCGATTACTCTCTTGATGAAGGCTACATGGAGAAAAAATATCCAATTATGGGATGGGGGCAAGTTTTTCAGGACCTGTTTACCAAGAGTAACCTTGCACAAGTTAGAAATCTGATCAAAACGGATACCGTTCTGGTAGTAGATAAAGCCCGGGGCGGACGCAGTACCCGTACCTTTTTTGAAGAAGGCCGATGGGCCGAAATTGTCAGATCCTTAAAAAAGGATGATATCGTGATGATCCAGTTCGGGCACAACGATGGAGCCGTAGAAAAGACCGAACGCTATGTTACCTTAACCGGTTACAAAGAATTTTTGAGACTCTATGTAAACCAGACCCGCGAAAAAGGAGGCATACCTATTTTGGTTACTCCCGTTTGTCGTAATTATCCCTGGAAAGAAGGGAAGTTAAGCCCATCAGTTCATGGCGAGTACCCTAATGCCATGAGAGAAGTTGCCAAAGAGTTGAATGTAAAACTGATAGATCTTACCCAGATCTCTGCCGATGCCTTTACCGCCAAAGGGCAGGAACTGGTAACTAACCAATACTTTATGAATTTCGATAAAGGACTTTATGTAGCCTATCCAGATGGGCAGAAAGATAATACCCACTTTCAGCCCGAAGGTGCAAAAGCCGTAGCGCAATTGGTGTTTAATGCCATGAAAACATTATAATGAATCGTATTTTAAAATATATCCTCATTTCGCTCATCGGTATTTCCGCTAAAGCCCAAGCCTACGATTTTGTAGTAGCTGCCGATGGCAGCGGTAATTTTAAAACTGTTCAGGAAGCCATCAATGCCGTACCCGATTTGCGTAAAGTATATACCACTATCTTTATAAAAAACGGTATTTATAAAGAGAAGTTAAACCTATCGGCTTCTAAACAAATGGTGAAATTCATTGGCGAAAGCGTAGAAAAAACCATTTTAACATTTGATGACTACGCTCAGAAAAAAAATACATTTGGTGAAGAAATCGGGACCTCCGGCTCCGCAAGTTTTTTTATCTATGGAGACGATTTTACAGCCGAGAACATCACATTTCAAAATTCTTCTGGTCCGGTAGGGCAGGCCGTGGCACTAAGAGTAGCTGGCGATAGGGCTCGTTTTATTAACTGCCGTATGCTCGGTTTTCAAGACACCTTGTACACTTACGGTGCAGCAAGCCGTCAGTATTATGAGCGATGCTATATCGAAGGTACTGTCGATTTTATTTTCGGTTCTTCTACCGCAGTATTTGATCACTGCGATATTTTTGGTAAAAAAGGAGGTTATTATACCGCTTCCTCATCGCCAGATACGGCCCGGTACGGTTATGTTTTTATCAATAGCCGCATTCGCGGCGATGCGCCCGATCATTCTTATGCCCTTGGACGTCCATGGCGCCCATATGCTAAAGCCGTTTACATTAACTGTTATTTAGGTAAAATGGTAAAACCCGAAGGTTGGGATAACTGGGGGAAAGAAAGTAATGAAAAAACAGCCTTCTTTGCAGAATACAAAAGCACCGGTCCTGGCGCCAACCCGGCAGCACGGGTAGCCTGGTCGCACCAGTTAAACGAAACAGAAATTCAGGAATACACCCTTAACAAAATATTCAAAGGATGGGATCCGAAGAAATAATTTTTTATTGTTCATTACGCGTTAACTATTACGGGTGGTCATTCCCTAAGTAAAAGGTATAGCATAAAATCAAAAACCCGTAGCCCGTCAACCCGAAATAAAAAAAACCAAAAACCAAAAGCATGAAATCTTTACTAAGCAGTATTTTCTTATTTCTGGCCATGTGCGCAAATGCACAAACGCCCACTTATCCAACCGCTTTTACAGTGGCCCAAGATGGCAGTGCCGATTACAAAACTATTCAGGAAGCCGTAAATGCTGTTCGCGATTTGTCGCAGGTGCAAGTATCTATTAAAATTAAAAATGGCACCTATCGCGAAAAGTTGATCATTCCTTCTCATAAAATTAGAATTTCCCTTATCGGCGAAGACAAAGATAAAACCATCATTACTTATGATGATTATTCAGGTAAAAACGGCATCAATACCTATACTTCCCATACGGTTTTAGTTCAGGGAAATGAATTTAGAGCCGAAAATCTCACTTTCGAAAATTCGGCGGGCCCCGTAGGCCAGGCGGTAGCCCTGCATGTAGAAGCCGACAGGGTAGTGATAAAAAACTGCAATATTTTAGGTAACCAGGATACGCTTTTCCCGGCTGTTGATAGCAGCCGTCAGTATTATGCAGATTGTTACATTGAGGGTACAACCGATTTTATTTTTGGTGCCTCAACAGTGGTTTTTGAGCGCTGCCATATCAATAGCAAAAAGAATTCCTATATCACCGCAGCGTCTACCACCCAAAAACAAGCTTTTGGCTTTGTATTTATAGATTGTAAGCTTACCGCCGATTCTGCCGCAAAGAAAGTATACCTGGGCCGCCCCTGGAGACCTTATGCCAGAACCGTGTTTATTCGTACCGATATGGGTGCGCATATTGTACCCGAAGGCTGGCACGACTGGAATAAAAACGAGAATCATCTCACCGCTTTTTATGCCGAGTACGGCTCTAAAGGTCCCGGATCTTCAAAGAATGAGCGGGTGGCTTGGTCTAAACAACTGACCAAAAAAGAAGCTAAACAATATACTTTAGCAAATATATTTGCCGGAGCCACCAGCTGGAATCCCCTAGATTAATATCAATTAAATGAAACTAATTGCCACTGCATTTCTTATTACAGCAAGTCTTGCCCTGACTGCACAGCAAACCTCTAAAGTATGGGTGTCCGATCTGGGTAATGGAAATTATAAAAACCCGGTATTAAATGCCGACTATTCCGATCCGGATGCCATCCGCGTAGGCGACGATTTTTACTTAACTGCCTCCAGTTTCGATGCCGTACCCGGATTACCTATTCTGCACTCAAAAGATCTGGTGAACTGGACCCTCATTGGGCATGCCCTTAAAAGACAGCCGCCATTCGAGCACTTTTCTAAAACCCAGCACGGTAATGGCGTATGGGCGCCGGCTATACGCTTTCATAACGGAGAGTTTTATATCTATTACCCCGATCCTGATTTTGGGATCTACTTAACAAAAGCCAAAAATCCGGCTGGTCCATGGTCCGATCCGGTATTGGTAGAAGCCGGTAAAGGCCTTATTGACCCTTGCCCCCTTTGGGATGATAATGGACAAGTCTACCTGGTTCACGCTTTCGCGGGAAGCCGTGCCGGAATTAAAAGCATTATCGTGATCAA